>NZ_JBSFKI010000016.1:0-218808 GCF_053598475.1 Kitasatospora sp. NPDC001119
GGGGCGGAAGGCCCTGAAGGGCCTTACCCCCGGCCTGGCGGCCGGGGCGCCGCTGACGCGGCGTCAGCCGGGGGGTGCCGCCTACGGCGTCACCGTGCGTGGTGTGGCCTCGGCTGCGCCTCGGCGGGCGGTGGGTGGTTGGGGGAATTCGCCGGTGGCGAATTCGTGGGCGCGGCACGCGCCGTTGGAGCGGGCGTGGGACGTCGCTGCGCTCCGCCTTTTTGGTGGCTTTTCCCCGGGCCTACGGCCCGTCAATCGGTCAGCTTTCTGGTCTTGTTGGGCTGGTGTTTTCACGGCCCTGCGGGCCGGTTGCTGGCAGGGTTTCCCGGGCTGCGCCCGGGGGTGAGCGTTGACGATGTGACGCGGAATTCGGGTAGTAGCCCATCCCTCCGAGCGGGCGGGGTGCCGGCCGGGGCCTGCGGCCCTCGGCGTTGACGATGTGTCGCGGACTTCCGATATCAGTCACAACCTCCCCCTCCCGGCCCCTCCCCCGGTCCCGGCCGGTGGCCGGTCCGCCGCCTGGTTGCTGGGCCGGCGGCCCATCCGGCGCCCCTGGGGCGGGGCCTGCGGCCCTCGGGAGAACCCTCCGGGCCCACCGGTCCGGCCCGGGCCTCCCTGGCCTCGGGTGGCGGGCCCTCACGTTGCCCCCGGACGGCGGTGGCTGGCGGGCCCTCAACCCCAGAATACGGAGCGGAATTAGAATCAAACCAGGCGGCGTTTCCAAAGCGTTCCCAACGCTTCCGCACAGCTCTATCATGACGGTTCCCTGGCGAGTGCCGAGGGCTAACAGGCAACCTTGCGATAACCGTCCATTCCGGCTCTATCCGGCCGTACTCTCAGCGGGAATCCGGATTCCCTTTCGTTCCCTTTCTGGCCGCAATCCGAAACCCTTCCGGGGCCCAGCGGCGAGGAATCGAATTCAGGCGCGCCGAAAAGGGGCCTACGGCCCTCCACGACGACACGGCGACCGCCCTTCCCGACCAACCAAGAAATCCCGTCCAACGTCACCCGGCCAATTCCCGGAACGGCGACACCAAACCGAACACCGGACCAGGACGGCCACCAGGGCGGGGCGCGGCACCGGGCGACGCGGACAAGCGGCAGCGGGCCGCCGAGGCCGGCGAACCGGCGCAGCCCGGTGCAACACGCCCACCCGCGCCGCCCCCAGCCACATAACACCTGGTCAGACCCGCAACACAGCCCCGCGTTGCACCCCCGCACAACACCGCGTTGCACCAGCACTGCACCTACAGCTCCAGACGGCGCCCCAGGACGGCCAGCACCTAGCGGCCGCCGACCGTCGGTAGGCTGACGACATGGCAGGCCTACTACGGTTCGGCGCGCTGCTGGCGTACCTGACGGGCCACCGGGCGCTCGGCTCCGCCACGCTTGCGTCAGCGGCCGGCATCGACCCGGCAGAGCTGCAAACCGTGCTCGGCGGGCAGCCGCCGACCGGACGGCTATTGAGAGACCTCGGACCGGCACTCGGCCTGCACGCCGCTGACCTGTTCGTCCTCGCCGGACAACCGGTGCCCGACGACCTGACACCGATCACCCGCAACCCGAACTGGTCGATCAGCACCGTCGTCTACAACGCGATGGTCATGCCCGCCGAGAACCGGCGACCGCTGCTGGACGCGATCCGGGCGCAGCCCCTGGTGCGGCGTGAGGGGCGTGGCGGGGTCGACCGGCCGTACCACCGGTACGAGCCGGGCTTCGGCGCGGTGCTCCTGGGGCTCGCCCACAGCCGGAACCTCACCTGGCCAAGCACGGTCAGGGCCCTGTACGCGGTCACCGACGGACGGATCTACCTGTCTCCGTCCACCATCGGCGGGGTCGGCCGCGGCACCGTCGAAGCAACCCCCGAGCTGGTAGCCGGCTTCGCCGGCGTGCTCGGTATCCCCGCCCCCGACCTCGCAGCACTCGGTGGCATCCACCTACCCGACGACCTGCCGCCGCTCCACACCCGGGCCGTGGACCTGGCCACGGTCATCTGGGAAGCCCGGCGCCTGACCACCACCCAGCTCCAGGACGTCGAACTCACCTCCCGCCACCTCGCCGGCCGCTGACCCACCTCCCCCATCAGGACGGCCTGACGGCCACCCACCCGTCCAGCGAGCGGCGCAGTGGACGGGCACGGCCTCGACGGCGACACGGCCTCGACGGCGGCGCGCAGCGGGGCCTCCGAAGGCGCAGCCGGATGGCAGCACGGCCCCGGACCGCGGCCAGCACGGCGGGACGGCGACGACGACGCAAAGGGGCCCGGACGGCCACCCCCGACCCGCGCACGGCCCCGAACGGGGCGAAGCCCGGACGGCGTGCCCGGCCTGGACGGCGGCGCAGCGGGCGGGCGGGCAGGGCACAGCAGGCCGGAACGACCCAGACGGGGCGGGGCCGGCGGCTCCACCCCTGGACGAAACCGAACACCAACCCCCGCCACCACCCCGCAATCCCAACCCGAATTCAGACCACCACAGGCAGCGAATCCATAAAAGCAACAGCACGGAATACCCGGAAGAATTCACCCCGAAAACAACCCACAACACCGGGCCCACCCCCAAGCGGGCCGACCCGGCCCTCCGACCCCACCAACCACCACACACAGTCACCAAACCCCATCCCACACCGACCCCGCGAACACCCCCAGCAGGCACAACCAAAGGTCCAGACAACCCGGCCTGTGGGGCCATTCCACGGCCATCACGGCCGACAGGTCACACCCTGCGGCCTTCGGGTGGTTCCGTCACCGGGAGACGGTGACGCAACCACCCCGGCACAGCCCCGGCCAGCGGCGGGCACTCAGGGGTCGACCCCGCGCGGCGACGGGCCTGGCCGGGAACAGGGGACCGCGGGCCGGGCGACGACCAGGCACCCCGCCCCGAGACGGGCCGGACGCCGGCCGGGACGGCGCGCGGCCGGGCCTCACGCGCCGGGGCCCGCTTCCGGTCCGGCTGGCGTTTCGTCAGAATCTTCCGGGTGACGGAAACCTTGAGCACCGGGCCGGCCTGCGCACGGCCCGGGTGCGGCCGCGCCCTGCCGAAGGCGGCCACCGGCCGCCCCGCCCTGCACTGCAGCCCGGCCTGCCGCCAGGCCGAACACCGCCGGCGCCGCCTCGAGGAAGAACTCCCCGCCCTACGGGACGAGGCCCGCGCCCTCCTGGCCCTCCTCGGCGGCGACGAACACGCCCAGCGGGCACTGGAGGGCCTGGACGGCGGCCAGGTCCCGGTGTTCGTCCGGCACGCCCGCACCGCCCAGGCCGCACTCGACGGCGCCTTCGCCCTCCTCGGACTCCCCGCACCCACCTTCGACCAGGCGGCCCGCGGGCAGCAGGGCGAGCCCGCCCCCGCGGGGCGCGGCAAGCGCGCGCAGGTCCACGGCCAGCAGGCCGTCCCCGAAGCCCTGCTGACCGCCTTCCAGAACACCTGCCGGCCCGGGACAGACAAGACGACGGCGGAGGCGGACGCCCCGGTCCCGGACGGCGGCCACGGCCACGGTGAAAGCCCCGACCGTGGCCGTGCGCCGGCCGTCGAGCCGGTACGGGTCCGGGCCGTCCTTCCTCCGGACACCCGCCCCCTGCCCACCACCACCGCCTACGACGAACTCCTCCCCTCCCGCCGCCGACGCGCACCAGGGGCTCCCGACCGCCCGGCCGACAACACCCCCGGCAAGGACCGCGAGCAGACCACCACCGCCACGACCGGCGCGAAGCCCGACCCCAGCGGCAACGACAGGACCGCCGGGGCGCAGCACACGGCCACGGCGGCCGGGGCCCGGCTCACCGTCGTCTTCGACGACGGCACCCCGCACACCCACCCCGAACCGGCCGTAGCACCACCACACCGGCCCGAGCGGCCCGTACCCGGCCAGACCGGGGCCGCCACCCCACCAGGCCCCAGCCCGGAACAGGACGACACCGCGCCCGCCACCACCGAGACCGAACCCGCCGCCCTGCCGGGCCCCGGCCAGACCGGGACCGCCCCACCCCACGGCAACGGGGCGCAGCGGCCGGACGCGCCGGTCGCCGAGCCGGAGAGCGGGCCGAACTACGACGGCGGGACGCAGCGGCAGACGAACCCCGCCCCCGGCCGGGGCCGGGACGACGACGCGCTCGCGGCCGCCGGGGACGGGCCCGTCGCCGACGGCGGGCGGGCCGACACCACGGTGGTGCCCGCGCCGACACCCGACAGCCACGACACGTTCACGGCCGCCGAGACCGAACTCGCCGCCGCCGCCCGGGCGCTCATCGGCGACCCGACGTCCGGCCTGTCGAAAGCCGTCGACCGACAGCTGTACCGACACACCACCGCGCTGGTCCGCGGTGAGGACATGCTGCTGCCCCACCTCCGCTACGCCACCGCCGACCTCGCCAGCCGCCGCGGCCGGCTCCGCCTGCCCGACACCCCCCAAGGCCAACGCCTCCACACCGCCCTCACCGCCTACGAGAACACCTGGAACACCACCAGAACCGGCACCGCGACAGCACCGGGAACAGCACCGTGACGGAACGACACGACGATCCACCACAACCCAGCCCGTAACGAAACCAACCACCGGGCAGCGCAGCCGCACCAGAGCAGGCCAGGCCGGGCCGGCCGGGCGGCGGCTGAAGGCGGGGCAGCGGGCCTCGACCGGCGGCGGGCCGGGCGGCGGTGCGGGCCCGACCGATCGGCGACTCGCCGACCGTCGGGTGACGGTACGCCGGCGGCCCGAGCGAGGCGATCGGCAGCAGGCGGTACAGAACCGGGCAGCCGGCGGCGGCCGGGGCAGAACCGGACGGTGCGCGGGCAGGCGGCAGTGCAGCGGGCGGGCGCGCGTCGTCGTCGGCCGGGACGGGCACCGGGGCGGTCGGCGACATCGGCCAGAACGACGGGCTCGTCCTCCTGGCGGCCTGGCGGAGTCGCCGTCACCCCACGCATGGGAGGCGGCCGGGCGGGGGCCGGCCTTCGCCGAGCGCTCACCACCGCCACGGCCCGCCCCCGGCGGACAACGTCGCCCCGGCCCCGGGCGCGCCCGCCGTCCCTCCCGCACAGCGGGCGCCACCTAATCGGCGAGTTCGATGGCAGGTGGAAGGACTCCGCAGCCCTCATGGATCGGTGCCTGTGCTGGCTGCCCTCGGTGACGGTGCGGAGCGGGCGGCCGAGCCGCGGCCGGTGTGCGAGTTGGCGCGCAGCGCTTCCAGTGCCTTGGTGGCGCCGAGCTCCTTGGCGCGCTGGGCGGCGCGGTCGGTGACCACGGCGTCTGCCGGGTCCGGCTGCTGGTGCTGGTCGGTCACTCGGCGCCCTGCCGCGCCAGCAGGTCGGCGACGGCCTGGTCGACGGCGTCGGATGTCTCCGGGTCGGCGGCGAGCAGCACGCGGCCGCGGTAGGCGGCGGCGATCTCGGCGACCGCGACCAGGTCCACGACGGCGGGGAACCTGGTCGAGTCGGTCGACCAGCACGCGGCGCAGCAGCTGCTCGGCGAGTTCGGCGTCCAGGCGCTCGGCGTCGCCGGGGTAGCCGTAGCCGGCCGCAGCGCGGCTCGCAGTTGTGGCTGCGCTGGCCGGCGGCCCGGTGGGGCCACTATCTGAAACCACCGTCGGAGCGGGCTACGGAGTGATAGAGGTGATGAAAACGTCGTAGAAGTCGATGGTCGCGGCGCCGTCGCTGACGTGACCGTTGTTCCTGACGACGATGTCGAGGAAGTGGCTCGTCGCAGGTCCGGGAAAGTCGATCTGACTCCGCGTGGCCATCTGTATCACCTCGGCAAACACGGTCTTTCCCGAGCCTGAGCCCGCCTGGACAGTGGCCGTGATCGCGGCGCCGCCGAAACGATCATCCGGGCCTACCGAGAAAAAGACCGTCCCGTCGGGCGGGATGGACTGTGGTTCTGGGTGGACCGAAAAGCATGTGACGTTGGCCATGATCGTTCCCCGTGCTGTAGTCGGAATCTGCTCGCTGACCTGGAGCCACGCGGGCGCCACGCCCAGCTCCAGGATCGGGTCATAGCCAGGCAGGCGCCACTCGACGTAGTGGCTGCTGCTCACGCTCACGGTCCGCCGCCGCCTCGCCGCCCTGTCGGTCCCCACGGTCGTAGCTCTACGAGGCGATGGGGCCGTTCTTCTTCTCCGGGTGTGCGGACAGGACATAGTGGGTGGCGGCGAGGTTGGAAAGGCCGAGAAGCGGGGCACGGTCGGCGCCGAGTTCGGGGTGAGCCGCTCGACCGCCTACCGGCTGCTGGACCTGGCGGCCGCGGCCGAGGCGATCGAGGCCACGGTCCGGCGGGAAGCCGGCCTGGAGCTGTCCCACGCGTGGGACACCGGCCTGGTGCTGCCGGTGCGGGCGGTCGTCGACCTCAAGGGCAGGCTCGCGGAGCTCACCGACCTGATCGCCGAGCGCCTGGCCGACGCCGTGGCCTCGGGCGGGCGGCCGCCCGAGGCCACGGTCGTCGCCGAGATCATCGCGCGTTCGGTCGCCGACGTCCGGTCCCGGCCCGACGTTCCGGCCGCCGAGCTCGCCGTCGTCCACGGCCCCGACGGCTGGGACACCGAGCAGTGGCACTCCTGCGTCGCCCGGGGCCGCGACATGGCCCGGCAACGGCTGAACGTCCGCCACGAGCTCGGCCTGCTCGCCCTTCAGGTCGCCCCCGGCTACCTCTGCGACCGCAAAGCCGAGGAAGCCCTGGGTATCCCCGGCGAGGAGATCGGCAGCACCGCCGAACAGCCGCCCGCCGCTACGCGCTGACCAGCGACCCGCGGGCCGTCGAGGCACCCTAGGCGACGGAACGGCGCGCGGCCGCGGGGCACCGCCCGGCGGCCGGGCACGGGCCCAGCGGGTTCCGTCACGGCGGGACGGTAACGGAACACCACGGACAGGCCTCCGCCGTGTACGCCGGCCCCGCCGCGAACACCCGCTACTCGGCCCAGCCCAGCGAACAAGCCGGACCGCGACACCGGGACGACGCCGGAGCAGCGGGACGGCGGCGGGGCGGCGGCAAACGCCGAGGCCGGACGGCAGGCGGCAGGCGGCAGGCCAGGACGTCGCGAGGACGAGCCGGAACGGCGGCAGCAGGCTGGGAACAGCAGCGAGCCGAACGACGGGCGGCCATGACCGGGGCAGCGGCGAGGACGTCGACCCGGCGCGCTCGGCGAGCGGACCGACCGCCGACCGCCACGACGACAGCACCGGATGCGGGTGGGACGGGACGTCGCCGAGGCAAGCCGGACGGCACCCGGAGCGGCGACGAAGCCGACAACCGACGCCGGAGCCCGACAACCGCCGGAACGACGACGCCGGGGCGAGGCCCCCTGGCGAACCCGGCGAAGAACCGGTGCGGCAGCGGACCGGGGCGGGTGGGCCTCAGACGAGCTGGGCGCCGATCGGGGCGACGCGGGAGTCGACCAGCTGCCGGCGCCGAGGAGAACCCCGCCGTCGACGAGCCGTTGGCCGCAGCCCCGGCCCGGTGCCGCCCGGATCGAAAACCTGGTGCAGCACGGACCGTCCGCACCCGCTCGGTGCCCGGGGCGGGCGGCCGGCGCGCGGGCAAGCGGCAGCGGCCAACCGGGCGGCGGGTCCGGTTCCCGGTCAGCGGCAGTTGTGGGCGGGTGGGTTGCAGAGCCTGACATCGCCGACGCCCGGCAGGCCCGCGATCCTCTGCCGCAGGACGGCCAGATCGGCGGCGGGAGTGCGAGGGGCGAAGACGACCGTGAGCGTGCCGCCCGGCACTCCGCCGGTCTGCCCCACACTGACGCTTGTGGCACCGTGGCCGAGGCCTGAGCCGTCGACCAGGAGCTCCGCCGGAAGCGACGGGCCAAGGAGTGAACTGCCCTCACGAACGGTGGCGAGGAAAGCGTCCGGCTCCCTGAAGTACGGGCCGATCAGCAACGGGCCGAACACCCAGCCGGCAAGGCCGAGGGTCACCACCGGCACCAGGGTGCCGACCAGCAGCGGGAGGCGGCGGGACCCGGGACACGACCGGCTTGCCGCGGCGAGCAGAACGATGCCCACCGGCGCCAGCACGAAGAGGCCGAAGAGGAAGCCGACAGCCGAGAGCGCGAGCACCCCCCAGCCGGTGACCCGGCAAGCTGCCCGAAAGTTGTCCGCACTCCGCGCGAGAAGGGGTACGGGTGTTACCAGTGAACCGAGCATGAGCGGACCGTCGAGGAAGGTCCCGCCGCTGGCGGCCGCCCAGACCAGTGCTGGTGCCGTGCACAGCATCGCCAGTACCACCAGAACCCGTGCCGCCCGCGGCACCGGCCGACACACGCCCGACGTATCCACTCGCCCCCCAATATTGAACACGTTCAAAGCCTAGGGGCGTGACAATAGCAGGAACCGTCCCCGCGGTGGTGTCTAAGTACGCTGGCCCGGGACGTTCATTCCGGTCCCTCCAGCCGGTCCGGACGGCGGCCAGGGCCACGACGAAGGCTCCGACCACAGCCCCCCCCCCCCCCCCGGCCAGAGCGGGACAGCCCCGCCCCACAGCGGCGGGACGCGGCGGCAGACGGACACCGAACGGGGGCAGGACGACGACGCGCTCACAGCCGCCGGGGACGAGCCTGTCGCCGACGGCGGGCGGGCCGGCACTGCGGCGGTGCCCGCACCGACACCCGACAACCACGACACGTTCGCAGCCGCCGAAGCCGAACTCGCCACCGCCGCCCAGGCGCTCATCGGCGACCCGACGTCCGGCCTGTCGAAAGCCGTCAACCGACAGCTCTACTGGCACAGCGCAGCCCTGGCCGCCGGCAGCACCACGGTGCTCCCCGCCGCCCGCCAGGCAACCGCCGACCTCGCCAGTCGCCGCGGCCGGCTCCGCCTGCCCGACACCCCCCAAGGCCGGCGCCTACGAGCTGCCCTCACCACCTACCAGCACGCCTGGAACAGCGCTGTCCAAGACGACACCGCAGCAGCGGGACCACACGACGATCCACCACCCGGCCCGTGACGAATCCACCAGCCACCAGGCGACGGCGGCCGACGGGCCGAGCGGCGGGGTGGTCTGGCGGCCGCTGAAGGCTGGGCGAGCCCGGCACAGCAGGCGGCGGACCGGGAAAGGCACAGCAGGCAGCGCCAGCGGACGAGGCCTTGGTACCGGGCGGCTGGCGCCTCAACAGGCAGGGCCCCAGTGCCGGGCGGCGGCCCAGGCAGATGCACTCGGCGGCGAGCAGGCGGCGGGGCGGCCGGCTCGGTGGGCGGCCTCGCGGGCGCAGTCGGCGACGTCGCGTCGGTGGCGTTCGGCGCGCAGGGCGTGTTGGAGGGCGGTGTCGTGGTCGGGGTCGTAGCGCTCGGCGCGGGTTTCGGCGGTGTGGTCGCGGACGCGCTGCCACTCGGCGCGGATGGTGTCCGCGGTGGCGTAGGCGGCTTCGTGGCCGGCGTCGGCGTAGCGGTCGGCGGCGCGTTCGTCGTCCCGGGCCTGGTGCGGGGCCTGCTGGATGGTTTCCGGGGTCATCCCGGCGGATGCTCGGCGGACCCGGTGGCGGATGCCGCCGAGCATCCCGTGCTCCTGGTCGTCGCCCTCGCCCTCGTCTTCGTCCTGGGTGTGGTCGGGGCGGGTGGGGTGCTGGGCGAGGGCGGCGTGCAGCGTCGCGCCGGCCTGCCAGGCCTCGGCGTGGACGACGGGCTCCGGCAGGCCGCCAGGGCGGGTGGCAAGGACGATCCGGCCGTCGACCAGGGCCACCCAGCCGTCCAGGCCGTCGACGTCGCGCTCGGTCCAGCCGCGGGCCAGGCCGGCGCCCTGGTGGAGGGTGCGGATGCCGTCGTGGCCACTCCAGCACAGCCACATCGCGCCGCGCACCAGCGGGGAATCCAGGATCGGGCGGCCCAGGTCCCGGCCGGCGGGCGCGGTACTCACCCGCACCGGCCACCGCCTCGACGCCTACCTCGCCGATGTCCGCGAATTGCTGCTCCGGGCAATCCTCCAGGAGGAGACGTGGCCCGGCGTCTTCGCCGCCGTCGCCACCCACGTCGACTGGTACGCCGCCGGCCTCGGCCTCGCCGGTCGTCGCCACGTAGACCCGGCAGGGGCTTCCTGAGTCGCCGCAGCTGACGAACGGCACCCGGCGACGATCCGTACCTGTCGGTCGCGCGCGCCCGACGGGACCCTCAGCATTCGTCCGGCTCGCCCAGGCTCCAGCCACCGACGGCCGCGAGCGGCCCCCGCCAGGCCGGCAGCCTCCGGGCGCTCCGCCCCGAGCGGACGGTGACGTCTTTCAGGTGCAGGAAGCGTGGGTCGGCCGCCCTGCGGCGACGCCCGCCCTCGACGGCCTGGTCCAGGTGCCCGATCACCTCCCGCACGACCTTCCGCATCCCGTAATAGTCGGCTTCCGCTACCTGTCGGACGTACAGGTCCTCCCATTCCGCGGTCGGGATCACGGTCCCGGTGACGAGCGCCCCGTCCACCGCCAGCGTCAGAACGATGTCCTCGGCGACGTCCTGGTGCTCCACGCCGACGCGCAGCAGCTCCAGGTAGGGGTCCGGGTAGGCCTCCCTTTGCAGCATCACCCTCAACGCCGGCTGTACCGCATCCCGCCGCGACATCCTGCTGGTCTCCTTCCCCTGGTGGGTCTGGTTCTGGCTATGCCCCGGCGGGGGTGGCGCTATCCGCTGGTGATCTGTCGGCGGTGGGGTGGAACCTTGGAAACGCGTGCGGCGCCCGGCTGGTGCCGGACGCCGCACGCGCTGATCAAATGTTCATCGGGCCTGGGACTCGGCCTCGCGCTTCAGGAGTTCGAGCAGTTCAGCCGCCATCTGGACGGCCTGGCGGTGGTCCAGCGCGTCAAGAAGCAGTCGGGCGGATGCCCGAGGGTCGAATGGCACCAGGCGGACCGTGGCCTCCGGGGCCCCGGCCGCGTGGGATCCGGCCTTCGCGGACGCGGACGACTGACTTCTCCGGCAACCTCACCACCGCCACGATGCCAACTGACGCGCTGTGGGACCCGGTGGCGGGGTTCTCGGCTGACCTCGCGGTCGTGTGGCCCCGAGGCCGCCGGCGCCGTACTGGCCGATCTCGGTGGCGAGCGCGGCGCCGCCGGCAAGCCGGTCGGCGTCCCAGGCGGTGACGTCCAGGAGAGGCCGTCGAGCGGACCACCGACACGCTCGCGGTACACGTGCCCGGGGACGGGGTCGTCGTGGTCGGTTCCGTAGGCCCGGCCCCGCAGCGGCGTCTCGTCGTCCATGGATGCGTCCGGTCCCGCGACCCGATGGTGCGGCGGTGGCCGGTCAGGAGGTGATCACCTCCAGGACGGGGTGGAAGGTGGTGTGGCTGCGGGCGTCGAGGTTGACGGCGAGGCCGACGGTGGCGAGGGGCTGGAAGAGGGCCAGGGTGAGGGAGGGGTTGCCCGGGGTGACGGCGGGGGTGACGTCGAGGGGGATCCAGTCGGGTGTGGTGGAGATCCGGCCGGTGCCGAGGGGTTGGGCCAGGCCGGGGGCGTTGGCCCAGGTGACGGCGGGTTCGGTCCAGGGGGTGGGGGCGGTGGTGAAGGCCTGGAGGGTGGCGAGGGTGCCCCCGGAGTCGGCGACCGCGCCGTGGACCCAGAGGACGGCGCGGCGGACGGTGCCGGGGACGGCGGTGGTGTCGAAGGTGAGGAGGGCGCGCCGGCTGAAGCCGCTGTCGGTGGTGTTGGTGTTCTTGACCGTCAGGGTGGTGGCGGTGCCGTAGTTGGTGGTGGCGTAGGAGCCGTCGCGGACGTAGCTGTCCTGGGTGGGGTCGAGCAGGGTCGCGGTGGCGGTCGCCGGGGCGCCGGAGGCGGTGGTGAGGGTGATGGTGCGGCCGGCGCCCTGGGTGCCGCCGAGCTCCACCAGGAGGGTCACCGCGCCCTCGGTGGAGAGCACACTGACGCCTTCGGCGGCCTCGGTGGGGCGGCCCGTGCCGGCGAGGGTGAGCGTGACGGTGGCGGCCCGGCGGGAGGGGTCGGCGACGGTGACGGTGCGGGTGCTGTCGGTGTCGCGGACCAGCACCGAGCAGGGGGCGGAGGCGGTGAGCGGCCCGGCCGTGCCGGCGGCGAAGAAGTTGGCGGCGGTGACACCCGAGGCGGAGTCGGATATCGCCTGGACCGTACGGGAGTTGGCGAGGGTGGTGACGGTGGGGGCGGCCGCCCGGGCCGCGGTGGCCGCGGCGGTCGCGCCGGGCAGCACCTGGTACTCGTACCCGGCGTCGGTGGGGTTGGTGCCGTGGTCGAACCAGAGGGTGAGGTAGCGGCGGGTGAGCTGCTCGGTGGAGCCGCCGGTGTTGATGTCGTGCCAACTGCCGGTGCGGGCCTCGCGCTTCGCCCGCAGGGTGGTGCCGGCGGGCAGGACGTAGCCGCCGAAACCCGCGACGGCGACGGCGCGGGCGCCGTCGAGGCGCTGGGACCAGCCGAGGGTGGTGGGCTGGGCGGCACCGTCCACGGTGAGGGCGTGGGTGCCGGCGGGGCCGAGGTTGCGGTTGTCGACGACGGTCTCCACCGGGGTGCCGTCGGTGCAGCTGATGCCCGCGCCGAGGCAGACCACCGCATCGTCCAGCAGGAACCAGGACTTGCGTCCGGTCAGGGTGGAGGAGAGGCCGCGCAGGTCCTGGCCGACGGCGGCGTAGGTGCCGTCGGTGGCGCCGCCGGCCCAGGTGGAGTCCGGGCGGGGTGCGCCCCAGGTGCCGCCGGCGGCGTCGGCGAGCGGCTTGGCGGAGACGGTGGTGCCGGGCAGGCGGTACGGGTCCACGGTGGGCCAGAAGGCGTCCGAGTACTGGCCGTTGCCAAAGGTGGCACCCCACCAGGAGAGCATGCCGTTGTTGGTGTGCCAGCCGCGCAGGTGCTCGCCGTTGCCGGTCTCGTAGAAGGTGGTGCGGGCGGAGCAGAGGCTGAGCGAGGCGGCCCAGCCGGAGCGGCGGACCACGGCGCGGTCCATCGCGAACACCCGGGCGCCGAGCGGCTCGGGGGCGGCGGCGGTGGCGGAGTTCAGGAGGGCCTGGGCACGGGCGAGCTCGGGGACGTCGAGGTAGGCGTTGGAGAGGTAGGGCAGGTAGTGGTCACGGGTGAGCCAGCCCTTCACGGCGGAGCGCCAGGCGGCGGACTGGGCGGCCGGGGCGGCGCCGGAGTCGGCGAGGCGCAGGATGTGGCCGATCAGGGTGTGGCCCCGGACGTGGTCGTCCTGCTGGAGCTGGAGCTGGTCGCCGCTCTGGCGGCCCCGGCTGACGGCCCGCCCGCTCACGGCGTCCATCACCAGGCCGTTGTAGAGGAAGGGCGCGTAGGCGTCGGTGACGGCGTCGAAGACGTTCTGCCGGGACGGGTCGGAGATCTGCCAGGCGGAACCGGCCAGCAGGGCGAAGAGCCTGCTCAGGCCACCGAGCAGCACCTCCCCGTAGGAGCCGGTGTACGGCACCCAGGTGTGCTGGACGAAGGAGCCGTCGGCGTACAGGCCGTCGCCGGCCAGGACGTACGGGAAGACCGGGGAGAGCGCGGTGGTGGCGGTGGTGAGCTTGGCGGAGGTGCGGCCCAGCACTCCGCGCAGGGCCAGGACGCGGCACAGGTCCACCCGGTTGCCGCCGGTGCTGGTGCCCGTGTAGCTCGACACCAGGGAGTCGGGGACCTGGCGGTCCACGGCGGCGAGCAGGGCGGAGAGCCGGGTGGGCGGCAGGAGGTCGTGGGCCAGGACGCAGGTGTCGAGGAGGGCCTGCGGGGTGCCGATCTGCCAGTCCCACCAGTTGCCGTAGGCGGTGGCCGTGGGGGTGTAGGCGCCGGTGGTGGTGTTGAGGTGGTTCAGGCCGGTGGTGATCGCGGTGGCCAGGGCCTGGTCACCGGTCAGACCGGTGCCGGGCTGCGCCCAGGCCATGGCCAGGGTGCGCAGGCGGGTGTGGGAGGCGGTGACGTTCGCCGAGGCGGTGCCCAAGGGGAGGTCCGGCCAGAGGGATGTGGAGGTCGGGGCCATGGCCTGGAGCTGGGTGCGGGCCCGGTCGCCGAGGGCGGCGAGGGTGGTGGCGTAGGGGGCCGTGGCCGGGTCGAAGCCGGTGCCGGTGAGCAGGTCGAGCCAGCGCAGGCGCAGGGTGTCGTAGGCGTCGGCCGCGGCCGTGGCGGGGGTGGGGAGGGCACCGAGGGTGAGGGCGGTGGTGCCGATGGCGGCGAGTCGCAGCAGGCGGCGGCGGGAGAGCAGGGCGGGGTTCGGCGCGGCGGTCATGGGGGGAGCTCCTCCTGGGAGGTGGGGGCCGGGCGGGACGACGGTGGGCGTCTTCGGTATGACCTCGCCGTCGGCGATCGAGTGGAGGTGCTCGGGTGGAGGTGCTCGGGTGGAGGTGCTCGGGTGGAGGCGATCGAGTGGAGGTGCTCGGCGCGGGCCTTCTCGGCCGCGTGGTCCGGATCGCGGGAGGCCTTCCACGTCGTCAGACGGTGAAAGGAGGCGCCGCGCGGGCCAGTCGGGCGCCGGCGGCGGTGAGCCAGTGGGCCGCCCGGTGGCGGGCGTCGGCCGGGTCCCCGGACAGCCCGGTGAGGGTGAGCGCGCCGGGGTCGGAGGCCTCCCCGGCGACGACCCGGGCGGGGACGCCGGCCCGCTCCGCGCGGGCGAGGACCTCGCCGACCGCCTTGCCGAGCAGGCTGGTGCGGTCGAAGCGGCCCTCGCCGGTGATCACCAGGCCGGCCCCGGTGAGGGCTTCGTCGAGGCCGGTCAGCTCGGCCACCGCCGCCGCGCCGGGGACCACCTGCGCACCCCAGGCGGTCACCAGGCCGTACGCGGTGCCGCCGGCCGCGCCGGAGCCGGGGAGGGCCGGGTCGCCCCCGAGCAGGTCGGCGAAGCGGCGCAGCCCCGCCTCCAGGACGGCGATCCGGGCCGGGTCGGCACCCTTCTGCGGCCCGTAGACGGCGGCCGCCCCGGTGGGGCCGAGCAGCGGGTTGGTCACGTCGGTCAGCAGCCGGACGCCGCCGGGCGGGGCGGCGCGCAGGGCGGTGCGGTCGAGCCGGGCGGCCCGGGTGAGGGCGCCGCCGCCGTCCGGGAGGTCGGCGCCGGTGTCGTCCAGCAGCCGCAGGCCGAGGGCGGCCAGCAGCCCGGCGCCGCCGTCGGTGGACGCGGAGCCGCCGAGTGCGACGGTCACCTGCCGCGCGCCGGCGTCCAGTGCGGCGGCGATGGTCTCGCCCGTGCCGCGGGTGCCGGCGGTGAGCGGGGCGAGGGCGCCGCCGAGCAGCGGCAGGCCGCCGGTGTCGGCGAGTTCGACCAGCGCGGTGCCGTCCGGCAGCAGCGCGTAGCGGCCGGTGACCGGCCCCCCGTCGGGGCCGGTGCAGTCGGGGACCGGGTACGGGACGGCGCCGGGGAGGGCGGCCGCGAGCGCGTCGAGGGTGCCCTCCCCGCCGTCGGCCATCGGACGGAGCAGCAGCTCGTCGTCCGGCCGCACCGAGCGCCAGCCGGCGGACAGCGCCAGGGCGGCGTCCCGGGCGGTGACGGTGCCCTTGAAGGAGTCGGGCGCGACGACGACTCTCACGGCGAGGCCAGGTGCGTCAGGTGCCGCTCGATCAGGGTGCGCAGCGTCAGCTCGCCCGGGGTGTCCCAGATCTCCTGGTTGAAGATCTCGACCTCGATCCAGCCCTCGTACCCGGCGGCGGTGACCAGGTCGGTGAGGGTGCGGAAGTCGATGTGGCCGTCACCGACGTGGCCCCGGCCGAGCAGGGCGTCGGCGGGCAGCGGCAGGGTCCAGTCGCACACCTGGTAGGAGGCGATCCGGCCCTCTCGACCGGCGCGGGCGATCTGCTCGGGCAGTGCCGGGTCCCACCAGACGTGGTAGCTGTCGACGACGACGCCGACCTGCCGGGCGGGGTACGGGGCGGCGAGGTCGAGCGCCTGGGCCAGGGTGGAGACCACCGCCCGGTCGGCGCAGAACATCGGGTGCAGTGGCTCGATCGCCAGTCGTACACCGAAGTCGCCCGCGTGCGTGGCGAGTTCGGCGAGCAGGTCGGCGACGGCGGCGCGGGCGCCGACCAGGTCGCGGCTGCCGGCCGGCAGGCCGCCGACGACCAGGACCAGGGTGTCGGTGCCGAGTTCGGCGGCCTCCTCGATGGCCTGGAGGTTGTCGGCGAGCGCGGCCCGGCGCCGCTCGGGGCCGTCGGCGGTGAGGAAGCCGCCCCGGCAGAGGCTGCTGACGGCGAGTCCGGCGTCCCGGCACAGCTTCGCGGAGCGGGCCAGGCCGGTTTCGGCGACCTTGTCGCGCCAGAGCCCGATGGCCGGGATGCCGGCGTCCACGCAGCCCCGCACGGCCTCCGGAAGGCTCCAGCCCCGGGTGGTGATCTGGTTGAGCGACAGCCTCGCGAGGCCGTTCGCCGCGCCGGCGCCGCTCATGCCGCCACCCCCGCGACGGCGAGCAGCCGGCGCATCCGGTCGGCCGCGAGATCCGGGTCGGGGAGCACGGCGGCGGCGTCCGCGAGCCGGAACAGTTCCACCAGGTGGGGCACCGAACGTCCGCTCTGCGCGCCGCCCACCATGGTGAAGTGGTCCTGGTGGCCCGCCAGCCAGGCGAGGAAGACCACGCCGGTCTTGTAGTGGAAGGTCGGCGCGGCGAACAGGTGCCGGGCCAGCGGCACGGTCGGCGCGAACAGCTCCTCGTAGCGGTCGAGGTCGCCCTCGTCGAGCGCCCGCAGCGCCGCCGCGGCGGTGGCCGCGATCGGGTCGAAGACGCCCAGCAGGGCGTGGCTGTGGCCGTGTTCGTCGCCGCGGATCAGCTCGGGGTAGTGGAAGTCGTCGCCCGTGTACATCCGCACGCCGGCCGGCAGCGCGCGGCGCAGCGCGATCTCCCGGTCGGAGTCCAGCAGGGAGACCTTGATGCCCTCGATCCGGTCGGCGTGCGCGCCGATCAGCTCCAGCACGGTCGCGGCGGCCGGGTCGGGGTCGGCGGAGCCCCAGTAGCCGGCCAGCGCCGGGTCGAACATCTCGCCGAGCCAGTGCAGCAGCACCGGCCGCTCGCAGGCGGCGATCAGCTTGCCGTAGACCTCCAGGTAGTCCTCCGGGCCGCGCGCGGCGGCGGCCAGGGCGCGGCTGGCCATCAGGATCGGCTGCGCGCCGGCCTCCTGGACGACGGTCAGCTGCTCCTCGTAGGCGGCGCGGACGGCGTCCAGCGGGTGGGGGCCGGGAGCGAGCTGGTCGGTGCCGACGCCGCAGGCCAGCAGGCCGCCGCAGGCGCGGGCCTCGGCCCCGGAGCGGGTGATCAGCTCGCGGGTGGCCGGCCAGTCGAGGCCCATGCCGCGCTGGGCGGTGTCCATCGCGTCGGCCACGCCGAGGCCCAGCGACCACAGGTGTCGGCGGAAGGCGAGGGTGGCGTCCCAGTCGACGGCGGCGGGTGCGCCGGGGGCGTTGTCGCCCAGCGGGTCGGCGACCACGTGGGCGGCGGCGAAGGCCGTCCGCGAGCGGGCGGGGGCGGGCGGGGCGGGCAGGACGGCGGGCTCGCGCAGCCGGAGCCGGCCGTGGCCGGGCAGGTGGATCTCGGTCATGGTGTCAGCGCATTCGTCTCGTCGGCGGGCGGCTGCGGGGCGCTCGGGTCTCCCCGGCGGCCGGGTGCTCGGTGGCCGGCCCGGATGCGGCCGGCGGCCGTCACAGGGACAGCTCGGGGACGTCCATCCGGCGTCCCTCGCGGGCGGAGCGCAGGCCGAGTTCGGCGAGCTGCACGCCCTTGGCACCCTCCAGCAGGTCCCAGTGGTACGGGGAGCCGGTGGTCACGTGGCGCAGGAAGAGCTCCCACTGCGCCTTGAATCCGTTGTCGAACTCCTCGTTGTCCGGCACCCGCTGCCACTGCGCGCGGAACGGCTCGGTCGCCGGCAGGTCCGGGTTCCAGACCGGCTTGGGGGTCGCCGCGCGGTGCTGGAAGCGGCACTCGCGCAGCCCGGCGACCGCGCTGCCCTCCGTGCCGTCGACCTGGAACTCCACCAGTTCGTCGCGGTCCACCCGGACCGCCCAGGAGGAGTTGATCTGGGCGGTGATGCCGCCCTCCAGCTCGAAGACGCCGTACGCGGCGTCGTCGGCGGTGGCCTGGTAGACCTGCCCGCGCTCGTCGGTGCGCTCGGGGATGTGGATGGCGGTGTGCGCGTACACGGAGCGGACGGGGGCGATGATGCCGTCCAGCACGTAGCGCCAGTGCGGGAACATGTCGAGGACCATGCCGCCGCCGTCCTCGGCGCGGTAGTTCCAGGACGGCCGCTGGGCCTGCTGCCAGTCGCCCTCGAAGACCCAGTAGCCGAACTCGCCGCGCACGGAGAGGATCCGGCCGAAGAACCCGCCGTCCACCAGCCGCTTGAGCTTGCGCAGGCCGGGGAGGAAGAGCTTGTCCTGGACGGCGCCGTTGCACACCCCGGCGTCGCGGGCGAGGCGGGCGAGGTCGAGCGCGGCCTCCAGCGACTCGGCGGTGGGCTTCTCGGTGTAGATGTGCTTGCCGGCGGCGATCGCCGTGCGCAGCGCGGTCTCCCTGGCGGGGGTGACCTGGGCGTCGAAGTAGATCTCGGCGAGCGGGTGGGCGAGGGCCTCGTCGAGCGAGGTGGTCCAGTGGGTGAGGCCGTGCCGGTCGGCGAGGTCCTTGAGCTTGTCGGCGCTGCGGCCGACCAGGATCGGCTCGGGCCACAGCGTGTCGCCGTCGCCGAGCGGCAGGCCGCCCTGGTCGCGGATGGCGAGGATGGAGCGGACCAGGTGCTGGCGGTAGCCCATCCGGCCGGTGACGCCGTTCATGACGATGCCGATCACCCTGCGGGGCATGGGGTTCTCCGATTCGTTGCTGGTGCGGGGAGCACGTGGTGCGAGGGACGTGCTGAGAGGAGCGTGCTGCGGGGCCGCGCGGCACGGGGGCGCGGCGCGGGGTCACGCGGTGCGGTGTCCGTCCTCGGCGAGGACGGGGTGGGCGAACGGATGCCCGGCGGTGTAGCGGGCGAGCTCGTCGGCGGCGGCGGCCGCCATCCGGTGCAGCTCGCCGCCGAGCGAGCCGGCCACGTGGGGGGTGAGGAAGACGTTCGGCAGCTCGTAGAGCGGGGAGTCGGCGGGCAGCACCTCCGGCTCGGTGACGTCGATGACGGCGTCGAGGCGTCCGGAGGCGGCCTCGCGCACCAGTGCTTCCTGGTCGACCAGGGAGCCGCGCGAGGTGTTGACCAGGGTGGCGCCGTCGCGCATCAGGGCGAGCCGGCGGCCGTCGATCAGGTGCCGGGTGGCCGGCAGTTCGGGGGCGTGCACGCTCACCACGTCGGAGGCCGCGCAGAGTTCGTCCATCTCCACGGCGCGGGCGCCGAGCCGGGCGGCCTCGGCGGGGTCGACGTACGGGTCGTGGAGCAGCAGGTCCAGGTCGTGCGGGCGCAGCAGTTCCATCACCCGCCGGCCGATCCGGGAGGCGCCGACGATGCCGACGGTGCGCCGGTAGTTGCCGGCCGCCCCGTACGCCAGCTGCCAGTCGTAGGGGGCGCGGCGGCGCCGGTACTCCTCACGGATCGGCAGCAGCCGCTTGTTGGCGAGCAGGACGACGGCGACGGTGTACTCGGCGACCGGCAGGGCGTTGGCCCAGGCCGCGGAGGTGACCTTGAGGCCGTGGCGCCAGCAGGCGTCGGTGACGTGGTGTTTGACCGAGCCGGCGGCGTGGATGACGGCGCTCAGCCGCGGGGCGGCGGCCAGCACCTCCTCGTCGATCGGCGGGCAGCCCCAGCTGGAGACGATCACCTCGGCGTCGGCGAGCGCCGCGCGGGCCTCGGGGGTGCTGAAGTCGTCAAGGACGAGTGCCGGGTCGAGGTCGGCCAGGGCGGTGAGCCGGGCCATGGTGTGCGGGTCGATCAGGCGCCCGGCGAGCTCGCGGTGCATGGCGAGGACGGCGCGGGGGCGGCTGGCGGGCCGGCCGTCGGGCACGGTGGTCTCCCGGTCGGGCGTAGGGGCGGGCGTGGTGGCGGTGCCGGTCGCCGCGGTGGCGGGGTTCGGGCTCACTTGACGCTCCCCGCGGTCAGGCCGGCCTTCCAGTGCCGCTGGAGCAGCACCAACGCGAGGACGAGCGGCACGACGGCGAGCAGCGAGCCGGTGATGACCAGCGGGTAGTACTCGGGGAAGGCCTTGGTCTGGGCGTTCCAGCTGAACAGGCCGAGGCTGACCGGGAAGAGCCGGCTGTCGGAGAGCATCACCAGCGGCAGGAAGAAGTTGTTCCAGATGGCGGTGAACTGGAACAGCAGGACGGTGACGAAGCCGGGCATCACCATCCGCAGCCCGATCGACCAGAAGGTCCGCAGCTCCCCGGCGCCGTCCATCCGGGCGGCCTCCAGGACCTCGTTCGGCACGTAGCCGGCGCAGAACACCCGGGCCAGGTAGACGCCGAAGGGGTTGACCAGCGAGGGCAGGAAGACCGCCCAGAAGGTGTTGACGATGCCGAGCTCGGAGGCCAGCAGGTACATCGGCAGGGCGAGCGCGGTGGTGGGCACCAGCACGCCCAGCAGCACGAGGCCGAACACCTTCTCCTTGCCGGGGAAGCGGTAGACGTGGAAGGCGTAGCCGGCCGCGACGCACACCAGCGCGCACAGCAGCGAGCCGATCCCGGCGTACAGCAGCGAGTTCAGGTACCAGCGGAAGTAGATGCCGCCGCCGGTGGTGGCCAGGTCGTGCAGGTTCTGGCCGAGCCGGAAGTTGTCGGCGCCCAGGGCGTTGCCGCCGAGCAGGTCGGCGGTGTTCTTGGCGGAGGCGGTGAGCAGCCAGCCGAGCGGCCACAGGGTGTAGACGGTGGCCAGGACCAGGGTGCCGTTGACGGCGGTCTTGGAGAGTGTCCAGGGGCGGCGCGGCCGGGCGGCGCGGGCCGGGCGGCGGGGCGGGGCGCCGCTGGGGCGGGTGGCGGTGGTGGTCATGCGTCGGCCTCCCGCCGGCGGTCGGAGCGGCCCCGGGTGAGCCGGGTGACGGCGAAGGAGAGCCCCGCCGCGGCGAGGGCCAGCAGCACCGAGGCGGAAGCGGCGAGCCCGTAGTCGTGGCGTTCGAAGGCGGCCGTGTAGGCGTACATGTTCGGGGTCCAGGAGGAGGTGACGCCCGGTGAGGTGCCGTAGAGGATCATCGGCTCGGTGAACAGCTGGAGCGAGCCGATGACGGTGAACAGGCCGACCATGGCGATCGAGGGCCGGATCAGCGGCACCTTGATGTTCAGGGCGGTGCGCAGCTCCCCGGCGCCGTCGACGACGGCGGCCTCCAGCACGGAGCGGTCGACGGCCTGCAGCGCGGCGTAGAAGATGACCAGGTTGTAGCCGGTCCACTGCCACAGCGCCATGTTGACGACGGCGGGCAGCGGGTGGCCGAGCGGGTCGGGCTGGGTGCCCAGGGACTCCAGTGCGTCCAGTACGGGGCTGATGCCGGGGGTGTAGAGGTACATCCACAGCAGCGCGGCGATGATGCCGGGCACGGCGTGCGGGATGAACAGCGCCAGTTGGAAGAAGCGCCGGGCGCGGGCCAGCGTGGAGTCCAGCAGCAGGGCCAGGACGAGCGCCAGGCCGGTCATCAGCGGGATGTAGATCAGGCAGTACTGGGCGGCGGTCAGGAAGCCGCCGCGGAAGGCCGCGTCCGACAGTGCCCGGGTGTAGTTGCCGAGCCCGGTGAAGACCGTCTCGGCGTCGCCGAAGCCGAGGCCGGAGCGGTGTTCGGTGAAGAGGCTGAGCCGGATCGCGTAGCCGATCGGGATCAGCGTGCACGCGGTGAAGAGCAGGAGGAACGGGGCGAGCAGCACGGCCGGTGCCCCGTACCGCCCGCGCCACCGGCCGGCGGTGGCGCGGGCGGTACGGCCGGGATGGGTGCCGGTGGTCACTGGGCGACCTTCAGTCCGCGGTTCTTGAACTCGGCGAGGGTGGCCTGCTGCGCGGCGGTGAGCGACTCGTCGATGGTGCCGGTCCGGCCGGCGACCTTGCCGAAGGAGTCCTTCAGCGAGCCGTTGGTGACGCCCATCGCCGGGCCCCAGGTCCAGCCCGGCTTGACGGACTTGGCGGCGTCCGCGTAGAGGGCGTAGAGGTCCTGGCCGCCGTAGAAGTCGGTGTTGAAGGCCTGCTTGGCGGCCGGCACGAGCTCGGTGGCGGCCGGGTAGGCGGAGGAGGTGCCGGAGGAGATCCGGGCCTTGAAGCCGTCCGCGGTGGTGGTCGCCCAGGTGGCGAACTCGACGGCGGCCTTGGCCTTCTTGCTGTCCTTGGACACGGCGAAGGTGGTGCCGCCGAGCATGCCGCTGGCGGGGCTGCCGTCCCAGCTGGGCATCGGCGCGGCCGCCCAGGTGCCGTTGACCTCGGGGGCGGTGCCGAGGTTGGCCTTCAGGACGCCGCCGCCCCAGGTGGCGCCGAGGTAGCCGGCCGTCTCGCCCTTTTGCAGGGAGGCGGTCCACTGCTGGCTGAAGGACGGCATGACGCGCACGAGGTCCTCGTCGGCCAGCTTCTGCCAGTAGTCGGCGACCTTGCGGGTCTCCGGCCCGGTCAGGTCGGCCTTCCAGGCCTCGTCGGCGGCGGCGAACCAGTGGGCGCCGTTCTGCCAGGCCATCGCCTCGAAGGTGGTCGGGTCGTCGGGGAAGAAGGTGGCGATGCGGGTGTCGGGCTGGGCGGCCTTCAGCTGCTGCGCCGCGGTGCGGAACTCGTCCCAGGTCTTGGGGACGGTGATGCCGGCCTTGGCGAAGAGGTCCTTGCGGTAGTAGAAGACCTGGGGGGAGGCGTCCAGCGGCAGGGCCCAGGTGCGGCCGCCGAGCGAGGTGAGTTCGACGGCCTGCGGCAGGTACTTGGCCTTGAGGTCGCCGTCGACCAGCTTGCTGATGTCCTGGACGGCGCCCTGGCTGACGAAGTCCGGCAGCTGCGGGTACTCGACGTTGAAGACGTCGGGGGCGTTGCCGGCCTTCACCGCGTTGGAGAGCTTGGCGTAGCCGCCGGCCGCGCCGGCCGGGATCTCCTCGAAGACGACCTGGATGTTCGGGTGGCTCGCGTTGAACGCGGCGACCACGTCCTTGGTGCCCTTCGCCCAGCCCCAGAAGGTCAGGCTGACCGGCTTGCCGTCGTCCGCGGCGGTGGCCGCCGCCCCGTCGCCGCTGCTGCCGCAGGCGGCGAGCAGGGTGACGCAGAGCGCGGCCGAGGTGGCCGCGGCGGCGGTGCGGAGGGCTCTGCGCCGGGAGAGGGGGGTCGAGCGCATCGGTGGGCTCCTTAGGACGAGGGTGCACAGGGCCCGGAAACGGTCGGCTCCGGCCGGGACCCGCAGAGGGTGGGGGCGATTGGCTGTCATCCTGAGCAGATAGGCGATCGGAGTCAAGAGATTTGGATCAAATGATCTGACATGATCGACCTGCCGGGCTTCCGAAGCCGCCCTCGCGATCACTGGAATGCCGGAAAATCGGGGCAATACGCTGCCGCGGCGACAACATCACAATCCGATCAAGCCGCTCATTTGATCGCTCCAGCTTGACGAACGATCAGGCACTACCTAGATTCCGGCCCACCACCCGATCACGGAGGACCTCATGCGCCTGCCCCCGGAGGACCGCGACCTCAGCCCGCACACCGGCTGGACCAGGGAGCACTGGGAGGTGGTGGCCGACGGCCTGCTGACCGCGGTCCTCCCCCACGCCAGTCCCGCCGGGGCGCTGATCGACCTGCCCGGCCCCCGCCCGAGCCGCTCCGGGCGCCGCTCCGACGCCCTGGAGGGCTTCGCCCGCACCTTCCTGCCCGCCGCCCTGCGGGTGGCCGGCGCGGGCGGCACCGATCCGCACGGCCTGCTGGCGCACTACGCCGCCGGACTCGACGCCGGCACCCGCACCCCCACCGGCGAGCGCGACCTCGCCGACGGCGACCGCGAGTCCTGGCCGCTGATCACCGACCGGGGCCAGGCCATGGTCGAGGCCGCCTCCATCGCCTTCGCCCTGCGCCTGACCCGCCCCTGGCTCTGGGACCGGCTGTCCGGGCCCGTCCGCGACCGGGTCGGCCGCTGGCTCGCCGACGCCCTGCACCGCGTGCCCAACGACAACAACTGGCAGCTCTTCCCGCTGTCCGTCGGCGGCTTCCTCGCCGAGGCCGGCATCGCCGAACCCGAGGCCCGCGCCGCCGTCCGCCGCGGGCTGGAACACATCGACCGCTGGTACCTCGGCGACGGCTGGTACACCGACGGCCGCCCCCGCGCCTTCGACCACTACAACGGCTGGGCCCTGCACCTGTACCCCGTCCTGCACGCCCACCTCGCCGGCGACCGGGCCCTGGGCGCCGTGTACGGCGAGCGCCTCGCCGCCCACCTGGCCGGCTACGCCCACACCTTCGGGGCCGACGGCGCGCCCGTCCACCAGGGCCGCTCGCTCACCTACCGCTTCGCCGCCACCGCCCCGCTCTGGGCCGGGGCTCTGACCGGCCACACCCCGCTCGCCCCCGGCACCACCCGCCGCCTCGCCTCCGGCGCCCTGCGCCACTTCCTCGACCGCGGCGCCGTCGACGACCGGGGCCTGCTCACCCTCGGCTGGCACGGACCCGACCTCCGGCTCGTCCAGGTCTACTCCGGCCCCGCCTCCCCGTACTGGGCCGGCAGCGCCTTCCTCGGCCTGCTGCTCCCGCCCGGCCACCCGGTGTGGACCGCGCCGGAGGGACTCGCACCCGTCGAGGAGCGCGACACCGTCCTCGCCCTGCACGGGCCCGGCTGGCTGGTGCAGTCCACCGCCGCCGACGGCCTGGTCCGGCTGCACAACCACGGCAGCGACGACCAGCCCGCCGACGCCGTGGGCCCGGACGACCCGTACTACGCGCGGCTCGCCCACTCCACCGCCACCGGGCCGGCCTTCGAGGGCCCCGCCGACAACCACCTCGCCCTGCTGACCGACGCCGGACCCACCGAACGCGGCCGCGTCCACCCGCTCGGCACCGGGCCCGGCTGGGCCGCCTCCCGCTGGCACCCGCGCGTCGGCGGCCGTGAACTGCCCGGCGTCACCGTCACCTCGCTCACCCTGGCCCACGGCGCCGAGGAGTTCCGGGCCCACCTGGTCACCGGCGGGCCGGCCGGCACCCCGGTCACCCAGACCGGCTGGGCCGTCGCGGGCCGGGGCGCCGGGCAGCGCGCCGGTGCCGGAGTCCGGGCCGACGGCGGGCAGCGCGCCGGTGCCGGTGTGCGGGCCGACGGCGGGCTCGCCTCGGAGCTGCACGCCCTGCACGGCTTCACCACCGCCGGCGCCGAGCACGTCCCCGGCGGTACCGCGTTCGGCCCCGAGGCCGCCCTGCCGGTGCTCACCGGCGAGCTTCCCGCCGACGGCCCGGCCCTGTTCGCCTGCGCCGCCCGGCTCACCGCCGTCGCGCGGCCGCCGGCGCTCGCGGACACCGTCCAGCTGACGGCCCGGCCGGACGGGCAGGACCCGGAGGCCGTCCTGCTGACCGTCCGCCTCGCCGGCGCACCGGGCCTGCGGATCCGCCTGGCACCCGCCGCCGTCACCGTCCACCCCGCCGAAGGGGACTGAACCGCCGTGCCCCTCGCCCTCGCCACCCTCGGCCTGCCCGGGACGCCGCTCGACCGGGCCGCCGCCCTCGCCGCCGAACACGGCTGGCACGGCCTCGAACTGCGCTGCGCCGACGACCAGCCGGTCCGCCTCGGGCTGGACGCGGACGAACGCCGCCGCGCCGCCCGCCTGCTGTCCACCGCCGGGGTCCTCCCGCTGACCCTCGCCTCCTACGTCGGCGTCGCCGCGCCCGGACCGGACGCGCCGGTGCTCGCCGCGCTGACCGCCCACCTGCGGCTGGCCGCCGACCTCGGCTGCCGCCACCTGCGGGTCTTCCCGCACGGCGGCCCCGGCCCGGCGGCCGAGGCCGACGAGCGCGCGGTCCGCCGCCTGCGCGCGGCGGCCCCGCGGGCGGCGGCCCTCGGCGTGCGGATCCTCGTCGAGACCCACGACTCCCACCGCACCGGGGCAGCCCTGGCACCCCTGCTGAACCGGGTGGACCACCCCGCGGTCGGAGCGCTCTGGGACCTGCTGCACACCTGGCTGGCCGGCGAGACCCCGGCACGGACCCACCGCGCGCTCGGCCCCCACCTCGGCTACGCGCAGGTCAAGGACGTCGCCTCGGCGGACGACCTCACCCCGCTGCCGCTCGGCACCGGAGTGCTGCCGATCGCCGACTGCCTGCACCTGCTGCCGCCCGGCACCTGGGCGGCCTGGGAGTACGAGGCCCCCTGGCACCCGCGCGCCGCGCCCCTGGCACCGCGGCTGGGCAGCGGGGCGCGCCACCTGTCCGCGCTGCTGCCGGGCTGAGGGCGCACACGGGTTCCTCAGGCCCTGTCCGGCCGAGGCGGCGCCGCGCCCCTCACCCCAGGGTCGCGGCGCCCGTCCGCGGGGCCGTCTGCTCGGCCCCGCAGGAAGCGCGCACGCGCAGGACCGGGAGCAGCGCCGTGCGGTGCACCGGCAGCTCGGCGCCCGCCGCCAGGCGGCGCAGCAGCAGGTCGACGGCCGCCGCGCCCACCGCGTGCTTGGGCGGGGCGACGGCGGTCAGCGGGGGCGCGGCGAGCGCGGCGAAGACGTCGTCGTAGGCGACCAGTGCCACGTCCGCGGGCACCGCCAGGCCGTGCGCGCGCAGCAGCGGCGCCAGCCGCAGCGCGTCCTGGTCGTTGTGGACGAGCAGCGCCCGGGTCCCGGACCGCGCGGCCTCGGCGATCCGTGCCACCAGCGGCTCGGGATCGGCCGGCAGGTTGCCCGGCCCGAGCATGTCCAGCGCCGGCAGGTCGGGCAGTCCGAGCAGCCGGGTGCCCTCCCGGTATCCGGCCCGCACCTCGGCGGCCGTCCAGGAGTCGCCGCGGGCGGCCAGCAGCACGCTCCCGTGGCCGAGCCCGGCCAGGTGGCGCAGGGCGCTCAGGACCCCGTGCCGGTGGTCGGAGGCCACGGTGTCCAGTCCGGCCCCGGGGCCGTCCGGGGTGGGGGAACGGCGCTCCACCAGCACGGCGGGCACCGGCAGGGCGTCCAGCCAGGCGTAGTCCTCGGCCGTCCGGCCCGGGACCAGCCCCGGGGCCAGCAGCAGGCCCTCGGCTCCGGACTCCAGCAGGCGTTCGGCCTGTAGCCGGTCGCCGCCCGCCCCGTACGGGGCGATGCCCAGGACCAGCCGGGCCCCGGCGGCCGCGGCGGCGGCCCGGGCCCCGGCGATCACCTCGTCGAAGTAGGAGCCGACCGAGGGCACCAGCAGGCCGAGGGCGCGGCCCTGCCCGGGGCCGGGGGCGAGCGGCGGCCCGGCGCCGTCGTCCGGGCGTTCCAGGGAGACGAAGCCGTGCGAGCGGGAGAGCCGGCCGGCGTCGGCGAGCGCGGCGACGTCCCGGCGGACCGTCACGGCCGGGATGCCCAGCCGGTCGGCCAGCTCCGTGAGGCGGACCCGCCCGCCGAGCTCGCCGACGGCCGACACGATCAGCCTGCGGCGCTCTTCCCCCGAGATGGCCATTCCGGCCTCCATCCGTCGTGCCGGCCGACGCGTCGTCCGGAAGCGGTCAGCCGATGATATTCCGATCGAAGAGTATCGTTCGATCGGAAATTGATCAATAAAGCCGATGATCGCCGATCGATTGACCGTGCGATCACCGAACTCCTAGGGTGACCACGGTGGCCGCCGCCGATCCGCCCGCGGCCACCCGCGCAGCCGTGCGCCCGGACCCACCGAGGTCCCCACACCCCCCTCACTCCCGCTCCCCTCCCGCGGAGGACCCGATGGCCGACCAGGCCCCCCACCCCGCCCTCACCACCGACGGCGACACCTTCCTGCGCGGCGGACGTCCCCACCGGATCGTCTCCGCCGCCGTCCACTACTTCCGCATCCGCCCCCAACAGTGGACCGACCGCCTCACCCGGCTGCGCGCCATGGGCGTCAACACCGTCGAGACCTACGTCGCCTGGAACTTCCACCAGCCCACCCCCGGCCGCGCCGACTTCACCGGCGACCGCGACCTCGCCGCCTTCGTCCGCGCCGCCGGCGACCTCGGCCTCGACGTCATCGTCCGCCCGGGCCCCTACATCTGCGCCGAATGGGAGTTCGGCGGCCTGCCCGGCTGGCTGCTCGCCGACCCCGCGATGCGGCTGCGCCGCCTCGACCCGCCCTTCCTCGCCGCCGTGGACGCCTGGTTCGACCACCTGGTGCCCGTACTGCTCCCGCTGCTCTCCTCCCACGGCGGCCCGGTGGTCGCCGTCGCCGTGGAGAACGAGTACGGCAGCTACGGCAACGACACCGCCTACCTCGAACATCTGAGGGACGCCCTGGTCGCCCGCGGCGTCGACGTCCTGCTGTTCACCGCCGACGGTGCCGAGGACGGCTTCCAGCTCGGCGGCCGGGTGCCCGGACTCCTCACCACCGGCACCTTCGGCTCCCGCCCCGAGGAGTCCCTCGCCTGCCTGCGCCGCCACCAGCCGGTCGGCCCGCTGGTCACCATGGAGTACTGGTGCGGCTGGTTCGACCACTGGGGCGCACCGCACCACGTGCGCGACGCCGAGGACGCCGCCGAGGTCCTCGACGCCCAGCTCGCCGCCGGCGCCTCCGTCAACATGTACATGGGCCACGGCGGCACCAACTTCGGCTGGTGGAACGGCGCCAACCACGACGGCACGAGCTACCAGCCGGACGTCACCAGCTACGACTACGACGCCCCGGTCGGCGAAGCCGGCGAACTCACCGAGAAGTTCCACCTCTTCCGCGCGGTGATCGAACGCCACCTCGGCCCCAACCCCCACCCGCTGCCGCCGCTGCCCGCCCGCCTCGCCCCCCGCAGCGCCCCCGTCACCGCCGGCCGCCCGCTGCTCGGCGCCGGCGGCGCCCTCGGCGAACTCTCCACCGCGCACCGCCTCCCCGAGCCCCTCCCGATGGAGCGGCTCGGCCAGAACCTCGGCCTCATCCACTACCGCACCCGTCTGCGCGGCCCGCTCGCCCACGGTGAACTGCGGGTGGACGGCCTCGCCGACCGCGCCCAGGTCTTCCTCGACGGCGAGCCCCTCGGCGTCCTCGACCGCAACCACCCCGAACAGGCCCTGCCGCTGCGGGTACCCGAGGGCGGCGCCGTCCTGGAACTGCTCGTCGAGAACCTCGGCCGGATCAACTACGGCCCGCTGCTGCACGACCCCAAGGGCATCACCGGCGGTGTCCGGGTCGACCGGCAGTACCAGTTCGGCTGGGAGATACGCCCGCTGCCCCTCGACGACCTGACGGCCCTCGCCCTCGGCGCGCCCTCCACCGCCGACGGCCCCGGCTTCCACCGCGCCGAACTGACCGTCGACACCCCCGCCGACGGCTTCCTCGCCCTGCCCGGCTTCACCAAGGGCATGGTCTGGCTGAACGGCTTCGCGCTCGGCCGCTACTGGGACCGCGGCCCGCAGCGCACCCTCTACGCCCCCGCGCCGCTCTGGCGGGCCGGCGCCAACGAGCTGCTGGTCCTCGAACTCCACCGCCCGGGCGACCGCGTCGAACTGGTCGAGGGCCCCGACCTCGGCCCCGCCGTCCCCGAGGAGCGCTACGGCTCCTGACCCCTCCCGCCCCGCGGGCGCGCGCCGGCCCCCGGCCCGGGCCCGCGGGGAGCCCGCACCGGCCGTCCGCCCGGTGACCGAATGGTAGGTTCCTGTCCACCTCGACAGACCGGCCCACCGACAGGGAGTGCCATGCCGATCCCGGCGGACGATCGCCGCGCCCGCATCCTCGACACGGTGCGCGGCCTGGGCACCGTCCGGGTGGTGGACCTCGCCGAGCGGCTCGGCCTGCCCGCCGTCACCGTCCGCCGGGACGTCGCGAGCCTCGCCGACGCGGGCCTGCTCCGCCGCACCCACGGCTCCGTCTCCTTCGGCGGCCCCGCGGACGCCCCCGCCCCCGTGCCGCCCCGGCCCGCCGAGGCCCCCACCCTGGGCCTGCTCGTCCCCGCCGTGGTGCAGTACTTCGACGAGGTCATCGCCGGCGCGCGCACCGCCGCTGCCGAGGCCGGCGCGCACCTGGTCCTCGGCATCTCCTCCTACGAGGCCAGCGCCGACCGCGTCCAGGTCGACCAGCTCCTCGCCTCCGGCGCCCAGGGCCTTCTGCTCGCCCCGAACTGGACCGCCGCCGACCGCCCCGAGGACCACGCCTGGACGGCCGAACTCCCCGTCCCCGCCGTCCTGCTGGAACGACGCCCGGCCCCCGGCAGCCCCGCCGCGGCCCTCGACGCGGTCGGCTCCGACCACCGCCACGGCGTCCTGCTCGCCTTGCGCCACCTCACCTCCCTCGGCCACCGCCGGGTGGCCCTGGCGGCCCGCACCGACACCTGGACGGCCTACCAGGTCCGCCTGGGCTACACCGACGCCTGCCGCACCCTCGACCTGCCCGCCGAACCCGTCATCGACGTCCGCACCCCGGCCGCCGGCGTCGACGCCGTCGCCGCCCGGCTCGCCGAGGCGGTCGCCGACGGGGTCCGCGCCGCCCTCGTGCACAACGACCAGGACGCCCTGCAACTGCTGCCCCTGCTGCGCACCCGCGGCGTACGGGTCCCCGAGGACCTCGCCCTGGTCGCCTACGACGACGTGTTCGCCGCCCTCGGCGCCCCGCCGCTGACCGCCGTGGCCCCGCCCAAGCGCGCCGTCGGCGCCGCCGCGGTGGACCTCCTGGTCCGCCGGCTGGCCGCCACCGGCCCCGCCCTGCCGGTGCACCACCTGGACCTCCTGCCGGACCTGACGGTGCGCGAGTCCTCCGGAGCCTGAGCGGGCGATGAAGGTGTACTTCATCCCCATTGGCCCGGCGCGGCTGAGCCGGTTCGAGGAGATCGGCCGCAGGCTCGGCCACCACGAGTGGGTCGTCGAGGACGGCAGTCTCAACATCTCGTCGGACCTGGAAGACTGACCGGGACATCGCTCCGGCGCCGGTGACGATCAGGGCCACCGGCGGGTACCCGGTCACAGGGCCTCGGGTCGAGCGCGGGGCTGAGCCCGATGTCCTCTGACACGCGGTCCTGACCGATTGCCAAGTGATCCTGACCAGCGCGGTGAAGTGCTCGCCGGTACGGGCTGTCACTGTCCCGCCGTACGCTCCCCCGAGCTGGAAGAGCCAGCCGGCCCCGGGATTTTCCCGGGGCCGGCAGCGAGAAGGGTGCGGGACACGTGAGCTGGGATGTTGTCGCGGCGGACGAGCGGATCCGGTGGACATCGGAGCCGCTCCGCCGGGTAGGCCCGCTGCGGTTCGGGATGACGGCCGAGGAGGCCGAGCAGGCACTCGTCGGCGAGCTCGTGCCCAGCCCGTGGAAGAGGGTCCGACCGCACTACGGGTCCGTGGTGAGCAGCGAGTTCAATCTCCCTCGCGTGCCGGCCTTGGCGGCCGTCACCGCGTACTTCGACGCCGGGCGCCTGGTGGGCATGGCGTTCGACGCGCGGCGCGGTCCCCAGGTCTTCCTGGACGGTCTGCCGTTGGTGGGCCGCGTGCCGTCCGAGCTGGTGGCCGACCTCACCGCGCACGCCGACACCCACGACGTCTACCTGCAGCACACCCAGCTGGGGGACCTGGCCTCGGAGGAGTTGGGGTTCCTCGGCTCCACCCAACGAGCCGGTGACGTACTCCTCACGAGGGCGATGCTGGTCGACTCCCGTTGGGCGGAGCGGATCGGCGACCACTCCGAGACCTATCTCCCCACCGCGGAGTGGCGGGACCGCATGTGGTGACCACGCCCTCCCCCTGGGCAGCGCGCTGGGTGCCGAGGCAGCGCCGGGAGCCCATGCTGCGGTGATCCACCCGGAAGGTGTCGACGAACGTCCCGGTCCCGGACGGCAGCCGCGGCGCAGGCTTCGGCCGCGACCGCAGGCTGCCGAGCCGGGGGCGGGGGCGCAGCGGGCCGGACGACGACCATGCGCTCAACGCCCGGGGCGGGGCAGTGCGAGGGCCCCGGCGCGCGCTGGGGGCCGTTGCCACCGCGGCCGACGTTTCGTCAGAATCTGCCGTGTGACGTAGCCCTCGGCCAGCAGGCCGGCCTGCGCCCGGCCCGGGTGCGGCCGCGACCTGCCGAAGGCCGCCACCGGCCGCCCCGCCCTCCACTGCAGCCCGGCCTGCCGCCAGGCCGAACACCGCCGACGCCGCCTCGAAGAAGAACTCCCCGCCCTACGGGACGAGGCCCGCGCCCTGCGACGCGGCCTCGGCGGCGGCGAACACGCCCAGCAGGCCCTGCAGGAACTAGACAGCGACCAGGTCCTGGTGTTCGTCCACCACGCCCGCACCGCCCGGACCGCCCTCGACAACGCCTTCACCGTCCTCGAACTCCCCGCGCCATCCCCCGGACCAGGCGGCTGGCGGGCAACAGGACGGGCCAGCCCCCGCGGGCCGCGGCAAACGCGTGCAGGTCCACGGTCAGCAGAGCCTCCCCGAGGCCCCGCTGACCGCCTTCCAGAACGCCTGCGGAGCCGGGGCGGGCGACCAGCTGTGCCCCTGGCCTGTGCCCGGTGTCAGCGGTCGCGCGTAGGGTCCGTGATCATGTTCAAGGGATGGTGGCACGTGGTGCCGGACGACGAGCGGCCGCAGTGGACGCTGGACCCGTACGTGAGCGTGGGACCGCTGCGCTTCGGGATGCGCGCGGCGGAGGTCGAGGACACGGTCAGCGGAATGACGGCGGACACCGGGCACCGCAGGTTCACGGGCCGTGGCAACGCCTGGGAGCTCGTCGAGGCCACCTACCGCGAGTTCGGCCTCCACCTGTACTACGACGGCCAGCGGCTCACGGGTGTCGTGGTCGACGCCCTGTGCGGGCCCCAGGTCCTCGCGGACGGCGTGCCACTGGTCGGGCAGGTGCCCTCTGTGGTGGAGCGGTGGATGACCGAGCGTGCCGAGCAGCGGCCGCCGGACACCGAGCTCGCCTACATGAGCGCCGGCGTGCCCGCCTCGCGGTCCCTGGGCGTGACGGTCAACGTGCAACGGGAAGGCGACCGGCTCCTCACCCGGCCGATCTTCTACCCGGCCGAGGCTCTCGACGACCTCTCCCACTGGCTGCCGAGGGACACCTGGTCGATTCACGACTGAGCGCCACAAGGGCAACCACTCGTCGAAGCCACCGACGCAGGATGCAGCGGCGGCTTCCCCTCCTTTGGTCCCTGGAGGCATGGCGGCCGCGCGGGACCGGTAGGGGTCCAGGTGGTCTCCCTGCTGAATCAAGATCAACAGCGTCGAGGGGCGATCCCTTCCCCCGCCTTTTGGTTTTCCCAACTGGGCTGAACAGCAGTCCCGGATTCTGCAAGTCCAATGGCCAACACATGATCAATCGACAAGATCTTTCAAAACAGCCGGGACGGAGCAGCCGTGAGCCGATCGGACGAAATCCGTGGACACCCGCCGCCGGGGTGCCGGCCGGAGAGCCGGCGGGCTGAACACTGACTGCCGCCCGGGACCGGCGAGCGCGAGGGAACGAGGAGACCTGGTGGACCACGGAATGAGCGTGCTGCTCCGGGCGATTCCGCTGCTCATGGGCGCGGTGTCGGCCGCGCTCGGCGGCTACGTCCTCGCGCACTCCACCGGGCCGAGCGCCCGGGTCGCGGGCCTGACGCTGGTCTTCCTGGCCGCCGTCTGTCTCTGCCTGTTCGCCGTCGCGGCGACCGTCGTGCGGCAACTGATCGGCCGTTTCGGCGCGTTGGACCGGATCGGCTACCCGGCGTTCGGCTTCGCGGTGGCCGGGGCCGCCGTCGGCTACGGGCTGGGCCTGCTGGCGGAGAGCCACCGGCCGGTGGCCGACTTCGTGGCCGGCAGCGTGGTCCTCGGCATCGGCCTGGTCTGCGTGTGCGTCTCGTCGGTGGCCGCGGTCGCCACCCGCTTCACGCTGATCGGGCAGAACGCCGTCCTGCCGGAGGGTTCCCCGCCGCGCTCGCCCGCGCCGTTCGGCCGGTCCGCGGCCCGGGCGCTGGTGGCGGTCCCGGTCCTTGCGGCCGCCGCCGCCTGGGCGTGGGCGACCGTCATGCTGGCCAACGGGGGCGGCGGGGACTCGGACGGGCGCTTCACGGCCGGGCACGTGGTGGTCGACCAGGCGATCGTCTGCACCGCCCTGATCGGGCTGGTGATCACCCTGCTGCGGCAGATCCGGAACACCTACACCCGGCGGGAGCGGGTCTGGTGGCTCGTCCCGGCAGCCGTACTCGGCGCCATGGACATCACCGGGGGCCTGGTCGTCGTCGCCCTGGACCCCCGGCCCGGTCAACTGGCCACCGGGTACGTGCAGATCGGGCTGGGCCTGCTGTGCTGGACGGTGCTGAGCGCGGTGCTGCTGCTCGCCCTCGGCTGGCGCCGTGCCGCGCCGCCGGCCGGCCGCGCCCCGCTGGTCCCGGTCGGCACCACACTGCTGTGCCTGTTCATGTCGGCGTTCCTGTTCGAGTCGGCCGACCCGGACGTGACGGTCGCGGCCCGGGTCCTGGTCGGCCTCGGCGCCGTCTGCTTCTCGCTGTTCGCCGTGGTCTCCGTCCTGGAGGCCGGCGTCGCCGACCGGAACTGACCGGCCGCCCGAAAAGCCGGCCGCGAAGGTGACACACGCGGAGAAAGAGGCCCGAAACCTCGCCGCAGCCACCCAGTACCGCGAGCGGGAAGGGCACCTCAACGTGCCGCGCGGACACAAGGAGGCCCTGCGACTCGCCGACGGGAGCTCCGCCGAGATCGGCCTCGACCACCAGGAGCCGCTCCGCTCCGGAACAGAACCAGAACGGCCGCCCCGCAGAGCGCCGGCCGACCGCGCGCAGCTGCCGGGGCGCCCCGGGCCGCCAGGTCGGATCGCGGGTCGGGACCGCAGTGCGGCAGTGCGGTACCGATCCTTCTGTCCGGGGGAAACGCGCGGCCGCCGCCGAGGGCCGGACGGTGCGGCCAGCGGACCCACGCACGTCCCGGCTCCGGGCGGCGGGGCAGGCCGAGCTCGGCGGCAGCCGCGTCCAGCCCGGCCGTACCTTCCAACCGCCACGACGTGCGGGGCCGTCAGCGAGCGGGGCCGATACGGGGACGCGGGATGCTCAGCGGAGCGCTTCGAGCAGGGGAACGGTCTGCTCCGGTCCGGGCAGGGCGTTGGTCTCGCGCTGAAGCCGCTCGGCGGCATGGCGGTAGCCTTCGTCGGCCAGTACCGCCGACACCGTCTCGCGCACCTCGTCCGGGGTCACGGTGACCGGGTCCAGCACCCGGGCGGTACCGAGTTCGACGCACCGCCGCGCGTTGTACGGCTGGTCCGCGCCGAGCGGCAGCAGCACCGAGGGCAGGCCGTGGGCGAGCGTGCCGAGCAGGCTCCCGGAGCCGCCGTGCGAGACCACCAGGCCGCACTGCGGCAGCAGTTGATCCTGCGGGACGAAGCGCTCGATCCGGACGTTCGGCGGCATTGGCCCGAACAGCGCGGGGTCGATCTGGGAGCCGACCGTTGTGACCACGTTCGCCGCGAGTCCCTGGAGCCCGGTCAGGACCCGGGCGAACAGCTCGGTGCTGGTGTAGACGGTGCCGAGCGTGAAGTACACGGTGGGGGTGTCCCGCACGGGGGCTGCGGGAACGGCCGGGCCCGGCCGGAACGCGAACGCGTGGGCGGGCAACGGGAAGCGCGGGTCCCGGAAGGCGCGCGGGGACGGCGACAGGACCACGTCCCGGTCCAGCATCGCGAGCCCAGGGTCGGCCGGCAGGCCGTACTCGGAGCGCAGCTCGTGCAGCGGCCCCGCGACGACCTCCTTGCGCAGGAAACCCCCGGCGGCCAGCACGATGACGGTCGCACAGGGTATCCCGAGCGCCTCGGCCGCGATCGAGCTGCCGAAGTCGACCTCGTCGCGCACCAGGACATCGGGCTTCCAATCGCGGGCGATGTCCAGCACCGCAGCAGCCTGCCGTCTCCCACCGCGCCGGGTGAAGCCCTCGGCGAGCTGCCGCAGGTCAGCCGCCGGATCGGGTACGTCGACGGGCACGGCCGCCGCGCCCGCGGAACCCGCCGTACTCACCCGCGGCTCGCTGGTGGCGAAGGCGGTGAACCCGGCCGCCGTGATCTCGGCCGTTCTGCCGCCGCTGCCCGCGACCGCGACGGTGTGCCCGGCGGCCTGCGCCGCGCGGGCCACCGGGATGAGGGGGCGGAAGTGGCCGCTGCCACCGATGAACGTGAACAGGATGCGCATCGGGCGAGGCTACCGAGCCGTCCGCGGGCAGAACGGCCAGCCCCTGCTCCCCTGACCACCCACAGGTTCTCCCGACCGACCCGAACATCGGTCCCAGATTCTGCAAACCCTCAGGCCACAGCCCATGAACGATCAATCACGGCAGCAGAACCACAGGCCAGACAACCAGGATCTCAAGTCCCAGATCCTGCAAGTCCCCTGCTCAACGCATGATCAATCGACAGGATCTTTCAAAACACACCGGAACGGAGCAGCCGAGCGGTCCGCTGGGCGCGCGGGGCATCCTCCCGTGAGTTGATGCGTCTCGGGCCCACTCTCATGAGCGGCCGGGTGGGCCCGTGGTTCAGCGCTCGGTGGGTTGAAGGGCGAGGCGATCGACCGCGTCCCGCGCGAGCTCCCAGGCGTCCAGGAGCAGCTCCTGCTGCGAGCGCAGGCCGGGCAGCAGGGTCACGGATGCGCCGTCGGCGTCGCGGCTGACCGCACCGTCGATGCCAAGGGCGGTGCTCCCGTGGACAGTGGCGCCTGGACGGTCTCCATCAGCAGGCCGACGGCGTCGTGCGGGCCGGTACGCATCTACCGGACGGCACCGGGCCGGTCTTCGGCCGTGGCCTCTCCCTCGACGGCCAGCAGGGCGAGCGCCTCATCACCGAGCCGCTCGCACGCCAGCAGCGCCTTCACCGCGTCGACGACGTGTCGGCTCCCGCGGGTGGTCTCCTGGTCGGTCTGCTCGGTCACCCGTGTCCGCTGACAGGCGAGTTCGATCGGATCAGGTGTAGACGTCCCGGCTGTACTCCTCGCGGCTCAGCTGGAAGTCACCAGGCCGATCACGGCGGAGCTCCTCGTACCGCTGTGTGAATACGTCGAGTGCTTCATGGAGCGTGCAGCCGGACGCGTCCCGGATCGCCCTGATCGCACGGCCTATCCGGCGGTCCAGGATGTCGCGGTCCACGCCCTCGGGCAGCTCTTCCATGAGCTGACCGTACCGATGGTTCGACTGCACCGGTCAATATCGCCCGTCAGACGGTCATGACCGCCTGTCGGACGACACCGCCGGCGAGACCGTCCGGGTCGTACGGGTGGCCTACTACGCGCCCGACCGGGGTCGGCGACGGCCTCGTCGATCGCGTCGGCGGAGTCCCGGTCGACGGCCGGGTGGACGCGGCCGCGGTAGGCGACGATGGCCCGTCGCCCGCCGGAGACTCTCCAAGGCGTCTCTGCCCGCCCGTGCCCATCGTGTTGAAGGAAGGGCGGCGGTCGGGCGGCGTGGCCGCCTTCCGGAGCAGGTGGTGCGCAGCGGCGGGCACGGGGGCGGTCGGGGCAGTGGCAACCGGAGGCCGTGCGGCTGCGTCCACCCGGATGCGAACGGTCGCCCGGCCGTCGTGCTCCTGGGGGGATTTCCGTACATGCCGATGAACGACGCCGTCTTTGCGCCACCGCCGCCCGGTGCCCTGACGCCCTGCCCGAGCTGCGCGCTGACCGACCAGGTCCGCAGTGTGCCGGCGGTCCACCTGGGCGAGCGGCGGAACGTCACCGTGCGCTCCTCCGGCCGCGACGGCCGCGTTGAGACCCGCGAGGAGGTCTCCGCCCTCGGCCGGGCCCTGGCGCCCGCGCCGCCCGCGGTCGGCACGGCGGTCCAGACGCTGGCATCCCTGGGCTTCGTGACGCTGGTCGGGGCGGTCTTCACCTTCGTCCAGGGGACCATGGCGCGCGACGCGCCCGTCGCCCGGAAGCCCGACCTCTCGCCGCCGGACTGGGTGACCGCGCACCCGGGGTTCCCGAACGACTTCCCCACCGACCTCCTCCCGGGCGACCTTCCGAAGGCCGCTCCGGCTTCCCCGGCCACGCACACGGCGGCCGCGCTCGCCGACGCGAACGACGCGCTGGTCCCGCTCTGGGGGTCGTGTCTGATCCTGGCCGTCGCGATCGCCCTGCTGGCGGGCGCGACCGCGCTGTTCCTCGCCAGGCGGCGGCACCTGGCAGGCCGGCCCCGGGCCGAACGGCTCTGGAACCAGGCCTGGTACTGCGCCCGTTGCGGCACCACGCACTTCCCGCCCGCCGCCGGACAGGGCACCGGGTCGCTCGGCCTCGCGGAGTTCCGCAAGGCGGTCTGGACAGCGGGCGGCTACGGCGACCTCGCCGACCGGTACCGGCCGTAGCCGGGTCCGGCAGGACCCGAGAGGTCGGCAGGATCCAAGGGGTCGGCAAGCCGTGCTCCCGCTGACCATCCACCACTTCGCCGAAGGCAGGGAAGACACCGTGCGCCCGGACGGGCTGCTTCGCCACGGGCGCGCCAGCGGCTCCCGACGGGCCGAGCGGCGGCGCGCGGGGACCCGGCGGGCGGACCGGCGTCGGCGGCGGGGACGGCGGCCGCCCGCGCCTACCTCGGCCCGACCAGCCCGCACTCGTACGCGAAGATCACCGCCTGCACCCGGTCCCGCAGGCCCAGCTTGGCCATGACCCGGCCGAGATGCTTCTTCACCGTGGGCTCCGCGAGGCCGAGGGCGGCGGCGAGTTCCGTGTTGGTCAGGCCGCGGGCGGCCCCCAGCAGGACCTCCCGCTCGCGCGCGGTCAGCACGCGCAGCCGCTCCGCGTCGCCCCCTCCCCCGCCCCCGCCCCCGTCTCCGGCGGCGGGGAGCCGGTGGGCGAAGCGGTCCAGCAGCAGCCGGGTCACCCGAGGGGAGACCACGGCGTCCCCCCGGGCCACGTCGCGGATCGCCCCCAGCAGTTCCTCCGGCCGGCTGTTCTTCAGCAGGAAGCCGGCGGCCCCGGCGCGCAGCGCCTCGACGGCGTACGCCTCCAGGTCGAAGGTCGTGAGCACCAGCACCCGCGTCCCGGGCACCTCGCGCAGCAGCCGCCGGGTCGCCCCGATGCCGTCGGTGCCCGGCATCCGCACGTCCATCAGCACCACGTCCGGCCGCAGCCGCCGCGCCAGCTCCACCGCCGCCGCCCCGTCGGCCGCCTCCCCGACCGGCTCCATGTCCGGCTCGGCGCGCAGGATCATGCCGAACGCCAGCCGCAGCAGCTCCTCGTCGTCCACCAGCAGCACCCGGACGCTCACGGCGCGCCCCCGGGATCCAGCCGTACGAAGACCCGCCAGCCGCCGCCCGGCCGCGGGCCTGCCTCCAGCACCCCGCCGAAGGCCGCGGCGCGCTCCCGCATCCCCGTGAGACCCCGCCCGGACCCGGCGGATCCCGGCCGCCCGGTCCCTGCGGCCCGCCCGTCGTCGGTCACCTCGACCGTGACCGCCCCCGGCGCGCAGGACACCCGCACCTCGGCGCGCGACCCCTGCGGCGCGTGGCGCAGCGCGTTGGTCAGCGACTCCTGGACGAGCCGGTGCACCGTCAGCTGCGCCGCGGCCGGCACCCGGGCGGCCTCGCCGTCCACCCGCAGCCGGGTCACGAGGCCCGCCGCCGCCATCTGCTCGCACAACGCCCTGAGCTGCCCGATCCCCGGCGGCGACCGCCGGTCGTCCCCGGGCCCCGTGTGGGGGCCGGCGTCGGGACCGGCGTCCTGGAGCAGGCCCAGCGCCCGCCGCATGTCGGTCAGCGCCTGCCGCCCGGTCTCCGCGATCCGGGCCGTCACGGCGCAGGCGTCGGCCGGCCTCGCGTGCCCGAGCGCGTCCGCCAGCGCCACCACCACTGACAGGCCGTGCGTCACGCTGTCGTGCAACTCCCGTGCGATCCGGGCGCGTTCCTCCTCCACCGCCCGGCGCTCCCGCTCGTCGCGGTCCAGTTCCAGCCGCGCCAGCCGCTCCGCCCGCGCGGCCCACCGGATCCGGGCGTTCGCCCCGAGCAGCGCGCTCGCGGCGACCGCCGCCGTCATCGCGGCGGCCGAGGCGGGGAACCGGCCCTCGGGCGCCCAGCGCGCCGCCGCCAGCACCGCCCCGGCCACCGCCACCAGAGCCGCCGCCCACGCCGACCGGTACGGCGCCCGCGCGGTCACCGTCCCGAGGGCGACCAGCAACGCCGCGTCGGCGGGCAGCTGAACGCCCAGCAGCCACTGCGCGAGCGCCGCGGCGGCGATCACCCCGAACGCGGCCCGGGGCGCCCGCCGCCGCCACACCAACGGCAGCACCAGAGCGGTCTGCAGCGCGAAGCCCGTACCGTTCGCCACCCGCCCCGGCCCGAGTGTCACCAGGAACAGGGCCGCCGCGAGCGCGGCGTCCGCCACCAGGGGCGGCACCCGCCCCGGCAGCCGGGCGAGGGCTCCCGGCGGGCCCGTCCGTACCGCGCCGGTCTCGGTCATCGTGTCCGTCCTCGCGTCCGCGTCGTCCGGCGTCCTCGCCGGAGCCCCACGGTAGGGCCCTCGCACCCGCGAAGGCGTCCGCCCGCCGGCGGACACCGAGGGAGACCCCGGGACACCGGGGGCTCCTCCGCGCGGAGGAGCGAACGCGCGCCGGGGCGACCCGTGCCCACCGGCGGGATCGTCCCCCGGCAGGGCGCCCCGCACCCCCGGCGGCGGAACCCTGGTGGCGACCCCGCAGCCGCACCGCCCGAGGAGTACGCGCCATGCCCCCGACCATGCCCCCGACCCGCCGCGCCCTGCTCGGCACGCTCGGCGTCGCCGCGCTCGCCACCGTGGCCGCCGCCCCGGCCGGGGGACACGGCCCCGCCGCCCCCGTTCCGCTGCGCCTGCCCGCGCCCACCGGGCCCTGGCCCGTCGGCACCGTCGCGCTGCACCTGGTCGACGACAGCCGCCCCGACCCCCTCCTCCCCGCCAAGCCCTACCGGGAGCTCATGGCCGGCCTCTGGTACCCGGCGGAACCCGGCGCCGGGCACCCGACGGCCCCCTGGCTGCCCCCGGCCGCGGCGGCCGACTGGGACGCGCACTCCGCACCGGCCCTCGGTGTCCCCGCCGGCGCCGCCGACTGGCGGGGGATCAGGACCCACGCCCGCACCGGCGCGCCCGTCGCCCGCCGCGCCGGCCGGCTGCCCGTGGTGCTGTTCTCCCCCGGCGACGGCGGCTCGCGCGCCCTCGGCACCACCCTGGTCGAGGAGTTGGCGAGCCGCGGCCACCTCGTCGTCACCCTCGACTCCACGTACGAGGCCGAACAGGTCGAGTTCCCCGGCGGCCGTGTCGAACGAGCCCTCCCGCTCCCCGACGACCTCACCCCGGAGGTCATCGCCGCCCTCCTCGTCGGGCACTCCCGGGCCCGCCTCGCCGACGCCCGCTTCGTCCTCGGCGCACTCGACCGCCTCGCCCGCGAGGACCGCCCCGACACCGGCACCGACACCGACACCGGCCCGCTCCCGGACGGGCTCGCCGAAGCCGCCGACCCGACCAGGACCGGCGTGCTCGGGCAGTCCCTCGGCGGCTCCGTCGCCGCCCAGCTCGCCCACGACGAGCCCCGCGTCCGCGCGGCGGCCGACCTCGACGGTGCCCTCCTCGGACCCGTCGCCGACAGCGGCCTCGCCAAGCCCTTCCTGCTGATGGCCTCCGGTACGAAGACCCTGCGCACCGAACCGAGCTGGGCCTCGTGCTGGGCGGCGTCCACCGGCCTGCGGCATGCCCTGCGGCTGCGGAACGCCGCCCACGGCTCGTACACCGACCTCCAGGTCCTCCTGCCCCAGCTCGTCCACCGCCTCCCGGTCCCCGACGCGGCCGGACTCATCGGCACCGTCGACCCCCGGCGCTCCCTGGCCGCCCAGCGCACCGCCGTCGCCGCCTTCTTCGCGCGGTACCTGACGGGGCGGCCCACCGGCTTCCTCGACCGGCCCGGCGACGACTGGCCGGAGCTGGAGGTGCTGCGCTGAACCGGCCCGCCCGGCACCCGTTGTGGCGCCGGGCGGCACGGGCGCGAGCACCTGCTCGACGTCGGCCGGATCCACGCCGCCTTCGTCGCCGGCGCCCGCGCCCGCGGCGAGGCCTGCGGCCCGCTCGGCCTCGTCCCCGCCCCGGAGCTGCCCGCCGGCCAGGCTGGGGTGTACCGGCCCGCCGCCGAGCCCGCGTACACCGCGGGCACCGGCGAGGAGCAGCGCTGGCGTTCGTTCCCGCGGCTGCTGGTGGTCCTGGCCGGCACGGCGGACGCCGGGTCCGCTCGGCGGTGGCGGAGGAGCGGCCCGCTCACGCGCCCGGGTGTGGTGCGGCTCCGTCCGGAGTACGGGGGGAGTTGAAGGTGAAGGCGCGCGGGGAGGGGCCGTTCGCGCGCAGGTCGGCCAGTCGCTCCAGGGCCTCGTCGACGTCCGGCAGGTGCCCGGCCGGGACCCACCACAGGACCAGGTGCGCCTCGACGTTCCGCTCGAACCACTCACGCCGCCGCCGCATCGCCTCCAGGTGCCCGCTGCGGTAGGTGAACTCCCACAGCGCCTCCCGGCTCTCCCACACCGACATGTTGACGATGACGTCCTCGCCCGCCGGGCGCAGGGCGGTCGCGTCGTCCTTCCCGTCCGCGGCGAGCCGCCAGACGAAGCCGGGGGCGGTGTCGGCGGCGGCATTGACCGGGGAGACCAGATCGACGAACGGCGCGATGCGCGGGTCGTCGACGGGGTGGCGGAGCGTGGCGACGTTGAACTGGGCGAGGTGGTGGGAGGTCATGGCGCCATCCCAGCACGGGCCTTCTTTCTATGTCAATCAATATTGTTTTTAGAAGGCTCGACCACCACGCAGCACTCCCCGGGCCGGGCGTCCATCCGGGCATGGAGGGCGCCGCCCGCGCCGAGAAGTCCCTCCAGGAGGGCGAGGTTCATGCCGCAGACGAGGGGCGGGAATCGCTCGGCGACGGAGTGGAAGGGGCAGTTGCGCATGCGAATGGCCCCCTCCTCCAGGTGGGGTTCGTACCCACGGGCGGCCAGCAGCGCGACGGCCTCGTCGAGCCCCCCGCAGGGCGCGGCCGCTCCGCGCTCGGCCTCCCCCCGCCGCCGCGCGGCCGCGCGCAGCCCGTCGTCCAGCCCGGCCCGCTCGGCGGCCTCGGCGAGCAGTTCGGCGGCCGTCCGGTAGTCGCGCGCGGGCAGCGAGACCACCCGCTCGGCGCGCGTCCGCGTGTACACCTTCGCCGGCCGCCCCGCCCCCGGCCCCGACCGCCCGGTGAGCCTGCGGCTGCCACTCTCCAGCAGCCCGGCCTCGACCAGCTTCTCCAGGTGGTGCGCCGCCAGTGTCCGCGCCACCCCGACGGCCTCCGCCGCCTCGTTCCGGCCCACCTCGCGGCCCTGGGCCGCCACGTACGCGTAGAGGCGGCGGCGCACGGGGTCGTGCAGGGCGGCGATCGCTTCGATGTGCTCCATGCGGCCATTCTAGGAACAATGGTCATTGGAGATAGAGGGGCGGGCCGCAGGGGTCGGCGGGCCGGCTCGACCTCATCCGGCTGGTCGTTCCGGGGAACGTACGGGCCCTGGACCCGGAGCTCCTGGTCGTGCACACGGCTGGCGCCCCCGCGCGCTGCCGGGTGCCCGCCACCGGGGGGAGGCGCCGTTCTCGACGCAGGAGTCGAAGACGCGGTGGCCAGTGTGGCCGGGCAGGGCGTGGTAGCGGTGGGCACGCGGGCCGGGGTGGCGCGGGTCAGCGGCGAGCCGCCGGTACTGGAGGTGGGGCTGCCGGAAGACTTTTCCTCCCGAGAGCGATGAGTTCAGGCGGTAGCGGCGGTCAAACCCGAGAAAGCAACGACAGCCGACCAGGGAGACCTGAAATGTCCAGCACCGCCACCACGACCACCGCCACCGCCACCGCCACGAAGTCCAGCACGGCCGTGGTCCGGGTGGTCTGGACGCTGCGAATCCTGCTCGCGCTCTTCTTCGCCCTGGCCAGCGCGCTGCCCAAGCTGCTCGCGCTCCCCGCCGCCACGACCGTTTTCGACGCCATCGGGGCAGGCCACTGGTTCATGTACCTGACCGGACTGGTGGAACTGGCCGGAGCGGTCGGCCTGCTGGTCCGCCGGCTGGCCGGGCCGGCCGCGACGGCACTGATCGTCTTCCTGGCGTTCGCGTTCGTCACCCAGCTCACCGCGATGCACGGCGAGAACGCGGGGACCCCGTTCATCTTCATGGTGCCGCTGGCCGTCATCGCCTGGAACCGACGGGCCGAGACGGCCGAGCTGCTCAGCCGCTCGCGCTGACCTGGTGCTTGAAAGGGTCCGCCAGCAGAGGCCTGAGCCGCGGCACGGGCGCCGGAACGGCGCCGCGCGAGCGTGGCGGCGGCAACAGCGAGGGCCGATGAGCAGCACGGTGAGCACCGCATCGTCCCCTGGCCGTCGTGCTCGGGGCGGCCAGCGCCGGTGCCCGGGCCCCAGGTCCAGTGGATCCGCCAGGCGCCGGCGTCGAACGGCACCGCCCCGGGGTCGGCACCGAGGAAACCGCGGCGCAGCCGGCGGCCTGCGCCCGACTGTGGGAGCGATCGGGTCCGGACGGCCGGGGCCGGGCGTGGGAGCGGCGCCGGCGCTCCTTCCCGTGGCTGCTGGTGGTCCTGGTCGGCATGGCGGCCCCCGGGGTGCGCTCGGCGGTGGCGGACCCGCGGCTGGCCGCCGAGGAGAACCCGGCCGTCGCCGAGATGCCGGCCGCTGTCCCGGCCGTCGCCGCCCGGATCGAGGACCTGGTCCAGCGCGGACCGTCCGCACCCATCTGGCATCCGCTCGGCAGCCGCGGGCGGGTGTGCGGGTGGACGGAGCTGTCGGCGGCGAGTGGGAGCCGCTGAGTGGCCTGCCGCCGGCCGTCCCGGCCACCCTCAAGGCCTGCCGCAGGCGCGGAGAACCCTCGGCGGCTGTACGTCCTGCCTCCTGCAACCATCGTGTGGGTGCACTCGTTGACCCGAGGCGAACGGAGATGATCTCGCTGAAGGGAGACCCGGTATGACATGTGATGCCCCATGGATTGAGAAGCGGCGTTACGAGTACGCCGGCGGCCGCTACGTGGGCTGCGGAAACTGCGGCGGGGACCTGTGCACTGTCTGCAGGTCCAACCACCTACGGCACTTTGAGTTCAACGACGACAACATCTGCCCGGGCTGCAGTCCAGAGCGCTGATAAAGCCACGGAACCGTCCGGTCCGCGGCAGGACTCAGTGTGCCGATCGGCCCAGCCGACTTCGGCCCGGCCTGCTGGTGGCAGGCCGCCGTACCGGCCTCCCCCTTCACCCGCTCGATGTCCTGCACACTGCTCACCGCGGACGGCGGCCGGGTCGCCCTCAGCGGCCGGCGGGCGCACCGAGCGGAGCCTCGCCGCGTACTGCGGCGACGTCGGGATCGCCCTGGAGCGGCTCCCGGGCCTGCCGGGCCGAGGGGCGGCGCGCGCCGGGTTGCCGGTGCCGGTGCACCGGCCGGAAACCCCGGTGCCTTCGGGGTAGTGCGTCGGTAGCCTTCGGGCTGAGCGCAGGCCGGGAGCGAAGGGCACCATGAACGACACCTCCGAGCTGGACCGCCCCGTCGGCGACCACGCCGTCCGCGAACTGGCCGACGCCGTCCAGGTGTTCTCCTACGCGATGGATCACCACTGTTCCTACCGCGGGCTGGACGATCCGGATCCGCGGGAGATCGCGGCCGTGCTGCGCGACAGTCTGGCCAGGCTGGCCGAGGCGCCGGAAGCCGGTGCGGAACTGGTGGCGGGCCCGGACGGACTGCCGGGAGGCGGGGACGCCGAGCCCTGGTGGGAAGGCCGGGACCTCCTGCTCAAGGCGCGCGACGCGATGGCCCGCGCGGTGCCCGAGGGCTTCGACGAGGACGGAGCTGAGGACGGAGCGGACGACTGGCCTGGCGATCCGGTCGCCCGGTGGTACCGCCTGCGCAAGGCGAGGTTCCGCACCTACCCGCGCTGACGCGGGCCGGGGCCCGGCTCCCGGCTCTGCCCGTGGCGAATCTGCGGCGGGCAGAAGGACGGCATCGGGGAGCGCTCGCGGGTCGACAGTGGAGTGGACGGCAACTCCGCCCCGACCAGGGAGAGCAGATGGCTCCACTCACCACGCCCCCGCCCCGCGCGGGGGAGGGCGACACCCCGCCCAGCCCTTTCGACGACCACCTCGCGGCGCAGCTGCTCGCCCAGCGGATCGTCCTCCTCGGCACCCAGGTCGACGACGTGTCGGCGAACCGGGTGTGCGCACAGCTGTTGCTGCTGTCGGCGGAGGACCCGCGCTCCGACATCAGCCTGTACATCAACAGCCCCGGCGGGTCGGTCAGCGCGGGGCTCGCCGTCTACGACACCATGCGGCTCATCCCGAACGACGTCTCCACGCTGGCGATGGGGTTCGCCGCCAGCATGGGCCAGTTCCTGCTCGCCGTGGGCTCGCCCGGCAAGCGGTTCGCGCTGCCGAACGCGCGGATCATGATGCACCAGCCCTCGGCCGGCATCGGCGGCACCGCCGCGGACATCGAGATCCAGGCGGAGAACCTCCAGTTCACCAAGCGGGCCATCGAGCGGATCACCGCCGAGCACACCGGGCAGAGCGAGGAGACGATCGCGCGCGACGGCGACCGGGACCGCTGGTTCACCGCCGAACAGGCCAGGGAGTACGGGATCGTGGACCGGGTGGTGGAGTCGGTCGCCGACATCCGTCCGGCCTCCTCCCGCCGACGGATGGGGCTGTGACATGGGCTCGTACACGGTTCCCTACGTCGTCCAGCGCACCGCGCAGGGCGAGCGGTCCTACGACGTCTTCAGCCGGCTGCTGAACGAGCGGATCGTCTTCCTCGGCACCGAGATCGACGACGGCGTCGCCAACGTGGTCATCGCGCAGCTCCTGCACCTGGAGTCGGAGAACCCGGAGCGCGAGATCTCGATCTACCTCAACTCGCCCGGCGGATCGTTCACTTCACTGATGGCGATCTACGACACCATGACGTTCGTGCAGACTCCGGTCTCCACGTTCTGCGTCGGCCAGGCGGCCTCGACGGCGGCGGTGCTGCTGGCCGGCGGGGACCCGGGACGGCGCTTCGTGCTCCGGCACGCGCGGGTACTGCTCGGTCAGCCGGCCAGCGGCGGCCGGCAGGGGACGGTGTCCGACCTCAGCCTCGCGGCCAAGGAGATGGTCCGGATCCGCTCGCAGGTGGAGGAGGTCCTGGCCCGACACACCCGCCACGAGGTGGCGACGCTGCGCGCGGACATGGACCGGGACAAGGTGCTCACCGCCGAGGAGGCCGTCGCCTACGGGATCGCCGACGAGGTGCTGAGCCGGCGGCAGCTGTTCGGCTGAACCCGCTGTGGGTACTGGCGGGTACGGCGGCGGTCGTGCGCACCGCCGCCGTACTTCAGCGGAGGCCAGGCCACCAGGCGGAGCCCGCCGTACCGGCGGCTGCGGCTCCGACCGGATGCCGTGAACCGGCGGACAGCGCCAACGCCGCTGTTGGCGACGCCCGACGGCGTACGAGCAGCACCACCGCAGTGCATGGTGACGGCAAGACTCGCAGGCCGCCGCAGTGACACCTGCCCGCAGCAGTCGCATCGCCCGACACGCGCGTCTGCCTCGGCTGCGCGCGCGACGATCCGACGGGGGCACCCGGACTTGGACGATCGCGGTCACCGGCACCGCCCACGATCCGTGGCGGGAAGGCCGTCCTCGACCGCAACGCACCGGTCGTGCTGGTCCTCAGCCCGCTGACCGCCATGTACAGCCGTGCCACGAACCAGAAGGGCTTGGCCATCACCATTGGCACCAGCGCCAACGAATCCGGCATCCCCCGGGACCTCACGTCCGCGCGGTACCTCGCCGCCGACGGTGGGGCGACGGCGCGTTCCACGGGCCGCTCACGGCCGAACCGGCTGAAACCGGCTGAAACCGGAAGGGTGACCGTGGCATCCGGCCACGGTCACCCCACCACTCTTGATCCGGAGTTACGGTCAGGCCTGTACGGCGATGAGCTGGAACTTCTCGTTCGGGTCGCCGGTGCAGTCCCACAGGATGATCAAGGTGTCCGGTGTCGGACGCCGGCCGTGTGGCGGTTCAGCCTCGGAGGCGCTCCAGCAGGTGGCGGGCGCGGGCGGTCAGATCGGCCGCGCGGGCCGGGTCGGGGGCCACCGAGTGGAAGACCAGCGCCAGCATCACGACGGTGTCGAGCCGGTGCAGGAGGGCGGCCCTGGAGTACAGGTCGGGCAGCTCGGCCGAGTCCGCGTAGCCGGCCAGGATGCCGTCCGCGTCGATGCCGTTGTCCGCCAGCCTGGCGTACTCGGCGACCCTGGCCAGCTCCATCAGGACCGGGCCGACCAGGGCGTTGGACCAGTCGACGACGGCGGTGAGCCGCCCCCCGCTGCCGAGCAGGTTCTGCCGACGGACGTCCAGGTGCAGCAGGCGCGGCTCGCCCTCCTCGGCTTCGAGCACCGCGCGCATCCCGTCGGGATGGGGCAGCTCGGGCAGGTCGGGGGCGAACCCGCGCAGGGTCGCGTGACGGGTCACCAGCCGCGTGGTGAGGAAGGACGGGAAGTCCCCGGGCTCCTGGTAGGCGAGTTCGATCGACGGTGGCTCCACCCGGTGGAGGGCCGCCAGGAACGCACCGACCTCCTTCGGGGAAACCGTCAGCCCGTCGTGCCGCACGTAGCCCGCGAGGGAGACGACGAGGCCGTCCGCCATGGTGATCAGTTCGAGCGCGGGGGCGGTGGGCAGGCCCTGGCGGGCGAGGAGCCCGGCGATCTCGTGCTCCTGGCGGACGAGGTCACCGGCCTCCACCCGCCCGTAGGGCGCGGAGTAGACCCGGTGCCGGGGAACGCGCAGGGCGACCTCGCCGTGGGTGGCGCAGTGGGCGCGGTAGACGGCGAAGTCCACGCCCTCCCCGGCGAGGCCGCGCAGTTCGATCCCGCGTTCCCGGGCCACCCGGACGGCCACCTCGTGGGTGTCCAGCTCGTGGGTGTCCGGCTCGCCGTGTCGGGGGTCTGTCGTCACTGGGCGGTCCTTCCGGCGGGGATCGGGAGATGGGTGGCCAGGGCCGCGAAGCCGTCCAGGGTGGTGACGCGGGGGCCCGTGAAGCCGGGGAAGCGAGCGTAGCGGTCGAGCAGGACTGGATGCAGACCCGCCCTCTGGGCTCCCTCGACGTCGATGACGACCGAGTCGCCGACGAAGACGCACTCCCCCGGTGGACGGCCGAGCCGTTCGCAGGCGAGGACGAAGATCTCCGGTCCGGGCTTCTCCAACCCGACCTCGCTGCTGATGACGACGGTGTCGAAGAGCCCCGTGAGGCCGGTGCCGTCGAGGATGTCGCGCAGCCACCGGTCGAAGTTGGAGACCAGGGCGAGCGGGTGGCCGGCCGCGCGCAGGGCCCGCAGGCACGGTACGGCGTCGGGGTAGGCACGGTACCGGGCCGGGTCGAGGATGTGCCGGGCCGCGCGCTCGGCCGCCTCGGCCGAGGCGTTGCCCCCGGCCCTGCGCAGCGCCTCGCGGCAGAACCGGCTCCACATGGCGAGTCGTCGCTCGGGGTCGGGTTCGTCGTCGGGCCAGTCGCCTTCGGAGCCGATGGCCCACAGCGCCTGGCGGACGGCGGTGGTGTCGGGGGCCCCGTCCCGGCCGAGCCAGGCGGTGGAGAGCAGCTCGGGTATCGCGGGCACGAGCTCGACGAGGGTGTCGGCGGCGTCGAAGAGGACGGCGGGCAGGGCGGGGCCGGGGGTCGGCGCGGAGGTCATCGCAGTTCCTCGTCGGTGATGAGCATGGTGCACAGGCCGCCTCGGGTGGCCTCGGCGGCGTGATGGGCGGCCTCGGCGTCGGGCCGGTTCAGGACGAGGGTGTTCTCCGAGCCGGAGAAGTAGTCGCTCATCAGCACGGCGGTGGCCGGACGTCCGCTCAGCCGGGCGGCGCGCAGGGCGAGTTCGACGTCGCCCTTGTACATCTCGACCAGCACGCAGGTGATTCCGGCGGCGAGGTAGCAGGTGAGCTCGCCGAGGAACTGCTCGGCGGGGAGCTTGTGCCGACTGTGCAGGCCCGAGAAGTAGGCGAAGGAGCGCGCGAACGGGTCGGTGCGGAAGCGATCCGCGTTGTGGGAGGCGGCGAGCAGGCCGATCGGCACACCGGGGGTGACCCTGATCTCCCGGTTGGTGACGGGAAGGCCGTCCAGGACGTCGTAGGTGTCCGGATTCCCCTCGATGAGCAGGCCGACCCGGTCGACCCCCTTCTCGTGGAGGCCGCGCAACGCGTCGTCGACGTGGTGGATGTTGGCGTCGAAGTCGCCGAACTCGTACGGCAGGACGTGTGCGGTCAGCCGGTCGTGGTCGGGCAGCAGCGGGAAGGTGTTGGCGTGCGTCCAGTCCGACATGACGATGTCCTCGACGCCTTCGAGCGCCCGGACGGCCTCTGCGGGGTCGGCGACGGTCCAGGGGCCTACCCCGACCGCGTGGACGGTCTGGACGGCACCCCGCGGCTTCGTGCGACATCGTTCCAGCCGACGCTCGATGGCCGACTTCCTGCGGGCGAGGAACGCGTCGGGCATCACGAAGGACACTCCCGTCCGGGCGGCCCCGGACGGCGCCTCCAGCAGGGCGGACTCGGTGGCCGCGGCGGCGAACCCTGCCAGCCCCCACTGGTCCCCGACGAAGGCCACCGGGCGCCCCCAGCCGAGGGCACCGAGCGACGCGGTCAGGTCCTGCTCGAATCCGCGCGGACGCAGTGCGACGAACCCGCCCGACACCGGCGAGACCGGGTGGCGCTCCCCGCCCGCGGTGACGACGGTCCGGTTGCGCACCTCGGCGGCGGCACGGAACACCGCCATGCCGACCAGGGCGGCCTCATTCTCTACAGCAATCACGACTGTCCCTTCATCGCAGGGCTATGACTTCGGTTGGTCGACGGCGGGCACGGCCGGATCGGCCCTGGCGAGCCGGGCCTCGGACAGCAGGGCGGGGACGACCAGCAGCAGGGCCGCCACCGCCAGGAGGCTGCCGGCGAGGAACGCGGCGCGCGTGCCCCAGAGGTCGGCGAGCAGACCGTAGAGGGCGGCGCCGAGCGGCATCGTGCCCCAGGCGAAGAGCCGGTAGACGCCGATGGAGCGCCCCAACATCTGCTCGGGCACCAGGGATTGGCGTACGGAGACGGCCACGACGTTCCAGACCATGATGGCGGCGCCGGAGGCGAGGTTGGCGGCGCCGACGACCCATGGGCTGGTGGTGGCGGCGATGACGGGGCCGCAGGCGGCGACCACCGCGAGGGCGGCGGCGAGCGCGCGGGCGCGTCCCAGCCGACGGGTGACCCGGTCCGCGACCGCGCCGCCCAGCACCCCTCCGAGCGCGGAGGCGGCGACGAACAGGCCGTAGCTGGACGCGGGGACGTGCAAGGTCTCCCGGATCAGCAGGACGAAGATCGCGATCTGCCCGAGGTAGACGGCGTTGACGAGTCCCGCCGCGAGCGTGAGCGCCCGCATCAGGCGGTCGCGGGCGACGAAGGCGATGCCTTCGGCGATCTCCTGGAGCAGCTTGCGGGGGGTGTCGGGACGGCTCGACCGGCTGGCCGGCAGAGCGCTGAGGAAGCCGGCCGACAGCAGGAACGAGACGGTGTTCACCAACAGCGGCACGAACTGGCCGATCCCGAAGAGCCAGCCGCCGAGGACGTGCCCGACCATGTCGCGGCTCAGCGTCTGGGAGGTGAACAACCGCCCGTTCGCGGAGGGCAGGCGCTCGGCCGTCACCAGTGCGGGCAGCACGGCGAACGAGGCGCAGTCGAAGAGGACCTCACCGATGCCGAGCACCGACGCGACGGCCACCAGGGACCACAGGTGCAGTGCGTCGTTCAGCAGCAGGACCACGGCGATGGCGAGCGCGCCGGCCCGCAGGAGGTCGGCGGCGACCATCAGCGCACGCCGGTCGCACCGGTCCGCCAGGGCGCCGATCGGGAGGCTGAGCAACAGCCAGGGCAGGGTGGAGGAGGCGGTGACCAGGCTGACCGCGAAAGGGGAGTCGAGCAGGGCCGCGGCCAACAGCGGCAGGGCCGAGAACCGGACGCCGTCGCCCAGCGCGGATATGGTCGAGGCCGTGAGCAGCCTGCGGTAGGCGGTCTCGGAACCCGCGGTCCGGGTCATGCCGGCTGTCCGTCGGCTGCTCCGCCGTCGTTCGGGGCGAACACGGCGTAGCGCAGCTCGCTCGTGTACGACGCTCCGTTCACCCGCAGCCAGCGCTGCTCGGTGGACGGCAGCAGCTCGGAGATCACGACCGTTCCCTCGACCCCGCGCACCAGCCGGAAGAACTGCCGGACGATCAGAGGGGCGTCCCAGTCCACGTAGACGGGCTTGGGCTGGCCGGGCAGCTTCGCGAACACTCGGCGCGGCCACCCGTACCGGGCGCGCAGCCGGCAGGCGGTGAGGTACTCGGCCGCGTCGTCGGCCTTCACCGGACTGCCGGTGGGCGACCACCCGCGCAGCTCCGAGGCGGGGATCCGCCAGAGTTCGCGCTGCAGGACGGTGCGCCGGTGGCGGATGCGCGGAACGTGCGGGAGCTCGCCGAGGTCGAGGCCGTTGCCGCCGTGCAGACGCGGGAACGCGAAGGGCGCCAGCGGGTCGTCCATGAGGGTGTAGCCGCCGGCGGGGGGTGCGAGCAGCCGGATCCTTTCCGGTCGCCCTTGGGTGCGTAGCTCCAGCCGGGGGCCGTTCAGGAGCAGGTGGAGGTCCGAGGGGTGCAGGACATCGGCGCGGTCCTTCGGCGAGCGGCCCAGGATCTCCAGGTCCGGTCCCGGGAAGGATTGCTGGCAGGCGGTCTTGTCCTGATGGCCGCGCAGCACGTCCACGAGGATCTCGTCCTCGGCCAGGAGGGTCCGGTACCGCGCTTCGATCTCCTCGGTCAGTCGGGGCGCGCGCTCGACGGCTTGGACCGAGAGGCTGCTGTGGGTCAGCAGGTCCCGGCCCGCGTGCAGTTCTCCGACGACGACCTGGAACTCTCCTGCGGCCAGGGCCTGCGGCCCGCTCGCGGCGAGCAGCACGTCCGGGTTACAGAAGGCGGCGGGCCCCTGGGGGAGACCGGCCCTGAGTTCATCGATCCGCTCGTCGGGCACGACGATCTCGCGGGCCGCCGGGTCGGCCGTGCCGAGCAGCTGCCGGGCCACGGTGGCCCGCAGCCGGTCCACCTCCGTCGTCACGTCGGAGCAGCGCAGGGCGAGTTGCTCGCGGTCCTCGACGAACGCACGGTAGAAGTCGGCCAGCGGAACGGGGCGGTCCGGGCCGAAACGGTCGCGGAACCAGCGGGTGAGGATGTCGGTCTCCAGGCGCAGCCGCAGGCGGGGGGCCGCGAGCGCGATCTCGTAGACGAACGCCAGCTCCTCGCTGAGGACCTCGGCGAGTTCCGAGCCGATCCGCAGGTCGTCGAGCTCGCCGTGGGCCTCCTCCCACACCACGCTGCGGTCGGCGTAGTGGTGGCCTCCGAAGCGGTTCGCCGGGCCGGCCGTGAGCTCCTCGAAGCGGGCTTTCAGAGCGGCGAGCGCGGTCGGCCGTTCGGGGTACGGGGCCTGGGCGAAGGCGGCGACGGCGGCTTCCAGCTCAGCCGTCCACGCCATCGCGGGGTGGTCTCCGGCGTCGGCGGCGACGAGCTGCGCGCGCAGTGCGGCGAGCGGCCGGGGATCCCCGACGGGTACCTCCGGCCAGGCGGTGGCCAGGCCGCGGTCGGCGAGGTCGGCGAGCGCCTCGTCGAACCCGGGGCCGTCGTCGCCGTCGCCGTCGGCGGAGGCCCCGAACCTGCCGTACCACTCGGCGGACAGTTCCTCCAGCGTCCGGACGCCGTCGAGTCGGCGCAGCAGCCAGTCCTGGGCCGGACCGACGGCGACGCGTCCGATCCGGTCGAAGCGCCAGTCGACACCCGGGGCCGACTCCACGCCGCACGAGTAGAGGTCGACGCCTGTGTGAGCGCCGTCGCCCTGGTCGAGGAAGGCGAACGGCAGCCGGCGGGGCCGGACGAGCGTGCGCAGGGCGGGGTCCTCGCCGAGCTTCCTGGCCAGCCGGGCCGCCGCCCAGTGGCTGACGTAGGCGCGGCGCAGGACGGCGGATCCGTCGGTCCAGTCGAGTGTCCCCCCGCCTGCGACCCGGGCGACGTTCAGAGGTCCGAAGTGCGAGTGGGTCTCGTTCTTCGTGGTGACTCGCTGGAGGTACATCGTGAGCAGGTCGGTCATCTTCTGTGCGTGGGCGCGCCGACGACCGGTCACCGTCGGGTCGAAGGCGTCCAGCCAGGCCAGGAACTGGGGTGCGGCGGCGTCGTTCGACAGCAGCAGGACGTCCCGGAGCCGTTCGTCGGCGAAGACCTCGGCGACGGCCAGTCGCCCCTCCCACATCCGCTGCGCGTGACTCTCGGCGAACTCCCGGCAGGCCCGCCGCAGTTCCGTGACCTGGTTCTGGAAACCGGCCAACGGACCGCTCCGTGGGCCCAGTTCGCGCGTGGCCGCGGCCAGGTCCGGCTCGGTCAGCGGCCGCAGCATGCCGATCGCGTTGCCGATCGCGTCGCCGACGGCCCTGCTGAGGGCCTCGTCGGCGGCCACCGGGGGCCGCTTCAGCTCCTCCTTCGCCGCGGCCGCGGCCTCCAGCAGTGCGGCGTACCGGTCGAACAGGGCGCGTGCCTCGGCGTCGGCGCCCTCGTCGACCAGACCGGAGAGCAGTTCGAGCGGGAAGCCGGCCTGGCGGACGAGCGCGGTGGGCGCCAGTGACCACCGGGGTCGGCCCGACGCGAGGGGGGAACGGGAGTACCGGGCCGGCGGGCTCGGGCTGTCCGTGGTCGCCATCAAGAGAACCTCTCGGCTCGTGGGAGGGTGGGAGCCCGTACGGGCTGGGCACCGCGGCCTGCCGAGGGCCCTGCCGACAGGCGGGCGAGGGCAGGCGCGGGCGCGCGTGGAGGGGGTGGAGGGGCGGGCCGGCGGGTGCGTCAGCCCGCGCTCGGGGAACGGCCGGGCTACGCGGGCGCGTCCGTCCGGGAGAAGACCGTGCAGCGCAGCTCGCTGGTGTGGCGGCGGCCGTCCACCTCCAGCCAGAGCCCGTCGGGCCCGGGCAGCATCTCGCTGAATTCCAGCGCCCCCTCGGCGCCCTTGACGAGCCGGACGAGCTGGCGCACCAGCAGGGGCGCCTCCCAGTCCAGGAAGACCGGCTTGGGCTCGCCGGGGATCTTCACGAAGCAGTACCGGGGCAGCCCGAGCCGCTCGCGCAGCCGTACGGCCCCCAGGTGCGCCGCCGTGTCCGCGGCCACCGCGTGGCCGCCGGGCGACCACGGGCGCAGGTCGGAGACGGGCACCCGCCAGCTCTCACGCCTCAGGACCACCCGGCCGCAGCGAATGCGGGGAACGTGCGCCAGGTCGTCGGTGCGGATGCCGATTCCACCGAAGTGGCGGGGGAAGGCGAACACCGAAAGCGGATCGTGGCGGATGCCCGGACCACCGGCGAAGGGGGACTTGAGCCGCAGCCGGCCGGACACCCCCCGGGCTCGCAGCTCGAGGTGCTCGGGCGCCACCGTCACCGACAGTTGTGCGGGCTGGACGACCTGGTCGCGCGGTTTGCCGGACCGCCCGTGCACCTCGACGTCCGGGCAGGGGTAGGTCAGTTGGGCACCGGTCTTGTCGAGGTGGGCACGCGCCAGGTCGACGATGATCTCGTCGGGATCCAGCAGTTCCTCGTACCGCTGCTGGGCCTCGGCCACGATGCCGTCGGCGCGGGCGGCCAGCAACGGGGCGAGACTGGAGTGGGTGAGCGGGTCACGCAGGGCGTGGCAGTCCCCGACCACAGCCGTGAAGTCCCCATCGGCCAGGGCCCGGACGTCCCGGGCGGCGAGCATCACGTCGGGGCTGCACAGGGCCGGCACATCGCCCGAGTGCCGGGCGATCAGCTCCTCGAGGCGCGTTCGGTCGACCTGCACCTCGCGCCGGTCCGCGCCCTCGCCCGTGTCCGGGAGCAGGACCTTCCTGAGCTCGCGCTCCACGGCGGCGATCTCGTCGTCCACCTCGGCGCAGGCGGCTTCCAGCTCCGGACGGTCGGCGAAGAACGCCTGGTAGAAGTGGTGCAACGGGACGTCCACACCGATACCGAAGCGGTCCTGTGCCCACCGCGTCAGGATCGCGCGCTCCCGCCGCATCCGCAGACGCGGGGCGAGCAGGACGAGCCCGTACACGGGCGTCAGCTCGCCGGTGACGAAGTCGGTGAGGCCCGGGCCGACGACCAGGTCACGCTGGGGTCCGTGCGCCTCCTCGTAGAAGAGGGACCGGTCCGCGTAGTGGGTGCCGCCGGGGCGCTCGGCGGCCCCACCGGTCAGCGCCTCGAAGTCGGACTTGAGCGAGGCGAGGAGCGCGGCCCGATCAGCCGCCGCGGCGAGCGGGAACTCCGCGAGGAAGCGGTCGAAGCGTTCCAGGGCCGCGTGGAGGTCACCGGCGTCGCCGTCCGCCTCTGCCACCAGCTCACTGAGCGTGTCGAGCGGCCTGACGGCGCCGATCGGGATCTCCGCCGCCGTCACCAGCCAACCGTCCGCCTCGGCCCGGCTCAGCGCCTCGTCCAGTTCGGCGCCCGGGCGTCCGGTGCCCGCCGCCCATTCCCGGTGGAGTTCGTCGACGGTGCGCCGGGCGTCGCAGTGGCACCACAGCCAGTCGGCCGCCTCGTCCACGGCGGAGCTGCCCACCACCACGAATCGCCAGTCGCCGGGCATGCCGGTCCGGGTGCGGAAGGCGAACAGGTCGATCCGGTCGCCGTCCCGGAAGGCCAGCGGTCGCAGGCGGGGCCGGACCCGGCCGCGCAGCCGCGGGTCGGCGCTGAAGGTCTCCGCGAGGCGCTCCGCCGCCCAGTGGCTGAAGAAGGCGACGCGCTCGATCGGGCCATCCGTCCAGGTGAGACCGTCCGCCGTGTCCCGATCGCCCGCTTCGAGCGTGAGGGAGCCCACACTCACCGGCCCGAAGTGGGAGGTGGTCTCGTTCTTCGAAGCGACCCGCTGCAGGTACATCGTGAGCAGGTCGGTCATCCGGCGGCCGGTCCGGTCGGACAGCGCGCCGTCCCGGTCCAGCCAGGACGCGAAACGCGGGTAGTGGGCCTCGTTGGAGAGCAGAAGCACCTGCCGAAGCGCGGTGTCCTCGCGGAACAGCCGGGCGACGTATCGCCGGGACCCCTCCAGCGCTGCCGCGTACCGCCGCTCGAGTACGGAAACACTGTTCTTCAGGCCCCGCACCGCGTCCTGATATCCCGTCAGTGGCTCGGCGAACTCGGCCGGCAGCCCGGCGGTGTCCTCTTCTGCGAGGTCGCGTAACAGCCCGAGCCGGGACAGCGCTCGCTGCCGGCCGTCGACGTCACCCTGGCGGATCATCTTCGCCAGCCGGTCGGCCAGTTCGGCCGCGTGGTCCGTCGCGGCTCGCGCCGCCGACAGCTCGGCGCTGAGGTCGTATGCCAACGGATCCAGTGTGTCCAGTGCGAAGCCGGCCTGCCGGAGAAGCCCATGGCTCATCGCGGTCCAGGTTTCAGCCATGACTCATCCCCCATTGCGCACGGCGTGCCAACCGGACCTCTGGTCGCCGCCGGTCAGGACGTGGCACCCGTGCTTCGGGCGCGCTGCCACCTGTCCCGGCAGAAGAACCTCGAGCCGGTAGCTCCGTGTAGTCCCCCGGATTCGTACTCGGTGGATCGTACCCGGCTTGACGGTGTCCTTCCAAGATTATTTCGCGCATGATCGCCGCCGGGGCTCGAGGCCCCGGGCGGGCGCCCTGGAGCGCGCCGATGGCCGCGAACATCTCGTCCGCTTCGTGGACGGGTTGCGTGGCGGCGTCGGTGAGCTCCAGCAGCGAACGCGGCAGTCGCCGACGCGGGTTCGCCCTGCTCGCCGTTCCGCTGACGCTGTTCCGGGCCGCGCCCGACCGTGCGACGGTGCTCGCCCGGCCGCGGACCGTGAGTCTGCGGCCCCCGGCCGAGGACAGCCGTCGGCTGCCCCGCCTGCCGCCAGGCCCGAACGCCGCCGGCGCCGCCTCGAGGAGTCCCTGCCCGCCCTACGGGACGATGCCCGCGCCGGACCCGCCGGTCGCTGCCGGGGGTGCGGTGACATCAACTGCCGCGCATCGTTCGGCCCTTCCGTGGACGGGGCGGACAGCTCGGCGAGGAGCGCGGGATCGGGCCCGTCGTGGCGGGCCGGGCCCTCGTCGATCCCGTCGTGGAAGTCGCACACCAACCGCCCGGCGTGCTCCAGCGTGCGCGCCGACTCGGGTGCGGTGACGTCGAGTTCTCCGGGACGGGCGAGCAGGGGCGGGAACGTGGGCGGGGTCGGGGCCGGCGTGCGGTGTCGGGGGACGGTGCGGTCGTTCGTCCGGGTTCCTGCGGAGGTGCTGCTGCCTGCTCGTGGCCGACGGCTGCTCGCGGGGACGGGGCGGGCGCGGGTGGGTGTTCGGATACCCGGGTCACGGGCGTACGTCGTGGGCGTACGGGGACGACCGGCGGTTCAGCAGGGGGTGGGCGCGTCGAGCGGGGAGGGGACGGAGTGGGACTGCGGTTCGGCCGCCCGGAGGCCGACCTGGTCGCACAGGGCGCCGATACGCGCGGCCGCGGCGGGGGCGACCGGGCCGGTCAGGGCCGCGGCGAGGTCGTCGCAGAGGGCCAGGACGGCGGCCTCGGCCTCGCAGCCCCACAGGGGTCCGAACCGGGCCGGTGGCAGCGCGTGGTGGAAACATGCTTGTACCTCCCTGGAAGTGGCCCGGTGCGCGTTCGACCGGACAGCCGGCGAAGGGGGCACGCCTTTGCGACGGCCTTCACGGATGTGGCCCCCGTCCTGCCCTGAGGATCACCAACGACCTTGTCGATCACGGGTCACGGCCTCGACCCGACGCGCGTCCGAAGGGTCGTGTGGTCTTCCCGCCCTCTTGCCGCCGTCTTGCCGGGCGCTCGCGAGCTCCTGGGCCCGCGGGCGCCCGGCAAGAGGGCGACGGTGCCGGCGGGACAGCAGGACCACCGGTAGGCGAGGACTACGGGATCGCGGCCGGCGACGACGGCGACGTCGACCGGGGCCCGGCCGAGGACGCGGGCCGGAAGGCGTAGGCCGCCGAGGTGCCCAGCCCGCGGGGCTTCGCGAGGGCTCCGAAGGCCGTTCGGCCGAAGCGGCCGGTCAGCTCGTGCCACCGGTAGGAACCGGCCAGTGCCTCCTGCAGGGCTCCGACGAATTCCACCGCGTCGGGGGGTACGGTCCCGGGGGCCCCGGCGAGGGTGTGCACCCTGGCGGTCAGCAGGGCGTTGACGATGTCTTCGGCGCCGCGCCGGTCGGTTCCGAGGACCTTGCGGGTCACCTCCACACCGTTGTTGCCGACCGTGCCCTCGGCGGCCTCCCGGTCGTAGGACACGATGTCGTTGTGCAGGCTGACGCCGTCCACGAACGCGTCCAGGGCGGTGCGGAACTCGCGGCGGCCGTGGACGTGCCGCGGGAGCTCGCCGACCGCGTGTTCCATCAGCACGGCGGTGAACTGCAGGCCGCCGAAGTCGCGGCGGGCCCCGAGGTACTCGATCAGGTCGGTCACGGCGTGGTCGACGTGGTCGAGTTCCCACAGCACTCCGTCCAGGAAGCGCCGCACGCTGCCGACGAACCGGTCGCGCCAGGGCAGGGTCATGGTCGCGGCCGTGCCGGACCACAGGTCGGCGAAGGCCCGCTCCACCGGATTGTCCGGGACGAGCGGCCGTGGGAGGCCGTCCAGCGGCAGGAACCGCATCAGCCGTTCCGCCCGGGCCTCGGCCGACGCCCGGTCGTGGTCGCGACGGACGAGCGGCAGGAACAGATCGTCGACGAACCACAAGGCGACGTGCCAGTCCGTGACGAGCTCCAACTCGTGGGCGCCGGCGTCCGGGTGGGTCAGGGCGACGAACAGCGGGAAGTCCGCCCGGCCGAACGCGTCCTCGCTCCATCGCTCCGGCCACTCCAGGTACTCCTCGTCGAACATGCCCATCCGCCCGGCCCACTCCCTGGCGTGTGCGCGGGCCTGATCGACGTGCGGGTTGAGCCTGGACCGGAACGGCATGTGGAATCGCGGCTGTGCAAGGACCCCCATGATCGGCAGTCTCCCGCTCCGGCGCCCGCTCCGGGCCCCGATCGTGCCGGAGCCACCCCTACGGGTCGGGTTGCGCGCCGCGCCGTGACCGCCGTGGACGTCCGGCTGTCGAGGTCGTTCCGGTGCCTTCCCCGAAACGGACGGCTCGTCCGGAATGACGTCCGGGCCGACTGTAGGCGCTTCGCCCGTACCGGCGGCACTCGTCCGGCATTCGGCCCATCGGGCCCGCCCTCCAAGGGCGACGCCTGCCCGTCCCGGCCACGGCACCAGCCTGAAATGGATATGCGCAGGGTATGAGAATCACCTGCCGCGCCGCCCTCGGCGTCCCGTTGATGGCCGCTGCCGCCCTGGTCCTGCCCGTCGGCCCGGCCGCCGCGGCCACCGGAAACCTCTACCTCAACAACGCGGAGGTCTACACGGACCCCTCCGGCTGTTACCCCCTGGAGGACTCCAGCATCGTCGACAACAACACCGACACGGCCGTGACCCTCTACTCGGGGCCGGACTGCGACGGAGAGGAGCTCGGCCGTATCAGCGCCGGTGACGACGAGAGCGCCACCGGCGCCCGGAGCGTCTACGTCCCCTGACTCCCCCGCCCCCCCGGCCGCCGGCCCGGCCGCCGGCCGGGCCGGCGGCCGGGGGGTCACGGGTTCAGAGCTGCTGCAGGGTGAAGGCCGTTGCCCGGTAGGAGTACTGGGCCACGATGGAGTTGGCGTTGGCGGCCTCCGCGACCGCGAGCCAGTTGCCGGAGTGCTGCAGCTTGAGGACGAAGGCACCGGAGGACGGGTCCACGACCTTCCAGAACTTCTGGTTGGGGCCGATGTAGCCCGAGCAGTCGAACACGCTGATCCAGGAGGCGTCCACGCTCCCGCTGTCGTAGCTGCCGATGCAGTCGCCGTTCTGCCGGTTGCGCAGCACGTAGGCGCCGGTGTCCTCGGGGTCGCCCGGCCACCGGCACAGGCCCCACTGCTGGTTGCGCTGGCCGTTCCAGGGGTACTGGATGAGCGCTCCGTCGAAGAAGGTGCCGCCCTGGCTCATGTCGAGGACCTGCCCGGCCGGGGTGTTGATCCGGTAGTACCCCGAGCAGCTCCAGCCGTGCCAGTCGGACGAGTCGAACGTCGGCGGGGTGTCGGCGGACGCGGGAGCGGCGAGCAGTGTGGCACCGGCCAGCGCGGCCAGGACGCCGGCGCCGAGCGTGCGCAGGGCGCCCGCCGTCCGGCGCCGCAGCGGGTTCGTCATGGGTTCCTCCGTCGTGGTGTGGGTGGGCGGGTCAGCAGGAGAGGCGGATCTGGGCGGTGCGGCGCAGGGTGCCGGCCGGTTCGGTCTGGGCGCAGTTGACGCTGCCGATCTCCGGCAGCTCGTAGGTGGTGAAGCTCCCCCCGCCGCCGTCCGGGAAGGCGTTGATCCACACGCCGGTGGTCGGGCCGGTCTGGGCGCAGACGAACTTGGCGTACTCGCCCTGGACCCGGCGGGTGCCGCGGTAGAGGCCGTAGTAGCCGGGCTGGTTGAGGTTCCAGGTGGTCGAGACGGTGGTGCTGGTGGTGGTCGAGGTGGTCTTCTGGACGGAGAAGCCGACCTTGGCCTCGATCTTGACGAAGAGCACGCTCGCCGAGGCGCTGATCTCGGTGCTGCGGTTGACGACGGTGGTGACGGAGTCCACCCGGCTCAGGGTCTCGGTGCGCTGGCCGGTGGTTCCCGGGGCGACGTGGACGGCGAGGAAGTCGGTGACGACGGGGTCGACCTGGAGGGACGTCACGTCCAGCCAGGTCTGGTCCACGGCGGGGTTGCAGTTCGTCGTCGGCGGGCGGGTGCCGGCGTGGGCGGTGCCGGCCCCGATGCCCCCGATCTCCAGCAGGGTCATGATGATCGTGGCGGCGGCCGCGGCCGTCGCCGTCCGTCGGCGGGGCCGGTGGACGAGGGTCATCTGTTCTCCTCCGTGCTCTGGTGGATGGGCCGCGCCCCCGCGGCCGGAACCGTGCCGGTGCTGGTGCGGGCGGGGAACGGTGGGGCGGTGGGGCGGTCCGTCGTGGGGGATCCCGTCCGGCCCGGTGACGATCCTGCGCAAGGCCGTCATGAATTCCTCACGACCCCATCACGCTGCGGGAGGGCGCCCCGGAGCGCAGCGCCGCGTCCAGGGCGCCATGGACACGCCGCCGCGCCCGGGCGAGGATGGCCCTGCCGCACCCGTCACGGGGGCTCGGGGCGTAGGACGACGCACGGCACCGTTCGATCGCCGGAGGCCATGGGGTGGAGTTCAGGATCCTGGGGGCGCTGGAGGTGCGGGCCCGGGACTCCGGCCCGCTCGCCGTCGGCGGCCGGCTCCAACAGGCGCTCCTGGCCGTGCTGGTGGCCCACGTCGGCCGGACGGTGTCCGTGCCCCGGATCGTCGACGCGGTGTGGGACGAGTGCCCGCCCGCCACCGCCGACCGCCAGGTCCGGAACATGGTCGGGCTGCTGCGCCGCGCGCTCTCGCCCGGCCCGCGGCGCCCTTCACCGATCCGTACCGACGGCCCGGGCTACCTCCTCGCCGCGGACGGGGTCCGCGTCGACGCGCGGGAGTTCACCGCCCGGGTCGACGCCGCCGCCCGTGCGGGCGCCGACGGCGCGCCCCTGCTGCGCGAGGCCCTGGACCTGTGGCGCGGCCCGGCCCTGGACGGCCTGCCGGGCCGTGCCCTCGCCACCATCGCCGCGGGCCTGGAGGAGCAGCGGATGGCCGCCCTGGAGCGGCTCTTCGAGCTGGAACTGGCGGCCGGCCGGCACGAGCGGATCGTCCCGGAGCTCATCGGCCTGGTCGGGGCCACTCCCCTGCGCGACGGCCTGGTGCGGCACCTGCTGACGGCCCTGCTCCGCAGCGGGCGCCGGGCGGAGGGCCTGGCCGCGTACCGGCGGTACGCGGCCGACCTCGCGCGGGAGCTGGGCCTCGACCCGTCGCCCGAACTCCGCTGCCTCCAGCAGGAGTTGCTGGGCTCCGGCGTGCCGAACCCGGCCCCGCCCCGCGAGCCCGCCGCATCGAGGCGGCCGGCCGCCGCGGTGCAGCGGACCCTGCCGCGTCCCGCCCAACTCCCCTGGGAGTCACCCGCCTTCGTCGGCCGCGAGGCGCAGCTTCGCGCCCTCGGACGCCACCTGGTCGGCCCCGGGGGGCCGGGCGGCCGTGCCCCGGCCCCCGGGGCCATCGCGCTCGTCACCGGTGCCCCCGGGGCCGGCAAGTCGGCCCTGGCGCTGCGCTGGGCCCACCGCACCCGGGACCGCTTCCCCGACGGCCAGCTCTTCACCGACCTGCACGGCTGGTCGTCCACCGGCCCGCAGCACCCCCACGCCGTCCTGGGCTCCTTCCTGCGCGCCCTGGGCGTGCCGGCCGAGGACGTCCCCGCCCGGCTCGACGAGACGGCGGCGCTCTACCGGTCCACGCTGGCCGGCCGGCGGGTCCTGATCGTCCTGGACAACGCCCTGGACGCCGCGCAGGTCCGTCCGCTGCTGCCCGGCGCCGGGGGCTGCGCGGTCCTCGTGACCAGCCGTGAGCGGCTCACCGGCCTCGTCGTACGGGAGGGCGCCCAGCGGATCGAGCTGGCGGAGTTCAGCCCGGACGAGGGCCGCGCCCTGGTGCGCCGGGTGCTCGGGGCCGAACGCGTCGAGGCCCGGGAGCAGGCCGTCGCCCGGCTGCTCGACGCCTGCGGCCACCTCCCGCTGGCCGTCGCGCTCGCCGCCGCCCGGCTGCGCGACCGCCCGCACCACGACCTCACGGACTTCGCCGCCGAACTCGCCGGCAACCGGCTCGACGTCCTCAGCGCGGACGGCGACGACCGGTCCGCCTGCCTGCGCACGGCCTTCTCCTTCTCCTACCGCGCGCTCGACGGGCCCGCCCGGCGCCTGCTGGGGCTGCTCGCGACGAGCCCCGCCGTCGACCTGTCGGCGCCGGTCGCCGAGGTGCTCGGCGGCCTGGAGCGCGGGAGCGGCGCGCGGGTCCTGCGCCGGCTGGCCGACGTCCACCTCCTCACCGAGCACTCCGCCGACAGCTACCGCTTCCACGACCTGCTGCGCCTGTTCGCCGCCGAGCAGGGCGTGCGGCAGGAGAGCCGACGCTCCCGCCGCCTCTGCCTGGAGCGCTGGTACGCGTGGTGCCTCCACCACGCCTGCGCCGCCACCCGGACGCTGGTGCCGGGGCGGCCCCACGTGGCGCTGCCACCGCCGCCCCGGGACCTGGAGACCACCGCCTTCACCGACCCCGCCCAGGCGCTGCGGTGGTGCGACGAGCAGCGGGCCAACCTCCTGGCCACCGCCGCCCACGCCTTCGAGCACGAGGACGACGACGTCGCCTGGAAGCTCCCCTCACTGCTGTGGCCCTACCTGCACCGGACCGGGCCGCACGCGGAACGACTGGCCGTGAGCCGGACCGCGGTGGCCGCCGCCCGCCGGCTCGACGACCCGCTCGCCCTGGGCCTCAGCCTGAACGACCAGGGGCACGCCTGGGGCTCCGCGGGCGACCTGCCGCAGGCCCGCCGGCACTACGAGCAGGCCCTGGAACTCGTCCGCGCGGCCGGCGACCGGGCCGTCGAGGCACTGGTGCTGGCCAGCCTGGGGGTCTCGCACTTCAACTGCGCGGACTACGCCGGGGCGGCCGACCACTTCGAACGCGCCCTGCGCCTGCTGGCCGCGGACGGTCCGGGCGCCGCCCGGTGGACGGTCCTGCTGTGCGAGACCAACCTCGCCAGCAGCCTCCTGATGCTCGGCCGGGCCGAGGAGGCGCAGGCCCTGGCCGAGCGGCTGCTCGCGCCGGAGATCCGCCGGCTCGGCGGCGTCCCGGAGTGCAGCCTCCTGAACGTCGTCGGCATGGCCCGCTATGCCGCCGGCCGCCCCGAGGAGGCGCTGGTCCACCTGGAGCGCTCGCTGGCCGTCGGCCGGACCATCACCGGATACGTCGACCAGCGCGCCAACTCCCTGACCGCCCTGGCCGCCGCCCAGCAGGCGCTCGGCCGCGGCGCCGACGCCCTGCGCTCCTGGGAGGAGGCCCTCGCCATCTACCGCGAGCTGCCCGCCCACTACCGCGACGCGGCGGTCGGCCTGCTGACCTCCCTCGGCTTCACCCCGCCGACACCGCCGTCCCCGGGGCGCGCCGCTCGCCACCCGGGCCCGGACTCGGCAGCCGGCCCGGGCGGCGCGGACGGCGACGGCACCACCGACCCCGCGCAGCCGTGACCGGCGTCGGGACCTGTCGGGAGGCCTTGCCGGGAGATGTCGGTGCCGCGTGCCGCCGGTGGAGGCGACCGGCGTCAGGACGCGGCCGCGCGCGCCGCCTCGAGTTCGGCCACCAGCCGTTTGACCCGCTTGTTGGTCCGGCCCGAGCTGTGGCCCGCCAGCATGTACAGCGGGTCCGTCCCGCCGGAGGCCAGCACCAGCTCCGGGACGTCGGACGTGTAGACCCTGCCCTCCAGGACGGCCACCCGTACCTCCCGGATGTCCGCCCACGCGTAGGAGCGCGCTCCGAGCAGCCCGGAGTACTTCACCCCGGCCGGCCCGTAGGAGACGCCGAACACCGGCGCGCGGAACGTCAGCACCGCACCCGGGACACCGAGGATCAGGACCGGGATCAGGGGTCCCAGCCCGCGCGCGGCCCCCGTCGTCACCAGGCCCGTCGCCATCACCACGGCGATCAGCAGGCACGCGCCGCCCAGCAGGAAGTAGGTGAGCGACCAGGCCGTACGCCTCGTCCGCTTCCGCATGCCCGCGCCCCTTTCCGCTGTCCGCGGCGCGCGGCGCCGTCCGGGGTTCGGGGGTGCCGCCACCGCCCGTACGCAAGCATACGAACGTGTGGCCGCGCCGCCGGGGGCAGGGCCTCAGCGCGCTCCCTGACCCCTCGTCGTCCTGCTCCGGCCCTCCCCCGGCACCGGCGGGCGCCCGGGCGCGGCGGACTCGACCGGCCCGGCGGCCCGGCGCTGCCGGAGCGGCGGCGTCAGGCCCGCCCGCCGGGGACGGGGGCGAGGCGGCCGAGCATCGCGATCACGGTGATCCGTGTCCTGCTGTCGTTCGTCGCCGCGCAGTGGGCGTCGACGCCCCGCTCGTCCGGTGCCTCGTTCGGCTCGGCCAGTCCCAGCCGGATCAGGTCGACGGTGTACTCGTGGCACCGGGAGTAGTCCGCGGCGGCGCTCACCGCTTCGGCGTGGTCGATGCGACCGGGATCCGCGGCGCGCAGCAGCGCCGGGGTGGGCGGCGGGCCCAGCGTCTCCCCGATCCACCCCGAGACGGCCTCCCGGGGGCAGCCGCGCTCCAGCTTCGAGGTGGTCGCGGCGGAGAGCGCCAGGTGGATGAGGAGCGTCCCGAACCAGGCTGTGACCTCGGCCGGGGGCGTGTCCGTGCCCGCCGGCGGCATCACGGCCTGGTACAGCGCGGCCGGGTCGTCGGCGTGCGCGGCGGCGACGACCGCCTTCATCGCGCTGTCGAGGGCGGCCCTGTCGATGGTCATGTCAGCGGTTCTCCCCATGGTCGGCGGCCGTCAACGTAGCGCTCCGGCGCGGTGCGTGGCCGGTGAAGGGGCGGATTTTCCCCGGTACGCGTGAGGAGGGGGTCGACCGGATTGACGGCTGTCGGCTGTCGACTGTCGGCTGTCACGCGATTCCCCGTGGCCTCGGCTTTGTGGCGGCGTGATTCCCGACCCTGGTGGTCACGAGTCCCCCGGGGGGACGGTGACCGGCACCAGGCGCACGCGGTGGCGGCACCCGTGGCTGTGGGCCGTCGCCTTCGTCCTGCCCGTCGTGCCGTTGGCGGCGCGGCCCTCGGGCCCGGGTCGGGACGCCCTTCGGCGTACGGGCCGTCAGGCGACCGCCGACGGGTGCGCGATGGCGGAGGCCGGGACGCGGTGGGCGCCGGTCAGCACGCCCGGCCGGCTGCTGCCTGGGCCCGGAGGGCGTCGACGGCGAGGCGGGCGGCGGTGCCGATGGCGGCGTCGGCGGCGGGCAGGGTGATGGTGGTGGCGGCGGCGCGGGTGAAGACGGCGAGGGCGTAGCGGCCGCCGTCGGGGTATTCGACGACGCCGACCTCGTGGCGCAGCGTGGGGAGGGTGCCGGTCTTGCCGTGGACGCGGACGTCGTCGTAGGGGAAGCCGGAGGCCAGGCGGTGGGGCCAGACCTGGAGGCCGAGGAGGCGTCGCAGGGCGGTGCCGTGGTCGCCGGGGCAGGCGTCGCCGTGCCAGAGGGCGGCGAGCAGGGTGGTCATGTCGCGGGGGGTGCTGTGGTTGGTGAAGGCGGGGTCGAGGACTCTGAGGCGGGCGACGACGGCGGGGTCGACCGGGGAGTCGGGGCCGGTGTCCTCGGCGAGGGCGGCGATGAGGTCGCGGAGTTTGTGGACGGCGACGGTGCGGGTGAGGCCGAGGTCGGCCATGGTGCGGTTGACGGTGTCGAGGCCGATCCGGTCCCACAGGGTGTCGGCGGCGGTGTTGTCGCTGACGGCGGCGGTGAGGTAGGCGAGGTCGCGCAGGGAGAGGCGGGCGTCGTCGAGCATGGCGCCGAGGCCGGTGGACCCGGGGGTGCGGCCGGCGGCGGGGATGTCGACCTGCCGGGTGAGGTCGATGCGTCCGGCGGCGGCCTCGCGGTAGAGCGTCACGAGCAGGCAGAGCTTGTGGACGCTGGCGGTGGAGACGGCGGTATCGGCGCCGAGGCCGATCTCGGCGCCGGTGTCGAGGTCGCGTGCGTGGAGTCGGCCGGTGACGCCGGCGTCGGCGAAGGCCGCGGCGATGCGGGTGCGTGCGGCGCGGCCGTGCGGGGTCCGGTCGGCGGCCGGGCGGTCAGGAGCCGGGCGGTCGGCGGCCGGGCGGTCGGCTGTGGTGCGGTCGCTGGTCACAGCGGGAACTCCATTGCGGGCCGGGGGTAGAGCGGGGGGCGGTGGGGCGGCTGGGGCAGCAGGCCGCCGGGTCCGGTCAGCGCCTCGTGGGCGGCCTGGGCGAACAGCCGGACGGCGGGCCCGCCCCGCCCGGTCGGCCAGGCTGTGGAGGTCCGCCAGGCCAGCGGGGTGCCGGTGAGCGGACGCCAGACTGTACCCGGTGGGGGTGTGGTGCGCGGCACCAGGGCGATGGCGCTGCCGGTGAGCACGAGCGCGCCCGCGACGTCCGGTCCCGGCGGGTCGACGACGGCTTCGGGGGTGCAGCCGTGCCTGGTCAGCGTGGTGAGGATCTCGTCGTACAGGGCCGGGGCGGTGGCGCGCGGGAAGAGGACCAGGCGCAGGCCGGTCAGGTCGGCCACCGCGAGCTCCGGGCGGTCGGCGTGCGGGCCGCCGGCGGCGAGCAGGGCGCCGAGCGGCTGGTGCAGGACGGGGCCGAAGGCCAGTCCGTCGGCCGGGCAGGGGTGGCGGACGACGGCGACGTCGACGGTGTGCTGGGCGAGTTCGCGCACCACGGCCGCGACCGGCAGTTCCCGCAGTTCGAGCCGGGTGCCCGGGGAGGCGGTCTCGAAGCCGGTGAGCAGCGCGGCGAGGGTGGCCGGCCCGAGTTCGGGCGGGACGGCCGCGCGCAGGGTGCCGGCCCGTCCGCTGCGCAGGTCGGCGGCGGTGGCGAGGAGGCGGGCGGCGCTGTCCAGGGTCTCCTCGGCCTCGGCGAGCAGCAGCCGGCCCGCCGGGGTGAGGTCGACGCCGCGCGGGCCGCGGTCGAACAGGGTCACGCCGAGTTCGCGTTCGAGGCGCTGGATCCGCTGGGAGAGCGAGGGCTGGGCGATCCGCAGGCGCTCGGCGGCGCGGCCGAAGTGCCGTTCCTCGGCGACGGCGCGGAAGTGGCGGAGGTGCCCCAGCAGGTCCATGGCCAGCAATCATAGGTGTTTTCTTATCGTTCACTTCACGATTGCGGTCTTGGACTGGGTAGCCCGTGGCCTGTTTAGCTGAGCGTGATCGCGCGGATCGCGGCGGTGTGGACCACCGCCGCGGGGCGCGACCGTGATGACACGAACCACCTGGGGAGACCACTGATGACACCCGACCTCCGCCGTACCGGCACCCGTACCCGGACCCGCGTCGCGCTGCCCGCGGTGGCCCTGCTCGTGGCCGCGCTGGTCGGCGGGTGCGGCCGGGCGGACGGCGCCTCGACGGCGGCGGCCACCGGCGCCACTACAACGACGACAGCGGCGGGGGCGGTCTCGGCTGCCGCGGCGGACGCGGCCTTCGCGGAACTCGAGCAGCGGTTCGGCGCCCGGCTCGGCGTGTACGCGGTGGACACCGGCAGCGGCCGGGAGGTCGTCCACCGGACCGACGAGCGGTTCGCGTTCGCGTCCACGATCAAGTCGCTCGCCGCCGGGGCCCTGCTGCGCAAGGCCTCCGACGCGGACCTGGACAAGGTCGTCCCCTACCGCCAGGAGGACGTGCTGGCGTGGGCACCGATCACCTCGCAGCACGTGGCGACCGGCATGAAGCTGCGCGACCTGGCCTCCGCCGCCATCCAGTACAGCGACAACACCGCGGCCAACCTCGTCTTCGCCGAACTCGGCGGCCCGGCGGCCGTCCAGCAGTCCCTGCGCGACCTCGGCGACTCGACCACCAGCGTCGACCGCACCGAACCCACCCTCAACGAGGCGACCCCGGGCGACACCCGCGACACCAGCACGCCGCGCGTCCTTGCCGCCGACCTGCGCCGCTACGTGCTCGGCGACGTCCTCCCGGAAGGCCGGCGCGGGCTGCTGACGGACTGGCTGGTCGGCAACACGACCGGCGGCCCGTACATCCGCGCGGGGGTGCCCGCCGACTGGCGGATCGGCGACAAGACCGGCAACGCGGGCTACGGCACCCGCAACGACGTCGCCGTGGCGTGGCCGTCGGGCGGGCGCGCCCCGATCGTCATCGTCGTCCTGACCGACCGCGGCAAGGCCGATGCCACCTCCGACGACGCCCTGATCGCCCAGGCGACGAAGACGGTCGTCAGCGCCCTCGGCTGACGTCCGTATCCGCATCCGTCCCGAAGGAGCATCCCCTCCCGAAGGAGCGCCCCTTCCCGACCGACCAGGAGCCCCGACCGCGATGATCCGACCCACCCGCCGGGCCGCCACGGACGCCGACTTCACCCGGCGCCGTCTCGCCCAGCTCGCCGTCCTCGGCCTCGCCGCCGGGGCCACGCCGGCCGCCCTTCCGGGCACGGCCTCGGCTGCCGACCCCTCCTCGGCGACGGCACCGCCCGCCGGCCGCGCGCACTACGACCGCGCCCGCCGCCTCGCCGACGACGACCCCGTGCTGCGGGCCCTGGTGACGGCGCTGACGCCCGGCTCCGTCCTTCCCCCGCTGCCCGCGCCCGCGCCCGTCAAGCTGTTCGACAACCTGGTGCTGCTGAGCGCGGGCTGGGTCTCGGCGATGGCGGTGCTGACGGACGACGGCATCGTGCTGATCGACGCGCTCACCTCACCCGCCGATGCCGAGGGCGTCGTCGTCCCCGGGCTGCGGGCGGTCGGCGCCGACCCGGCGGCGATCCGGCACGTCGTCGTGACCCACGGCCACCCGGACCACTTCGGCGGCGCCCAGACCCTCGCCGACCGCTACGGCGCCCGCGTGCACATGTCCCCGGCCGACTGGGACCTCCTCGCCCGCACCCGCCCCGCCTACGCCCCCGTCCGCGACCTCGACATCGCGGACGGCGCGCAGCTCACCCTCGGCGGCACGACGATCGAGCTGCACCACACCCCGGGCCACACCCCCGGCACCGTGTCCCCGGTCATCCCGGTCCGGGCGGGCGGCCGGTACCACAGCGCGATGCTGTGGGGCGGCCTCAACCCGCCCTCGACGGTGGCGGAACTGCGCACCCTCCTCACCTCCGTCCACTCCTTCCGGGCCGTCATGCGCCGGACGAACGTGGAGGTCGAGCTCTCCAACCACCCGAACGACCACGGCCTCGAACGAGCCGAACAGCTGCGGCGCCAACCGCCCGGCGCCGCGAACCCCTTCCTCCTCGGCGGCCCCCGCACGCAGCGGTACATGGCGGTCATGGACGCGATGGTGCGCGGCCGCATCGCCGACGCGGAGGCTGCGGAGGAGGCGGAGGCGGGGGCGGAGGCGGGAACCGGGGCACGTGGAGCCCGGACCGTGGCGGCGCCGCACGCCTACCGCGGGATTCGGGCATGAAGCCGGAGCTTGTCGTCTGCGTGGTGTCCGGGGCAGACGCCGCTCCTCCAGGTCGGGTGGACAAGGCCGCACCACCCCGCACATGCACAGGTGGTCGATCGTTTCCCGCGTTCGCGGCGGTCGCTTCCCGTTGTGGCGGGGGTCCTACGGCGGCAGGATGAGTCGTCGTGACTGCCGACCTGCCGTTGTTGCTTCTGGACGTCGACGGGGTGCTGAACCCGTTCGCCGCGGCGGTGTGCCCGGCGGATTACCAGGAGTACGGGTTCTTCCCCGGTGAGGAGCCGGTGCGTCTGAACCGGGTCCACGGGCGGTGGCTGAACGGACTTGCCGAGCACTTCGAGATCGTTTGGGCGACGGGTTGGGAAGAGGAGGCGAACGAGTTCCTCGCGCCGTTCCTGGGGCTGGAACCGTTGCCGGTCGTCTTCTTCCCGCCCAAGCCGTTCGAACCGTGTGAGAAGGTGCCGGCGGTGGCGGCCTTCGTCGGAGAACGGGCAGCGGCCTGGGTGGACGATGCGCTGACGCCGCAGGCGCGGGCCTGGGCCGACGGCCGCGCGGCCGCGACCCTGCTGGTCGACACCGATCCGTGCGTGGGCCTGACCTGGAGTGCGGTCGAGCGGTTGTCGGGGTGGTCGATGGACCTGAGGCGGCCGAAGGCTGAGTGACCGTCGGTGCCCGGGACCGCGAGGCGCTCCGATGCCGCTCCGCCGACCGGGACGTCACCCTGATCAAGCGGGCCACCGCCCCGGCCACCTCCGAGGCCCTACGGCAGTACACCGGCATCGAGAGCCTGCCGGACCAGCGCGTCACCGGCTACCTGCTGGTCGACCCCACCGCCGCCGACCAGGCCGAGGCCCGGGTCACCGGCCTCCTCACCCGCTACGTGCTGCCCAGCGCCACCCTGTTCACCGCCCTGGTCGCCTGGCTGGTCACCGGGCCTGGCGCTGCGGCCGGTGGAGCCGATCCGCCGGGGCATGGCCCAGGGGCCCGCGCGGTGGTCCGCCCCCTGGAACGGACCCGCCGTACGCGAACCGGCCTCCTCGGAACGGGGGTTCAGCGGGGGGCGTCGGAGCTGACGTCGACGGTGAACTGGCGCTTGATCTGGTCCGGCCCTCCGGGCCAGTCCCCACCGAGCTCGTCGCGGTAGGCGATGTGCACGGTCATGGTGGTACGGCCGGGGTTCTGGGCGCGGAAGGTGAAGTAGTAGCGGCCGCCCGAGCCGGTGTTTCCGATTTCGCCGAAGTCGAACAGGTCCCTGACGTCGAAGTTGTGGACGTACTCGTCACCGGCGGCCTTCGCGACGGCCGGGTCGGGGGCTGGAGCGGCCATGCTCCAGACGTCGCCTGCCAACCGGTGGGCGGGCACCTCCACGGAGAACAGCTCGCCGGGCTTGACGGTGATCTGTCCCGAGGTCTGGGTGAATACGGTGCCGTGATCGAGTCTGCCGGTGGTCTTCCGGTGGACGGTCACCGCGCGCATGGTGGCCGGGACGGCCAGCGCCACGACGACTACCAGCAGGACGAGGCGCCACCTGCGCTTCACGGGGTCGCTTCCCGGTGGGTGACACGCAGCGCCAGGACGGCGGCGACGGCGTCGAGCCAGCGGGCGACCAGTTGGTCCCCTGTGGGGTCCTGTACGACCATGGCGGCTGCCTCCAGCCAGCCGCGGGCCACCGTGGCGGCCGGTCCGGGCAGCGGTTCGGGCAGGGCGGCCGCGAAGCGGGTGCCGCCGGCGCGGACGGTCTCGCCGAGGAAGGCCAAGGCCCGTGGCAGCGCGCCGAGCCGGTCGACGGTGATCGCGGCGGCCACCGCGCCGTCGCCGAACAGGGTGGAGCGGTGCGGTCCCGGGTGCGGCAGGCCGAAGCGCAGCAGGATCTCGACGTCCAGCTCGGCGAGCCGGCTGTCGCTCTGGGGTTGTGGGGTGTTCATCTGGTGCCTCACTTGGGCATTCGGACGCTTGTGACGTTGGGGAGGCTGTCGTCGGAGGCGCCGCCCATGTGGTTGTTGATGAAGTCGCTCTCGCTGACCCAGACGGTGTAGCCCCAGGGGTTGTAGAGCTCCAGTTGGTCACCCCGGTGTCCGATGATCATCATTTGGTGGCCGCCGTCTCCGCGGACCGACACGGGGACGGGCTTGCCCTCGTCGATCTTCTGCTCGATCTCGGTCAGCGCACTCTGGCGCTTGTCGCGGCTGTCGAGGTCGACGTTGTGGTACTCCGCGCCGGTGTGCTTGCCGATCTCGTCGTCGGCGACGTCGTCGGACTCCCAGTCCCACATCCCGCCCTTGTCGAAGTGCCACCAGGAGCGGGTGTCGTAGACCCGGTTGGTCTCCTTGTCCCATCGCTCTTTCGACGCCTGACCGTTGTCGTAGGCCGGGTCGCCGGGGTGACCGCCGGTGGTGAGCTGGAAGGCGAAGAGCGGGTCGACCATCGCCCGGGCGGTCACGGTCGAGGCCGCCACGCAGGTCGGATACGGTCCCTGACCCCATTTGACGCCCTGGTAGGCCGTGTCCGTCTTCTGGGTGGAGGTCGCGTCGAGCTGCACCGGGGATATCCGATCGGCGAGCCAGTCGGGATCGTCGGCGTGTTCGTGGATCAGGTCGTCGAACTTCTTGACCTCGTCGTAGCTGTGCCCGGCGGCGAGCGCCTTCATCAGGTAGGCGCGCTCCTCGGGGGACTTGCAGCCGGCCAGCAGCTGGTCGAAGCGTGCCCTGTCGGCTTCGCTCATCTTGTCCATGACCTGGCCGGCACGCGTCACGTCGTTGGCCGTGAGGATGCTGCCGTACTCCTGGCTGCCGGCGAGAGCGGCATCGACGATGACCAGCTTGTCCTCCGCGCTGAGGCCCTTGTTCTTGAACTTGCCCGCCAGCGCCTTGCCCGCCAGCGCGTTCAGCTCGCGGGCGGCGGCGCGGCCCGCGTTCTCGGCCTTCACCGCGGCGTCGTGGACCGACTTGATGCCCTCCCTCGCCTTCGCCTGGGCGGTGTGCATCGTGTCGTCGTCCCAGTGGACCGGGTCCGGCATATCGCCGACGGTGATGTCGTGCAGCAGTTTCAGCGCCTCGGCCAGCGGCGCGTGGCCCTGCCCGTGCAGGACCTGAGCCTCGCTCAGCGCGCCGGCCAGCGTCTTGAGCTGGTCCCGGCCCTTGCCCAGGGCGTCGCGGCAGCGCCCGAGGTCGTCGGCGGAGGCCTTGACCACCTCCGCGGCTTTCTCCCCGACCTGCCCGGTCCAGGCGTCGGGCAGCTGCTGCGAGCCGACCTGCGTCACCGTCATCTGGATCTGGTCCAGCCGGCCGCTCGCTGTGTTGTAGGCGGCGGCGAGTTCGCCTAGTTTGCCGGAGTCGCCCTTGGGCGCGGGCAGTTGCAGGGCGTCGTGGACGGCGTACTTGAGGTCGCCGGCGCCCCACATGCCGTGGGACTCGTCGATGGTCTTCTTCAGCTTCTCGGCCTGCTGGCGCTGGCTGCCCGACGGCCCGCCGAGCGGGTGCGCGCTGTGGTCGGCCACGGTCAGGCCCCCTGCTGGTACTGCTGCTGGACGCCGTGGTCCGTGGTCGCGTAGTTGGCCGCGGTGGTGTGCACCTTGCCGCCGAGATCCTTCAGCGCGTCGACGTTCACCTGGAGCTCGTCCTGCCAGGCCTGCCAGAAGGCCTTCGCCGCGTCGCCCGCGCCGTACTCGCCGAGGACGGCGGGGTCGGACATGTTCAGCTTGTCCAGGGCCGCTTTGACACCACCCACGTCCCCGCCGGCCGCGACGAGCTTGTCGCCCGCGTCCCCGAGCTTCTCCGGATGAGCGCCGAACCCCGTTCCGGCACCATCGATGCCCATGTTCCCCCCATGCTGTTCGACACGCTCTGTAGAGCATCGAACATCATAACGTCGGCCGATGGACAGTTCGACGGGCGTCGCCGGCACCCCGCTCACCGGTATCGGGGCGCAGGCCCAGCCGAGGGCGATAGCGCTGCTGCCGGTGACGGGAAGGGCGGGCGGGGCAGGCCGGAGGGGGCTGCCCGGAGGCCGGGTTGCGGCTGCGGGCCCGGCCGGCCGGGGTGGCGTGTGGTCAGTCGGTGTCGGTGGCGGCCAGGACCGCGAGGTGTCGGCCGTCGGGGTGTAGGGCGGCGAGGGCGAGGTCCCAGGCGACGTTGTGGAACCAGGGGGCGGACGCGGTGCCGAGGCGGAGCCAGGTCGTCTGCCGCACGCGGTCGGCGGTCCGGGTGATCGGCGCGTCGGCGGGGGTGCCGGTCAGGGCGGCCAAGGAGCGCCAGGCGGCGAGTCTGCCGTAGGCGCCGTAGTTGCCGTGGCCGTAGGCCGGTGCGCGCAGGGCGGCGGTGAGCAGGGTCCGTAGGGCGAGGTCGGGGTCGGAGGGGTGGAGCCGGGCCGGGGTCTGGCCGGGCGGCCAGGGGGTGAGCGGCAGGAGCGCGAGGAGTGCCGGGAGGTCTTCGGGGGTGACCGGGTCGGGCAGCCAGAACTCCTGGGCGGCGAGCTTGCCGTTGGACTGGGCGAGCCAGTGGGCGACGGCCGCGCCCATGGCCTCCGTCGTGGCGGGCAGGCTGGTCTCGGTCGGTTCGGCCGCGGCCGCCCGCTGCCGCGTCGCCGGCGTGGTCTCCAGCGCGTCGCCCGGCTCCGGCCACACGGCCGGGACCGTCCAGGTCCAGTCGTCGGCGGCCCCCGCGGGGCGCCGCAGCCCGTGCTCCTCGGGCAGCAGGGCCAGCGGCAGTACGGCGAGCGGGTGGCCCTCGGCCAGGAGGGTGTCGGCGAAGGCGCGCAGCGCGGGGTGGCCGTTGACCGCGTCCGAGACGAGCACCGTCTCGTGGAGCAGGCAGGCCGCGAACTCGCGCGCGTCCGCGGTCTCGGGCGCCCGGTCGAAGACCTCGTCGGCGATGTCCTCGATGCGGTGCCCGTGGGCGACGACCGCGGCCAGGTAGCGCGGGGAGACGCCGGGGTGCGGCGAGTCCAGCACGCGCACCAGGGCGCGCAGGCTCTGCGGCCCCGGGCGGGCGGCCAGGGCGTTCAGTGTCCAGTACAGGGCCGCGGCGCAGTGCCCCTGAAGGTCCCGGCCGGCGGCGGTGCGGGCGGCGAGTTCCGCCGCGAGGCCGCCGGCCCAGTCGAACTCGCCGGTGGCGACCCGCGATTCGACCTCGGCGCGCAGTACGGAGACGTCCGCGTCGTCGGCCTCGCACAGGGCGTCCACCGTGCGGGTGATGTCCTTGTCCATGGCGTGATTGTTTCCCGGCGGCGGGTGGTCCGCCGCCGGCGGCGCGCCCGCCGACGCTCGGCGACGGCGCGGACCGGTGGCCGCCGCGGCCCCTGCGACCTGCGGATTCGACGAATTGTGACGCGAACGCGTCCATGTGCTGCGGGCGCGTTTCGTGTTCGTGTCCACTTGCCCTGGTCCCTGGTGCCGGGTGTCGCTCGCACACAGACTGGCCTCTGCACGGTCGTGCAACCACCCCTTGGATCGAGGAAGTTCCACCCGCATGCCCAACTCCCCCAGACCCGGCGCTCCCCGGCCGTACCCGTCGCATCCGGTGGGGAGGTGGCGTCCGTGCTCCGGTACGTGACCCGCAGGGCGGCGGGCTGGTTCCTGGTGATCGCCGTGGCCACCAACGCCACCTACTTCCTGGCCAGTTGGTTCCTCGACCCGCGTTCGAACTTCAAGGAGCTGCGCCCGGTCCGCACCGAGGAGCAGATCTCCCGGGCCCTGGCCCCCTACAACCTGGACCCGCACGAGCCGCTGCTGCACCGCTGGTGGGACTGGCTGACCGGGGTGGTCCTGCGCTTCGACTGGGGCCGTTCCCCGGTCGGGGTGCGGGTGAACGGGGAGATCGGCTACCGCTCCCTGGTCAGCGCCGAGCTGGTGACCGGTGCGACGGTCCTGTCGGTCGTCGTCGGTGTCGCGCTCGCGGTGCACACCGCCTCGCGCCAGTACGGCTGGCGGGACCGGGCCGCCCAGGCCCTGTCCATGGCGCTGTTCAACGTCCCGGTGTCGATCGCCGCCCTCGCGCTGGTGCTGCTGGCCATCCGGCTGAACGAGCAGGCGGGTTGGCACTTCCTGTACGTCGCGGGCGAGAACTCGCCCGGCGTGGAGGGGTTCTGGGCGACGGTCGGCGACCGGCTGCTGCACCTGGTGCTGCCGACGCTCACCCTCACCCTGACGGGGTACGTGGGCTACCACCTCACCCAGCGCTCGCTGCTGCTGGACGTCATCGGCTCCGACTTCGTGCGCACCGCCCGGGCCACCGGGCTGACCCGCGCCCAGGCGATCCGCCGGCACGCCCTGCGCACCGCGCTGATCCCCACCGCCCAGTCCGTGGCCTTCGGCATCCCGGCGGTGTTCACCGGCGCGGTGCTCACGGAGACGATCTTCGGTTGGAACGGCATGGGCCAGTACTTCATCCAGACCATCAGCAAGAACGACGTGCACGGCACCGTGGCGACCGCCGCGTTCGCCGCCGCCCTGACGGCGGTCGGCGCGATCCTCGCGGACATCGCCACCGTCCTCCTCGACCCGAGGGTGCGGGTGAGCTGAGATGAGCACTCCTGTAACCCCTGTGACCCCTGTGGGTCCCGACGCGGCCGCCGAGCATGACAAGCACGACGGGCACGACAAGCACGACGGCCGTTACCTGGGCCGGCGCCGCCTCTACCTGCGCCGCTTCCTGCGCAACCGGACCGCCGTCGCCGGCGTGGTGATCTTCCTGCTGCTCGTGCTGTTCAGCGCGCTCGGCGGCCTGTTCACCCCGTACGGCTTCGCGGACACCGACTTCTCCGCCCTCACCCAGGCCCCGAGCGCCGAGCACTGGTTCGGCACCAACCAGGGCGGCAACGACGTCTACGCCGCCGCCGTGCACGGCCTCCAGCGCTCGCTGGTGATCGCGGTGACCGTGTCCCTGCTGACCGTCGCCCTCGCCGCGGTCGTGGGCGCGGGCGCCGCCTACGTCGGGGGCCGGGTGGAGAAGGCGACCCTCGCCCTCATCCACTTCCTGCTGGTCGTGCCGTCCTTCCTCGTCCTCGCCCTGGTCTCGCACCGGCTGGCGGGCGACTGGCGGGTCCTCATCCTCGTCCTGACGGTGTTCGGCTGGATGTCCACCGCCCGCGTGGTCTGGTCGGTGTCGACGTCCCTGCGCGAGCGCGACTACGTGCGCGCCGCGGAGTACATGGGCGTGCGCCCCCTGCGCATCGTGCTGCGCCACATCATCCCCAACCTGGGCTCCCTGCTCATCGTCAACCTCACCCTGGGCGTGGTCTCCACCGTGCTCAGCGAGACCGCCCTGTCCTTCCTCGGCTTCGGCGTCCAGACCCCCGACGTGTCGCTGGGCACGATGCTCGCCGACGGCGCGGGCACCATCACCAGCGCCCCCTGGCTCTTCGCCTTCCCCGCCGGGCTGACCGTCCTGCTCACCGTCTCGATGACCTTCGTCGGCGACGGCCTGCGCGACGCCCTCGACCCCACGTCCACCACCGGCGCGGCAGGAGCCCGACGATGACCCTCGCACCCGCCCCCCGCACCGGGCCCGCGACCGCTCCCACCGGGTCCACCGACCCCGCCGGGCCCGCACCCGTCCTGTCCGTACGCGGCCTGAGCGTCTCCTTCCCCTCCGAGGCCGGACCGGTGGAGGCCGTGCGCGGCGTCGACTTCGACCTGCTGCCCGGGCGCACCCTGGGCATCGTCGGCGAGTCCGGCTCCGGCAAGTCCGCCACCGCCCTCGCCGTCATGGGCCTGCTGCCGCCCACCGCGCGCCTCGGCGGCCGGATCCTGCTGGGCGGCCGCGACCTGGCGGCGATGGACGACAAGGAGCTCTCCCGGGTCCGCGGCAAGGACATCGGCATGGTCTTCCAGGACCCGATGTCCGCACTCACGCCCATCTTCACCGTCGGCCGGCTGCTCTCCGAGGCCCTGCGCGTGCACCGGGAGCTGTCCCGGAAGGACGCCTGGGAGCAGGCGGTGGAACTGCTCGACCTGGTCGGCATCCCCGACCCGCGCGAACGCGCCAAGTCCTTCCCGCACGAGTTCTCCGGCGGCATGCGCCAACGCGTCGTCATCGCCCTGGCCATCGCCAACAAGCCCTCGGTGCTCGTCGCCGACGAGCCCACCACGGCGCTGGACGTCACCGTCCAGGCGCAGATCCTCGACGTGCTGCGCCTGGCCCAGCGCGAGACCGGCGCCGGCCTCGTCCTGATCACCCACGACCTGGGCGTGGTGGCCGGCCACGCCGACGACGTCGCCGTCATGTACGCCGGGCGGATCGTCGAGCACGCGGGCGTCGACGAGCTCTTCCGCCGTCCCACGATGCCCTACACCGCCCGCCTGCTGGCCAGCGTCCCGACCGTGGACAGCGGTGTCCCGCGGCCCCTGGTCCCGGTCGGCGGGGAGCCGCCGTCCCTGGTGGCCCTGCCCGGCGGCTGCCCCTTCGCGCCCCGCTGCGCGGTGGCCGTGGACGTGTGCCGGACCACCGAACCAGGCCTGGCCGCACCGGACTTGACCTCAGCGGACCTGAGCGCACCGGCGCCGGCCGGGCGGCCCGGCCGCGCCGCCTGCCACCGCGCCCGGGAGATCGCCGACGGCAGCCTCGACCCGGTCGGGGCGGCCCCGCCCGTGCCGACGGCCGGCCCCGCCGAGCGGACCGCCGGCGAGGTGGTCCTGCGCGTCGAGGACCTGGTCAAGACGTTCCCCGTCACCAAGGGCGCCCTGCTCAAGCGCCGGGTGGGCACCCTGCGCGCGGTCAGCCACGTCGGCTTCGAACTGCGCGCGGGCGAAACCCTGGCCCTGGTCGGGGAGTCCGGCAGCGGCAAGACCACCACGCTGCGCGAGGTGCTGCGGCTGCGCGCCCCCGAGGGCGGCCGCATCGAGGTGGCCGGCACCGACGTCGCCACGCTGCGCTCGGCCGCCGAGGTGCGCGAGCTGCGGCGCCACGTGCAGATCGTCCTCCAGGACCCGACGGACGCCCTGGACCCCCGGCTGACCGTCTTCGACCTGCTGGCCGAACCGCTCCAGGCCGCCGGCGCCGACCGCACGGCCGTCCGCTCCCGGGTCACCGAACTCCTGGACCTGGTGGGCCTGGACCGCGCCATGGGCGACCGCTTCCCCGCCGCCCTGTCCGGCGGCCAGCGCCAGCGCGTCGGCATCGCCCGCGCCCTGGCCCGCGAGCCGAGGCTGCTGGTCCTGGACGAGCCGCTGTCCGCCCTGGACGTCTCCGTGCAGGCCGAGATCATCAACCTGCTCGCCCGGCTGAAGCGCGAACTGGGCCTGGCCTACCTCGTGGTGGCGCACGACCTGGCCGTGGTGCGCTACTTCTCCGACCGCGTCGCGGTGATGTACCTCGGACACGTCGTCGAGTCCGGCGCCACCGAGGAGATCTTCGCCCGGCCCCGGCACCCGTACACCCGGGCCCTGCTGTCGGCCGTCCCGGTCCCCGACCCGGAGCGCGAGCGCCACCGCGAGCGCATCGTCCTCGCGGGCGAGCAGCCCAGCGCCGCCCGGCTGCCGCAGGGCTGCGTGTTCGTCGACCGCTGCCCGCTCCACCGGGAGGCCGACGAGGCCGTACGCACGCGCTGCCGCACCGAACGGCCGGCGACCGTCGGCGCCCCGGACGGCTCCGACCACCGGTACGCCTGCCACGCGGTCTGACCCCCACCCCCCGCTCTTCCCCGTCTCACCGAATCCCACCAAGGACACCCCATGCGTCGGAAGCTCGCCCTGCCCCTCGCGCTCGCCGCGGCCGTCTCGGTCGCCGCCACCGCCTGCTCCTCCTCGTCCCCCTCCGGCGGCTCCACCGGCGCCTCCCCCGGGCAGGACGCCAAGAACGCCGCCAAGGTCGCGTCCTCCGTCACCGACTACAACCCCCAGCCGTACGAGAACATCAAGGACGGCGGCACCTACACCTCCGCGGGGACCTTCGACGAGCAGGGCAACCCGTTCAACGTCAACGGCACCCTGAACGCGCTGCGGGTCTGGTCCTGGTACAACGCCGACGCCATCACCTACTCGCCCACCGGCGAGGTCCAGTACAACCCGGACTACTACAGCGACGTGAAGGTCTCCGTCGAGGGCGGCGACCAGAAGGTCGTCATCACCCTCAACCCCAAGGCCGTGTTCAACGACGGCACCCCGATCGACTGGCGGGCCATCGAGGCCACCTGGAAGGCCAACAACGGCTCCGACAAGGAGTACGCGGCCTCCTCCACCGACGGCTACGACCGCATCACCTCCGTCACCCGGGGCGCGGACGACAAGCAGGCGGTCATCGCCTTCAAGGGCGTCAACGCCTCCTGGTCCGCGCTGTTCACCACCTTCCTGCACCCCCAGGCCGCCACCGTCGACAACTTCAACAAGGCGTACGTCAAGACCGCCCACCCCGAGTGGGGCACCGGGCCGTACACCGTGGGCACCTGGGACGACCACTCCGGCAACATCACCTTCGTGCGCAACCCCACCTGGTGGGGCCGGCCGGGCAAGCTCGACAAGCGCGTCTACGTCAACCTGGAGAGCGCCGCCTCGATCAACGCCTTCAAGAACGGCGAACTCGACTACGCCCCCGTCGGGACCGCGGAGAACCTCAAGCAGGTGAAGACGGTCAAGGACGCCGAGATCCGCAGCGGCGGCAGCCCCTTCGAGTACTCGCTGTACCTCAACACCAAGTCCCCGCTGCTCGGCGACGTCCAGGTCCGCAAGGCCGTGCAGGAGAGCATCGACCGCGCCCAGATAGCGAAGATCCGGTTCCAGGGCCTCGACTACACCGAGCCACTGCCCGGCTCGTCGGTGCTCTACAGCTTCCAGCAGGGCTACCGCGACAACGTCGCCTCCGTGCTGAAGTACGACCCGGAGGAGGCGCGCAGGACCCTGGACGCGGCCGGCTGGCAGCCCGGGGCCGACGGCATCCGCGCCAAGGACGGCAAGCAGCTCGCGATCGGCTACACCCTGCTCGGCGACGGCCCCATCGAGAAGGCCACCGCCAGTGCGTTCACCGCGATGCTCAAGGCCGTCGGCGTGAAGGTGGACGTCAACAAGGTCTCCGAGAACGACTTCTCCAAGGTCCTCAGCGACCGCCGCTTCGACCTGTTCATCTCCGGCAACCGCTCGACGGACCCCTTCGGCGCCCGGTACCTGTGCGACTTCTACTGCTCCGACCGCGACTCCAACATCACCGGAGCCGGCACCCCCGAACTGGACAAGGAGATCCGCGCCACCGGAGAGATCGCCGACCTCGGCCAGCAGATCGCGGCCGTCAACGAGGTCGAGCAGAAGGCCCTCCAGCAGTACTCCCTGCTGCCGCTCTACAGCGGCCCCTCCACCTACGGCATCCGCAAGGGCCTCGCCAACGTCGGCGCCGCCATCTTCTACAGCCCGCTGCCCGAGACCGTCGGCTGGCAGAAGTAGCAGCACCGCCGGCGCCCGGGGCAGTCGACTCCCCGGACCGTCGGGGGACGCACGGCGCACGTCGGACGTGCGCTCGCCGAAGGGCGGCTCCGCGGGCCGCCCTTCGGCGGAGCATCACCCGGTCCGGCCGCCGGTGGCGGTCCCGGCGTGCCGGTGGAGGGCGTCCAGGAGCGTGATCTGACGATTCGTCAGTTTGCCGTCGGTGCGGGCCTTGTCCTGTTTGCGCAGCCAGGTGCCGGGGCGGAAGGCCGGGTCGGCCTCGCCGCCGGTGCGGTTCACCGGGCCGTCGAGGGCTCCGCCGGCGGCGAGGTAGGCGAGCAGGCGGCGGTAGGAGCGGTTCCAGTCCGGCTCCAGGCGCCACAGCTCGTCCAGCGCGTCCAGCTTCGCCACCTGGCCGGGGTCGAGGCTGTCGGCCTTGCGCTGGCGGCGCATCCACGCGCCCACCGCGTAGTCGTCCAGCTTCGCGGTGGCGGGGATGGCGAGGTGGCCGTGCCGGCGGTGGAACGCGGCGGCGTACGCGGCGCCGCGTTCCCAGGCGTTGGCGTTCTTCGACCAGATCATGCCGAGCGCGTCCAGCTCCGAGATCCGGGCCGGGTCGAGCAGGCCCTGGCCGTGGAGGTGGCGCTGGCGGGTAAGCCAGGAGATCAGCTCGGCGTTCCTGGTCTTGTCGACGGGGTCGAGGTGACCGTGCCCGGTGTGGAACCCGGCGGCGACGGCGTGCATCCGCTGCCACTCGACCGCGCGCGGGTTGAACGCGCGCAGCTTGACGGTCTGGAGGATGCGCGCGGCGTGCCGGCGGGCGTCGACCTTCAGCCACTCGACCGGCGACTCGACCGGGGCCGCCGGCTGCTGATCGCCCTCGGCCGGCTTGGCCGCGGTGGTGTGCGCGGCGCCCTGGGAGCGGTGGGCGCGCAGCTCGGTGATCCGGCCGACCACCCGGGCGTCGTGCGCCGCGAGAGCGCGCAGGACCCGCCAGATCGTACGGAAGCTGGAGGCCTCGATCTCGGTATCGGCCTCGGCCTTCACGGCCTCGCCGGCGTCGTGGACCTCGGACGGGTGCGCGGTGGCGGTGTCGTCGCCGGCCTGAGGCGTCGGCAGGTAGACCGGGATGACGATCCACGAGACCTTGCCCTGCTGGTAGGACTGGCGCAGGGCGCGGCCCACGGCCTGGACGATGTCGATGACCGAGCTCTTGGGGTCGGCGAAGCAGACGGCGTCCACCGCGGCGACGTCGATGCCCTCGGTCAGCAGCCGGCTGTTGCAGAGGATGCCGCACTCCTCGCCGTCCTCGCCGGTGTGGGCCTTGAACTCGGCGAACGCGGCCCGGCGGTCGCGGAGGCGGTCCGTGCCGGCCACCGCCTTCGCCCAGATCCGCTCCGGGCGCTCCGCGTCCTCCAGCAGCCGGGAGGCGTCCGGCAGGGTGTCCGCGAACTCCCGTGCCGCGCTGACCCGGGAGTGGAACGTGATGACCCGCCGCAGGTCGAGGTCGGCGACGGCGCGCAGCACGGCGATCTGCAGGGCCAGGCGCAGCAGTTCCTCGTTGGAGCGCTGGGTGCGCAGGTCGGCGACGGCGGGGAGGCGGAGCAGTTCGCGCAGGTCCTCGTCGGTGACGACGGGGACCAGGACGCGGTAGTCGGCGAGGTAGCCGTGCTCGATGCCCTGGCCGAGGGTCCAGGTGAAGACGGTTGTGCCGTAGATGCTCTCGTCGTCCATGGAGCAGAGCGCGGGCAGCGCCTGGCTGTCGGCGTCGGCGAGGTCGGCCAGGCCGTCCTTCGCGCGCCGGTCGTCGGCGATGCGCGGGGTCGCGGTGAAGTAGAGCCGCCGGGTGGCGGGGACCTGGGCGTCGTCGTGGACGGCCGCCCATGCCTTGCTCTCGGCGCCGGCGGTCCGGTGCGCCTCGTCGATGACGACCAGGTCCCAGGCGGGCAGGCCGAACTCGCGGTGGGCCTGGACGATCCGCTCCAGCGAGGCGTAGGTCGCGTACACGGTGACCGGCTGGTCGTCGGGGGCACCGGCGACCAGGTCGGCGATCCGCGGGGCCTGGGTGGTCACCCTGGCGTGGACGCGGCCGCCGGCCTCCGCGCTCTCCAGCGCCTCCTCCCGTGAACAGGCCGCCACCGCCAGGCCGCGGCGTCCACCTCGCAGGGACCAGGCCTCGGCGGTCTGCTCCAGCAGCTCGATCGTCGGCACCAGCACCAGCACCCGGCCCCTCGCCGCCAGGCGCCGGGCGCAGCCGGCGGCGATCAGGGTCTTCCCGGAGCCGGTCGCCGCGACGACCGTCGCGCGGCCGCCGTCCTTCACCTCGCGCACGGCGGCGGCCACCGCGTCCTTCTGGAACCCGTGCAGCGGCAGCGGGTTCGCCACGGCGATACCGAGCGGCTGCGCCGGGAGCGGCGGCCCGGTCGGCGCGTCCTGCTCGGCGGTGGCGGTGGTGCTCTCCACGACGCGGGTGTCTCCATTCGTGTGCCGGGTGCTGAGGGGAGGGGTCAGTGCTCGTCGGGGTAGGCGTAGCGGTGGAGGGCGTCGATCAGGCCTTCGACCAGGTCGCCGAACGGCGTGGTCCGCCAGTCGCCGTCGAAGCCGCCCTCGGCCAGGAGGATGTCGGCGAGTCGGTCGGTCAGCTCCTGGGCGTCCTCCTCGCTCGGCGGGGTGGCCGGGTCGAGGGCCACGCCGCGGGCCTCGGCGGCGCGGCGCAGCACGGTGAGCTTCTCGTCGGAGCCGGCGAACCATGTGGGGCGGTGGGGGTCCGGTGCGGTGTGCCGGTCCGGATGTCCTGCGCTCACCGGTTCTCCCCGGGGATCCAGCCGCGGACTTCGAGGTACTGGATGTCGGCGTCGGCGATGGCGCGGCCGGTCTCCACCAGCCACGTCTTCATGGCCTCGGTGACGTCGCCGTGGTGGTCGGCGACGCGCCGGGACCACTCGGCGGCGTCGAAGCCCCCGGTGCCGGCGGAGCCGTAGGTGCGCTCCTCGGTGCCGTCCGCGCGGGGGACGAACCCGCGCCGGATGCCGCCGGAGTCCTGCTCCGAGCCCGCGCTGTAGACGTACTGGTCGGCCTTCATCCGGACGGTGAAGGCGAGGCGGCCGCCGGCCCGGCCGGTCTCGTGCACCACGGGTGCGAGGTGGGAGGCGCCGGACCTGATGGCCTGTCTCCCGGCGCGGCCGGCCATCGACCCGCCGGCCTCGCCGACGGTGTCCTTGCCCCGGACCCGGGCCTTCTGCCCGGTCCTGGTGCGGCGGCGGCTGGTGTTCGCCTCCGCGATCCCGGACAGCGTCTCCTCGTCGCGCTCGCCGCCGCGGACCGCCCGGACCAGCTGGCGCAGCGCTCCCACCATGCTCGCGCCCTTGCCCTTGGTGAAGAACTGGGAGACGAGCGAGGCGTCGCGGCCGAGCATCGTGGCGACCTGGCGCTTGGTGTAGCCGTGGTCGATGAGCTGCTGGGTCAGCCGCGCGGCCTCGTTGGGCTGGTTCGGGTCGGCCGGGCTCACCGGGTCTCCTCCGCGGCGAGTTCGGCGCGGCCCAGGCCGCGCAGCTTGAGGTACTGCTCCTGGCTGGTGGGGTGCTCGACGGGGCCGGTGAGGTGGCCCTTGAGGAGGTAGTCGCCGGGCTCGCCGCGGTAGGGCCAGGGCTGGCGCTCGGTCAGGGCGATGCCGTCGGTGCCGAAGTAGACGACGGTGCCGGGCTTCGCGTGCAGGGCGCCGGCGTGGCCGATGACCTCCTTGCCCTGGCGGTACCTCATGTCCAGCAGCGCCGCCCGCGCCCCGGACCACACGTAGGCGGCCCACTCGGGGTGGGCGTACGGGTCGCGGGAGAAGCCGGCCTGCCGCTGCCAGGTCACCACCTGGTCGTCCCGGCCGAGGATCTCGACCCCGGCGGGCAGGGTCTCGCCGACCGGGGTGGTGCCGGAGACCAGGCGCGGGCGCTGGGCGAAGCCGCCGAGGCCGAACAGCAGCACCGCGCGGACGGCGCGGGAGGCGAGGTAGGCGGCGGTGCGCTGGCGGTCGTCGCCGTGCATGCGGGAGAGGTTGGTCAGGTCCGCCCACGCCGACTTGAGTCGCTTGCCCCACTCGTCGAGCGGCTTGCCGTCCTCCCAGAGCAGGCCGCCGAGGACCTCGATCCGCCACGGTGCGAGGTGGTTGGCCAGGGCGAGGTGGACCTCGGCGCCGCCCGCCCAGGTGGTGAAGGTCTCGCCGGGCGCCGAGGGGTAGGTCCAGGCGCGGTCGCCGGTGACCGGGGCGGGCAGCAGGCCGACGTGGTTCCAGCCCTGCGGGACGGTGACCTTGACGTTCCAGTGCGAGCAGGACATCAGGGCCTTGGTCTGCTCGGCCTCCGTCATCGCGGCGAACCCGGCGGCGGTGATCCGGCGCGGGGTGCCGACCGGGGACTTCCACAGGTGCTTGGCGTAGGCGAAGGTGCGGTCGTACTCCACCAGGGCGGGCAGCTGCTGCGGCACGCGCGGGGGCAGGACCAGCTCGGTGCGGCCCTGGCCGCCGGTCGCGTGCAGCAGGCCGCGCAGTTCCTCGGACAGGACCGGGTAGCCGCCGGCCCACTTGCCGGTGGTCGGGACGGTGCGCGACCACAGGTCCCGGCCGGTCTGCGACGGCGAGCCCATGAGGACCGCGTCGTCCCAGTGGCGGCGCAGCGCCTGCCACAGCAGGGTGAACGCCTGACGGCAGGTGACGACGTCGGCGCCGTCCGGGTCGAACCACTCCCCCATGGAGCGGATCTCGGTGGTGCCGCTGTCCGGGGCCGCGGTGGGGGCGTAGCGGCCGACGGGCTGGCGCTGGTGGACGAAGTGGCCGGCGAGCTTGTCGCGGCCGGAGCCGACGGCGGTGGTCCACCGCTCGGACGGGGTGTTCAGCCAGGCGGCGACGGCGTCCTTGAGGGTGGAGTAGCGCTCAGCGCCGTCGTGCCAGGGGGCGCCGGCGGTGATGTAGACGCGCTCGGTGCCGGGCGCGGTGGCCAGGACGGCGTCCAGGATCTCCCCGGGGGTGCGGGCGCCGAGGTCGAGGCGCACGGTCTGGTCGCGGACCGCGAGCATCCCGGCGGCCGCGTCCAGGAACACCGTGGAGCGGGCCTGCTGCGTGAAGTTCGGGCGCTTGGAGAGCAGGCCGGTCGTCACGGCCTCGAACCGGGCGCCTGCCGGGCCTTCGGGGAGGGTGGGCAGCTCGCGCGGGCCGGCCTCGACCGCCGGACGTACCGAGGCCGCTGGGACGACCGGCGCGGCGACGGCCGGGGTCGGCTGCTCGACCGGGGCCGGCTGCTCGAGTACGGCGACGGGGCGGGTCAGCGCCGGGGCGACGGCGGCGGGTGGCTCGGCAACCGGCGCCGGTTCTGCCGCTTCCTCCGCTTCCGCCACTTCCGCGACGGGCACCGGGACGGGCGCGGCCGCGCGGACGGCGACCGGGGTCGGATCCAGCAGCGGGGCGATCCGCACGACGTCGCCGACCGACAAGCCCGCGGCCTTCGCGATGGCGTCGGCCTTCGCGCCCTCGTACCCCGCCAGCCCGGCCACCCGTCGCGAACGCTGGGCGGCGAGCCTGTCCAACTCCTTCCGCGCGGCCGCGACCTGCTTCTCGGCGGCCGTGATCCCGGCGCGCAGCTCGCGCAGACCGGCGAGTTCGGCGGTGTACGTCTTGCGGTCCATCAGGCGCCGCCTTCCGCGGTGACGGTCGCGGTGGCGAGCGCCGCCGTCTCCCGGTCGATGCGGGCCAGGGCGGCCTTGAAGACGGGGACCAGGTCCTCGTTCATGACGTAGCCCGTCGTGCGCTGGTAGGAGGGGTTCTCGGGGTCGTACTGCGCCTCGACGGGCTGCGGCATCCCGACGGGCCAGCGCTTCTTGGCGGCACCCCGGTTGACGGCCTTGGTGATCGCACCGGACCGACCGCGCAGGGACTCCGACCCGTCGGGGCCGCGCAGGTGGCCGGAGGCGACCCAGCCCTCGCCTTCGGCGGCGAGGCGGATGATCTGCACGGCGGTGGCCGGCAGGTCCCGCAGGAGTTGCGCGGCCCTGGTGACGGTCCACTGCGCGTCCTGGAGCACCGGCGCCGCCCCGTGCCTGCCCAGCAGCGCGAAGAGCTCACGCGCCAGGTCCTCGGACACGTCCTCCAGGACGAGTCTCATGTGAACCCCCTCATAGTCCCATGGTGTCGGCTAACTCCACATAGGGTAGCGTCGCGGCGCGTTCCGGCAGCGGGCGACCGGGCAGGTGGCCGCCGGTGAGCCGGGCCGGCCCGGCGAGGTCGTGGAAGCGCGGGAAGCGGGGCCCGGGACGGTCTCGCCGTTGAGCCGGCAGATGTCGAAGACGTCGGTCTCAGGGGCGCCTGGAATCCTGGCACTTGAGCACGGCGGGCGGGGTGGCGCCGTCGTCGAGGCAGATCCTGACGGTGGAGGCACCGCCGGCAACATCCGCGGGGATTGCGGCGTTGTAGTTCTCGCTTGCGCCGCAGACGACGCCGGTGTGAATGCTGCCCAGTTCGCTGCCGGAGGCGGAGTAGCTCGTCGCCATGGTGTCCCGGCAGTCGGCCGAGTCCTCGGACTTGCCTTGCCCGCTCAGGCCGACCGAGCGGTTGTACCAGGTCAGGGTGCCCTTCGTGGAGGTGTTTCCGTAGATGATGTCGAAGTCGGTGGTCGGGAAGGCGGCAGGAGGCGCGGCGGCGGGCGACGACCGGCGGGCCTCGTCCGCCCCGCCGGTCGTCGCCGTCGGGGCGAGCAGGCGGTGGACCAGCAGCCCGCCCGCGACCACCCCGGCCAGGGCCGCCGTCGCCACCGCCACCCAGGCGACCCGGTGCCGGCTCCGGCCCGCCGCCGGGGCCGCCGACGGCTCCCCGGCCCCGGTGACCACCACCGCCTCACCCACGGCCGCTCCTGCCGCCACCGCGACCGCCGCCACCGGCACCGGGGCCGCCACTTTGGCGGATGCCGCCCCCGCCCGCAGTTCCTCGTCCACCCGCGCGCGCAGGGCGAGCGCCTGGTCGAGGTCCCCCTCCGCCAGCCGGTAACAGGACCAGAGCGCGCGGACTGCCGCCTCCGGCGCCGGGTGCCGGCCGTCCGGGCTCTCGTAGCGGGAGACGGTGGTCTGGGCGATGTTGAGCCGCCGGGCCACCGTCTTCTGCGGCAGTTCCCCCGCACGGGCCCGCCACTCGCGCAGCGTCCGCGCCAGCTCCACCCGCGCCGACGGCCCGGCCCCGACGCCCTCCGCCTCCGGCCCGGTGACTCCCCTGTCCGGCATCCGTCCGCTCCCCTCTCCTTCGGCCCGTGCATATCCGCAGCTCGGAGCGCACGCATACCCGACTGCATACGAATGAGTAACCATCTGATCGCGCAGCGTAGGAGTCGGCGGCCCGGCCGTGCAACGCTGACGACCAGCCGGTGAAACCCCCGGCGAATCCCACCCTCTCCCGTACCCGGGCATTCGTATGCCGCCCCGGGGCACGGGATGCACTCGAAGGAGTCACCGATGTACCCGACCCGTCACCTCACGCTCCCCACCCTCAAGCAGCGCACGGGCCGCGCCGTCGCCCTCGCCGTGCTGACGGCGGCCGCGCTCACCGGGACCGGCGCGGCGGACGCGCTCGCCCTCCCGGCGACCCCGCCCGCCGCCGGCTCCACCGCCACCGCCGACAGCAGCGCCACCGCCACCGTCACCGGCGGGACCACTGCCGACGCCGACGCCCTGCGCGAGGGTGCCGCGGCACCGGCGGCAGCCACCCTGCGGGACCGGATCGCGGCGGCGGCGCGCGGTCAGATCGGGGTCACCGAGAGCGACTCGGCCTGCCAGAAGTACCTCACCGGAAAGGGCCAGACCTGCCGCAACACCTCCTGGTGCGCGGCGTTCGCCGAGTGGACCTGGCGGCACGCCGGGGTGAAGAGCGCCCCGACCACCCTGCTCGGGCGCGGGGTCGGCAAGTGGGGGCAGGAGCACCACCTGTTCCACACCGGCTCGCCGAAGCCCGGCGACCTCGTCGTCTACGGCCCGCCGGCCTACGAGCAGGGCGGCCACGTGGGCGTGGTGGTCTCGGTGAACCGTGACGGCACCCTGGACACCGTCGAGGGCAACGTCAGCAACAAGGTGGCCCACCGCCACATCGACCCGCGCACCGCCAAGGGCGGCGTCAAGAACTGGAAGATCTCCGGCTACGTGACCCCGCCCGGCGCCTGATCCCCACCTCCGCGCCCGGCCCGGGGCCGCCCCTCCACCCCATGGAGGACGCGGCCCCGGGCCGGGGGGGGTTCGCGGGCGGTGCGGCTGGGGGCGGGGCCCCGGGCCCGGTCACGGTGTACGCCCTGGCGACCAAGCCGTGGCGTTCCGGGGGCAGTTGTCGATCCCTGCTCTCCGGTTCGACGCGGGGCCGCGCACCTTGGCGGGCGTCCGGGGGGGCGTGCCCGGTGCGGGAACTCCCGGTCGCGCGGGCCGTCTTGGGCACGGTCGGCATATCGGGGCGAGGTGGTGGACAGCTTTACTCCCGTACCACCCTCATGTGCCTGCCCGGCCGTCACTCTGCTGTCGGGCGGGTCCCCCACCCTGATGATGCGGAGACCACATGGCTCGACGACGTTCCTTGCCCCGGCTCGGCCTGGCCGTCCCGGTCGCGCTGGCGCTGACCGCCTCGCTCGGCTTCCTTCCCGCCTCGGCCTCGGCGGCACCCCGAATACCGTCCGCCGCGCAGGCCGAGGACGCGCACACCCTGTCGTACGTCGTCAACACCAGGACCGACCACCGCACGATCGCCGAGGTGCAGCGGGCCATCACCGCGGCCGGCGGCACCGTCGTCGTCACGTACGACGGGATCGGCGTCATCGTCGCCCACTCGGCGGACCCCGGCTTCGGCGGGCGGCTGCGCGCGGTGCGCGGAGTGGAGTCGGCGGGTGCCACGCGGACCGCGCCGCTGAGCGCGGCGGGGACCACCGAGGCGGGTGCCGTGCGGCGCCTGTCCGAGGCCGAGGTGGCGACGATCGCGAAGGCGTCCGGCAGCGGCACCGAACCCCTCGAAGCCGAGCAGTGGGCCCTGCGGGCGATCGGCGCGGACAAGGCCGCGGAGATCAACCCGGGCAGCAGGGACGTCACGGTCGCCGTCATCGACACCGGCGTCGACGACACCCACCCGGACCTCGCCCCGAACTTCTCCCCCTCGCAGTCCGCGAACTGCGCCAGCGGCAAGGCCGACACCACGTACGGCTCCTGGCGGCCGGTGGACGCGAACTACTTCCACGGCACGCACGTGGCGGGCACGATCGCCGCCGCCCGCAACGGCGTCGGCGTCGCGGGCGTGGCACCCGGGGTGAAGGTCTCCGGCATCACCGTCTCCCAGCCCACCCCGCGCCAGCTGATCTACGCCGAGAGCGTCGTCTGCGCCTTCGTGTTCGCCGCCGACCACGGTGTGCAGATCACCAACAACAGCTACTACGTGGACCCGTGGCAGTACAACTGCCTGGACGACCCCGACCAGAAGGCCATCGTCGACGCGGTCAACCGCGCCCAGCTCTACGCGCAGCGCAAGGGCACCCTCAACGTCGCCGGGGCCGGCAACGCCAACCACGACCTGGCCTCCGACGGCTTCACCGACGGCGGCAGCCCCAACGACTCCACCCCGGCGAGCCGGACGGTCGACCCGCACCGATGCTGGGACCTGCCCGCGCAACTGCCGGGCGTCGTCACGGTCAGCGCGACCGGCGCCAAGGGCGCGAAGGCGTACTACTCCAACTACGGCCTCGGCGTGATCGACGTCGCCGCGCCGGGCGGCGACCAGTACCAGGCCTCGGACACACCGTCCAAGGAAGGCGGCATCCTGTCGACGCTGCCCGACAACCAGTACGGCTACGAGCAGGGCACCTCCATGGCCACTCCCCACGCCTCCGGTGTGGCCGCGCTACTGAAGTCCGCCCACCCGGAGGCGACCCCGGCCCAGCTGCAGGCACTGCTCAAGGCCCAGGCGGACAACCCGGGCTGCCCGGCCGGCCCGAACGGCGACGCCGCCGCGGACCCCGTCTGCGCGGGCGGCAAGCGCGTCAACGGCTTCTACGGCTTCGGCATCGTCAACGCGCTGCGCGCGGTCAAGTAGCCGGCGCCGCACCCGTCCCGTGCCCGAACGCGCTGACGCCCCCGGCTGTCCAGGCCGGGGGCGTCGGCGTTCGCGGCACGCCGGGTGCGCGCCACGCCCCACAGGTCGGGCGGTAGGCCCCGGGACCTTTCGGGCGGGTGCGGGCATTGAACGTCAACTACGCTGCTGTCACCATCAGTTGGCCGATGCAGGACCGGTCCGCCGAGCGGGCGCGGATACGGGGAGGGAGGCGGCGAGGGTGCGGACGGCAACACGGATCGCGGCGGCGGTACTGGCGGTGGCGCTCCTGGCCGGAGCCGCGGCGCTGACCTGGACACTGGCCGCGGAGCGGATGAGCGCGGCCCTGGGGTTGGGCCCGCCGGACGGCGTCGTCGTGGTGGAGGACTGCTACGAGGTGTCCGACAGCGAGGGCTACAACGACGGCACCAACTGCAAGGGCCGCTTCACCCCCGCCGGCGGCGGCGCGGACCAGGCCCGGCCCATCGTGGTACAGGACACGAGCGGAAAACACCGGGCCGGCACCCGGCTGCCGGTACGGCTGGCCAAGGGCGTGGCCCACGAACCGTCGGCGTCACCCGTCATCAAGTACGGCATCGCCGCCGCCATGATCCTCGTCCTGGGCACCGTGTCGGCCGGCTGGCTGCTGACGACCGCCTGGCGCGGCCACGCCCCGGAGGGCAGCATCCTGCTCACCAGCGCCGGCGTCGGGTTGATGGCCGTCATGCTCCTGGGCATCGCCGCCGGCCTGCTCGCCGGAATCGTCGCCCTGTTCCTCTGAGCCGGATCGGCAGCCCGTCATGCGGCAACCGCTCGCTGCCGCGACTCGGGCGGGCACGTCATCGGTGCGGCCACGACCGAGGCCCCCTTCATCCGACGGTCCCGCTCCGACAGCGATCGAGACGTCAGTCGCCATCGACACCGGCACGCCGGCGCAACGGGGGGACGACGAGCGAGAGAGCACCGATGGCAAGCAGGACCAGAGCTTGTATCGACGCGGTAACTGATCTGGCGTCGTGCAGTGGCCAGGCCCAGATGCCGGGCCTGTTGTGCACCAGACCGAAGGAGGCGCACAGGAAGGGGAACAGCGCAGTGGCCGCCGTGGCGACTCGCCCTCCCGCGAGCCAGCGGATGATGAGGGCGAGGCCGAGGTAGCCGGCGAAGTCGCGGGCCAGGGCGGTGGCGGCGCTGCCCGCGCCCGCCGTGGATGCCACGACGGCGGCCAGCGCGCAGACCACGACACATGCGGCCATGAAGACCGCGTCCCATCCGCCCACGGCGCGGACCGCGACGCGCTCCGCGACAGCGTCGGCACGGGCCTGGCCCTCCAGGATCAGGCAGACGGGAACCAGCGGAAGGAGCGAGGACATGGGCAGGTCGAACGTCAGCCCGCCGATCACCACCGGGATGGGGACCGTCACGGAGTCGGCGCCGCTGCCCAGCAGGATGCAGGAGAGCAGGCCGACGGCGACGGCGGGCACGTACCTGATGCGCAGCCACCAGATCATCGGGCCGCCTGGAAGGAGGGCGCGCCCGGCTGATGGTACTGCGCGGGGTCCAGGACCGGCTTGACGTCGCAGCGACCCAATGTGTCCGCGTTCTTCCGGAACCACGCGAGCTGTTCACCCTGCGGGAGTGTCATGACCTGACGGGCGATCTGCACCTCCTGTGGCCGGTAGCTGCCTTCGACCGTCCTGGGGGTGACTCCGGCCGTGAGCTTCAGCCAGGACGACAGTGGGGCGACCGCCTCCACGCCGGGCCAGCGGGCGAACGACTCCTTGGCGCAGTCGGGAGCCCCGTTGGGGATGTACCCCAGCGCGACGAGTGATTGCACCTCGTCCTTACCGGGCCGGGCGGATAACGGTGCCACCGTCAAGGGCTGTGCCAGACCAACGGCTTGGAGACGCTGGTGGGCCTCGACCGCCCAGTCGGTGATGCTGGTGGCGTCGGCCCGCTGCTCGGGCCACAGGCACACCCGTGGCGCCGCCGTGGTGCAGGTCTGCTCGCTTTCCGGACGTGCTTGCGCTGCGCGGTATCCGAGAGGTGCCGCGATCCCCGCCCCTGCCGTCGCCGTGGCCACCAGTGCCAGGACGGCGGTCAGCCGGTAGTTCCCGCGCAGCCTCGTCCAGATCCAGGCGGCGACCACCATCCCGACAGCCACGACGGTCGGCGCGAGGACCGCCCGGGTGGCCGGCAGTTGGTCCAGCGCGCAGCACTCGGTGAGGTTGCGGCCGTTGAGCTGACGGACCCAGAAGGCGTCGAGGGTCGACGGGTAGGCCATCCAGAGGAAGCTGGCGACGAGGGTCAGGGGCACGGCGAGCAGCCGCGGCAGGACATGTCCGAGTACGTAGCCGGCCACGGTGTGCGCGAGGACGACCAGCAGTTCCAGGAGGATGACGACGGGGGTGGACCAGCCCGGGAGGCCGCCGGCCTGCGGCACGAACAGGGCGAGGGCAGCCAGGACGGACACGGTGCCCAGGGCCAGGGTGGGGGCCAGGAGGGGGAGGGCGATGGCGGTGGCGGAACGGGCGGGTGCCGTACCGAGGACCGCGGACCGGCGCACCTTGAGGCCTTCCCAGGCCCCGCAGGCCGCGACGGCGGGCGCTGTGAAGCTGAGCAGGAAGCTGCTCTGGGCGGTGACGGAAGGCCAGTAGCCGTCGGTGATCCAGCCGGTCATTCTGCCGCTGTACATCGTGATCCACACGAGCAGGACGGGCATGGCCCGCACGGCTGACGAGATCCGGAAGATGGTGCGCCAGGGCACGGTCAGACCTCCCCGGTGACGATGCCGGCATAGGCGGTCTCGGCACGGCGTTCCGCGGGGACACCGTGCGGCGCGAGCGTCAGGAAGGAATCGATGGGCCCTTGATGACGCACCTTTCCCTGGTCGAGGACGACGACCGAGTCGTAGGTCTCGGCCAGGTCCTCGGTCTGATGAGTGGAGACGACGAAACTCGTGAGGTGGCGCAGCTCGCCGATCAGTTCCCGGAAGACTCCGCGCTGGACCGGGTCGAGTCCCGCCGTGGGCTCGTCCAGGAGCACGACCTGGGCGTCGTGTACCAGGGTCTGGGCGATCCCCAACCGTCGTAACTGTCCACCGGAGAGTTCCCCGCTGCGCCGGTCCGCGAGCGAGGTGAGCCCGACCTTCTCGATGGCCTGCCGGGACCGCTCCCAGGCCTCGCTCCGCGACATGCCCTTGAGCCAGCCCGCGTAGGCCGCCTGTTCCCGCACTCGCAGGCCGGGCACCGGCCGCACGTGCTGAGGGAGCCAGCCGACCTTCCGGCGGTAGGCCTTGAGGTCCTTGGAACTGCTCGTGTCCAACCCGTCAAGGGTGATGCGACCGGTCTCGGGCCTGAGAGCGGAGGCGATCAGGCCCAGCAGGGTCGACTTGCCGGCGCCGTTCGGGCCGAGCAGCACGCTGCACCCTTCTCCCAGGCGGAGGCTGAAGGAGTCCAGGACCCGGGAGCCCTTGCGGTAGCCGAAGGAGCAGTCAGTTACTTGAACAGGCATGATCACCGATCCGCTTTGCATTCTGAGCTGGTGAGAGATGTGGTGCCGCGTCACCCGGACGCTTTCCCACAGACACGTGCAGCATCGGCTATCCCACTGCACACCTGTCCGGGCGGTGACACAGCCGGGGCATCCATGCGGGCGCCGGCACGTGTCGGAGCGTTCCTCCCCGGAGATGGCGACGGAAGCATGCTCACATCCGTTGATCTGCACCGTCTTCCTTCTGGAGGGCTGTGCCGCGAGGCCTGCTACGAAAGTTCGGATCCGATGATGCCGTACAGATCGGCGCGGGGCCCGGCTTCGGCCGGTGGTGCGGAACCGGGCCCCGGGCGCGGGCGTCCGTCCTTCTCGACGGCGGCCGGTGATCATGGCTGCCGGCCGCCGCCCTGGAAGGAGCACCGTGACGGACCGTACGTCGAAGAGCGCGTCGCCCGCCGGCCGGAGCCGTTGGCGGCTCGCCGCGCTGGTCGGGTGCGGGGTGCTGCTGCTGGGCCCGGCCGGGCTCGCGGTGGTGCGGCTGCTCGGGTGGGACGACGGCACGGTGCTGGCCCTGCCGATGGCCGGGCTGCCGTACGCGGCGCTGCTCAGCGTGCTGCTGCTGGCGGTGGTGGCGGTGCTGCGCGCCCGGTGGCTGACCGGGGTCGCGGCCGCGCTGGTGGTGCTGCAACTGTGGTGGCTGGTGCCCCGGTTCGTCCCGGACGGGGCCCACGCGCCCGCCGACGCGCCCCGGCTGCGGGTGGCGACCAGCAACAACTTCATGGGGCAGGTCTCGCCGAAGTCCCTGGTCGACCTGGTGCGCGAGCAGCGGATCGACGTGCTCGCGGTCGAGGAGCAGAGCGACTCCGCCGCCGACGCCCTGGACGCGGCCGGCATCCGCACCCTGCTGCCCCACCGGGAGCGGCCGGCCGGCACCGACACCGCGCTCTACACCCGGCTGCCCGTCGGCTCCGCCGCCGACCCGGCCTGGCCGACCACCAACCTGACCGTCGACGTCGGCGGCCGCCCGGTGCAGCTCGTCGCCGTCCACACCTACTACCCGCTCGGCGACGCCCGCCGCTGGGCCGAGGACCTGCACGGCCTGCGCGCCGCCGCGCCCGGACGCAACCACAACGCGGTCCTGCTGGGCGACTTCAACGCCACCCTCGACCACAAGCCGATGCGCGACCTGATCGGCACCGGCCTGACCGACACCCACGAGGAGCTCGGCGCGGGCCTCTTCCCCACCTGGCCCCAGGACCACCCCGACTACCGCGTCCCGGCCGTGATCCAGATCGACCACGTCCTGCACGGGCCCGCACTCACCGCCGTCGACGTCTCCGAGCACGCCCTGCCGCGCAGCGACCACCGGGCCGTGGTGGCCGAACTCGCCGTCCTGCGCTGAACGCCGAACCCGGGCAGCCGGGGGCAGCGGTCGGCCGGCGGCCGGCCGGCGGGAGTGAGCGTCCCGCGACGGACGACGGCACGGGGTAGACGCCGGCCGGGCGCGGCCAGGGGTGTGCGGCGGGCGCGGAGTTGAGTATCCGTGCTCAGGACGTCCGCGGGAGGGCGTCCCGCGTCTCCGGCAGTCGGCGGGTGGCTTTTTTCGCTTTCCATCGACCTTCAGGCTCTGATAGGACAGCACCCGGCCCGATCGGGCCCATGTGCGCAGGGGGGAACACGACATGTGGAAGACCAAGCATCGGCACCGGGGGCGCGTCGCCTCGATGCTGGCTTCGGCGGTGGCGCTCGCCGCCGTGATGACGGCCGCGCCGGCCGGGGCCGCGCCCCGGGCCGTCACGGCTGAGGCGCCGACCGCCGGGCTGAACCTGATGCTGCGCGCCGATCCGGGGAAGGTCGTCCAGACCCGTCGGGCGCCGGACGGGACCTGGGACGCCGCCAGGGAGGTCCCGCAGTTCTACAGCTTCCGGTACTGGACGACCGTCGTCGACTCCGGACGGCTGCGGCTGCTCGGCCTCCGGTACTCCGGTCCGATGAGCACGCAGTTCGTCCAGTCGACGCAGCAGCCCGACGGCAGCTGGCCCGCGCCGACTCCGATGAAGGGCCTGGCGGAACTGCCCCTCTCCAGTCAGTACTTCCAGACCGGCAGGGCCGGCGCGGCGGTGGTGAACGGCCAGGTCCAGCTGGCGGCGATCGACCCCTCGGGCCGGCTCGTCCACACCGTGGAGGGCCCGGACGGGAACTGGCAGCCCTGGGGGGCGATCAGTGCCCCTCCGGGACTCGCCTCGGACCGGTTCTCCAGCCTCGCGACGGCCGAGGTGAACGGTGAACTCCACATCGTGGCCACCGTGTCGAACGACGGAAGCGTGCTCCACACCATCCGGCACGCGAACGGCACCTGGGACGGCTGGGGCAACATCATGGGCGCGGCCGGGACCCCCTCCCCGTGGGGTGCGCCGCACGACGTGGTCGCGGCGGGCATCAACGGACAGCTTCAGGTCGCCGTGGTGAACAACAGCCAGATCGCCGTCTACCACACGATCCGCACCTCCGACGGCAACTGGGGCGGCTGGGGGCCCATCGGCCAGCAGGTCCTCGACCAGCCCTTCTACGTGTGCGGCGCCGACGGCGCCAACGTGGACAACGAGCTGCACCTGGTGTTCGAGACCTGCACCAGCAGCGGCACGCTCTTCCACACCGTCCGCCACGCGAACGGCAGTTGGAACAAGGCCGGGTACGTCCAGGGTGCCGTCGACCTCTCCCCCTGGCGGCCGGTCCCGAACGGATCGGCCGCCGGCGGCTGACCGCGCCGGTGACGGTCGACCGGCCCGGGGGCCGTCGCCCGGGCCGGCTGACCGTCCCCCACCCGGGCGGCGCCGTCCGGGCGGGGGGCGGGGTTATTCGTGGCGCAGGGCGTCCGGGCGCATCAGGCGCAGGAGTTGGGGCAGGCCGAGGGCGGTGGTGAGGAGGACGGCGCCCGCGGCGGTGGCGGTCATGGCGAGCAGGGAGGCCCAGTCGGTGTTCAGGGGGACGCCGGAGGAGTACTGGAGGACCGTTCCGGTCAGGAGGCCGGCGGCGGTGGCCAGGGCCAGGCCGAGGGCCATCGGGAGGAGGGTCTGCCACAGGACGGACAGGGCCAGGACGCGTCGGGGGGTGCCGACGGCGTTCAGGACGCCGAGGACGCGGCGCTGTTCGCGCAGGCGTTCCAGTTGGCCGACCAGCAGGCTGAGGGCGACCAGCAGGAGGGTGATCGCCGATCCGGCGGTCAGCAGGCGTTTGACGGCGAGGTAGGTGGCGTCGGGGGCGGGGTCGAGCGGGAATTCGGTGCGGGCCTGGGGGTCGATCGCCATGACGGCGGTGGTGAGGTGTTCGTTCGGGTCCGGGAGGGCGTCGGCGAGTGAGACCAGGACGGTGGCCGGCTGTCCGCGCAGGGCGTCGGCGGGGACGGCGGCGGGGGTGAGCAGGAGCAGGCCGGCTCCGATGCGGCCGTTGGGGTCGGCGTCCTGGACGGGGGTGACGGTGGCGGTCGGGGCGGGCAGGGGGAAGGGGGCCGGTTCGCCGGTGCCGCGGTAGTAGGCGGCGTGGACGGTCGTTCCGGGCGGGACGGGGTCGGTGCCGGGGCGGGCGGTCGGACCCTGGAGGGCGAAGGCGTCGCCGTCCTCGCAGTGGGGCAGGGTGGCGAATCCGCGCAGGACGGCGCAGGAGGCGATGCGGACCGAGGGCAGTTCCCAGGACTTGGCCGTGGCGCTCTCCAGGGCGAACTCGGTGTAGGCGGCGGTGGCCTGGATCCCGGGGCTGCGGGCGAGGCGGTCGGCGAGGGCGTCGGCGGTGGGGCCGCCGCCGGGGAAGGTCACCGATTGCCGGTAGGGGCCGGTGGTGGGCTGGGGCCGGGCGTACTGCTCGTACTGGGTGCTGATGCCGAGGAAGAGCGTCTGCAGGGCGATGGCGCCGGCGATGGCGACGACGACGCCGCTGACGGCGGTGGCGGCCGGTCCGGAGCCCGTCTGCAGGCGGCGGGTGGCGAGTTGCCAGGACAGGGCGCCGCCGCCGGCCCGTCGGGTGACGGCTTCGACGAGCCAGGGCAGGAGGGTGCAGACGCCGGTCAGGGTGAGCAGCACGCCGAAGGCGACGAGGAGCGAGCCGCGGGTGCCCTGGGCCGGGTCGGAGAGGGTGAGGGCGAAGACCGTCAGGGACAGGCCGGCCAGTGGCAGCATGAGGCGCCATCCGATGCGGCGCCGGCCGGGGTCGGAGCGGCGGACGGTGCCGAGCGGGTCGAGGGCGGCCCGGCGCATGGCGAGCAGGGTGACGCCGACGGCCATGAGCGGGACGACGACGGCGATCGCGGCGGCGATGGCGGGCTGGGGTGCAACGTCCTCGGGGTAGAAGCTGAATCCGGCGAGGCGGACGCGTCCGATGAGCTGCCGGCCGAGGAGGAAGAGCGCCGTTCCCGCGGCCAGGCCCAGCACCGTTCCCACCAGGGACTCCCCCGCGGCGATCCGGGCGGTCATCCGGCGGTCGGCGCCGCCCAGGCGCAGTGCGGCGAGCCGGCGGTCGCGGCGTTCGCCGCCGAAGCGGGCGGCGGCGGCGAGGAAGACGCCGACCGGGGCGAGCATCACGGTCAGGCCGACGGCGTTGAGCAGGACCAGCTTGGGGTCCATGTCTTTGGGCGGTGAGAAGTGGCCGAACGCGGTGATCCGGACGGCGCCGGTGTCGACCGAGAGGTGGTCGCCGCCGAGGACGTAGTCGGCCTGGCCGGGTCCGAGCAGTCCGGCGGGGCCGATGGTGCCGGTCACGGGGTAGGGCAGGCGTTCGCGCAGCAGGTGGTTGGCGGGGTCCTTGAGGAGGTCGGCGAGGGCCGGGGAGACGGCCATCGTGCCGGGGGCCGGGTAGGCGGCGAGGCCGGGCGGGAGTGCGGCGTTCGGGCCTTCGGGTTGGACGACGCGGCCGCGGACGGGGGTGCCGTGGAAGGCGGTGTCGGCGGGGGCGACGAGGACGGTGCGGTCGCCGGGGGTGGGCAGGTCCTCGTCCCGGAAGGTGTCGTTCTGGGTGTAGAGGCGCTGGTCGCGATGGTGGACGAGGCCGGGGAAGGAGGCGGTGAAGAGCAGGAGGGCCACGCCGAGGCCGACGCCGCAGGCGGTGAGCAGCAGGCGTCCCCAGCCGTCCCGTCCGCTGGTGACGGCGAGCCGGGCGCCGAGGGCGAGTTGGTCCAGGTGCGGTCGGCGGACCCGGGGGTCGGTGGCGCTCACCGGGTGGTGGCCAGGTCGCGGGTGCGGCCGTCGCGGACGACGATCTCGCGGTCGGCGTAGGCGGCGACCCGTACGTCGTGGGTGACGAGGACGACGGCGGCGCCGCTCTCGCGGGCGGCGCGGGTGAGCAGTTTCATGACGCGTTCGCCGTTGAGGGAGTCGAGGGCGCCGGTGGGTTCGTCGGCGAAGACGGCTCGGGGGCCGGTGATCAGGGCGCGGGCGGCGCCGACGCGTTGGCCCTGGCCGCCGGAGATCTCGCCGGGGCGTTTGGCGGCGGTGTCGGCGACTTCCAGGCGTTCCAGCCATTCGGCGGCGCGGGCTTCGGCGGCTTTGCGGCGGGTGCCGTTCAGGCGCAGCGGGAGGGCGACGTTCTCCAGGCAGGAGAGTTCGGGGACGAGTTGGCCGAACTGGAAGAGGAAGCCGAAGTGGGTGCGGCGCAGGGCGCTGAGTTCGCTGTCGGTGCTGGTGGTGAGGGAGCGGCCCTGGTAGGTGATGGTGCCCTGGTCGGGGCGGGTGATGCCGGCGAGGCAGTGCAGGAGGGTGGACTTGCCGGAGCCGGAGGGGCCCATGACGGCGACGAGTTCGCCGGCGGCGACGGTGAGCGAGGCGCCGGCGAGGGCCGGGGTGGGGCCGAAGGACTTGTGCAGGTCCTGGGCGTGGAGGAGGGGTTCGGCGGTGGTCAACGCGGGGTCTCCGTCAGGCGGGCGGTGAGGTCGTCGAGGCGGGCGGCGGTGAGTTCGAGCCAGCGCAGGTCGGCTTCGAGGTGGAACAGGGCGTGGTCGCAGATCAGTTCGTCGGCGAGGTCGCCGGCGAGTTTGCGGCGGGTCAGTTCGCGCATGGTCCGCAGGTGTTCGGCGCGTTGGGTGTCGAGGACGTCGGCGGCGGAGCGGCCGGTGAGGATGGCGAGCACGACCTTCTGGTAGAGGGTGCTCTGCAGGTAGGGCTGCGGGTCCTCGGGGTGGGCGAGCCAGTCGGCGAGGTCGGTGACGCCGGCGTCGGTGATGGCGTAGCGCTTGCGGTCCGGGCCGCCGCCGGCTTCCACGCCCTCGACGACGACGAGGCCGTTCTTCAGCAGGCGGGAGAGGGTGGCGTACACCTGTCCGTAGTGCAGGGCGCGGTCGCGGCCGAAGTGCTCGTCGTAGAGGCGTTTGATGTCGTAGCCGTGGCGGGGCTGGGCTTCCAGGAAGCCGAGGAGCATCTGTCCGAGTGACATGATCAAGGACTATACACACCATGTATACATGGTGTGTATAGCGAGGCGCGCGGTGCCGCCGCCGGGCTCGGGGGAACGCCCCGGGGCGTGGAGGTGCCCCGGGGCGTGGCCGTCCGTCCGCGCGGGTCAGCCGCGGCGCAGCGCGGTGAGCGGGGCGGGGGCGGTGCCGAGCCACCATGCCGGGTCGGCGCTGCCGTCGGTGGTGCGGCCGTCGCGGTGGACGTAGTGGCGCACGTCCCGTCCGGGGTCGGTGAACTCGCCGGCCAGGGCCCGCTCCAGCCACTCCGCCCCGAACCGGAAGACCTCGGCCGCCACTCCCCCGAGCGGGTGGAACTCGTCCTCGTAGACCCGCAGCTCCTTCGGCGCCCGGATGCGCTCGAAGCTCTCCAGGGCCTGGGCGAGGTCGGTGAGCTCGTCGAACTCGCCGATGCCGTGGAGCACCGGGCAGGCGATGTCGGCCACCAGGTCGCCGAGCGGCATGCGGTGGGCGAGGTCGTGGTCGAAGGCCTCCTCGTCGGTGTACCCGGCCATGTACATGTAGTTGTTCTTGAAGGTCGGCTGGGCGCGCTCGAAGATCGTCGCGAAGTCCCCGGTGACGGCCTCGAAGGCGGCGAGCGCGGCCAGGCGGCCGTCGGCGGCGGCGGCCCGGGAGCCCCAGTAGCCGCTCATCGAGATGCCGAACATGCCGATCCGGTCGGCGTCGACCTCCGGGAGCGCGGCCAGGTGGTCGAGGTAGCGGCCGATCGCCCGCTCGTAGTTGCCGAGGTCGACGGTCAGCCCGCCGGCGCGGCTCTCGCCCTGGCCCGGCCCCTCGATGGACAGCGCGACCATCCCGCGCGAGGTGTAGTAGCGCTCGGCCGCCCAGATGTAGTCCTCCTTGATCATGTCCATCCCGGGGCCGAGGATGACGGCCGGCGCGTTGCGGACCGGCCCGGCCGGCAGGTGCAGCAGGGCGAAGATCCGCGAGCCCTCGAAGTCCAGCTCCACCCGCCGCACCCGGCCCTCGCGCAGCGCGCCCAGGCGCTCCACGCAGTGGTTGGCGTGCTCGCGCATGGCCGCCTTGCGCGGGTCGGCGGCGTCGAAGAGCGAGTACTGCGCCCGGCCCCACATCACGGCCGCCCTCAGGTAGAGGTCGGCGGCGGTCTGCGCGAAGCCGCCGCGCTCGTGGTGGGCGGCGCGCTCCTCGGCCTGGCCGGCCACCGTCGCCCACGCCTTGGGCAGCATCGCGCCGCTCCTGACGAGGGCGAAGACCTTGGCGAAGTCGGTGTGGTCGTGGCCCAGCTGCTCCATGGTGCCGACGGCCTCGGGGTGCAGCGCGTCGAAGCCGCCCTGGGCGAGGGCGATGTCCAGGGCCCAGCTCTGGCCGGCGGAACGGACGGTCATGACGGTCTCCTCTACGGGGTCCGACGGGGGGATCCGGTTGCGGGTCCCCCGGCGGGATCCGATTGGCTAAGCACTTAATGAATAAGTACTTAGCCATTAAGTCCCGAGGCTAGGCTGCTGTCAACCCGACGAAGAGGACCGACCAATGGCCGAGCCGCCACCCACCGACGACCGCGCCCGGGCGCTCGACCGCCTGGCCCGCGCCGCCTACCGCCTCAGCGCCGCCGACGCCCGGCTGCGCGGACGCGCCACCCGCACCCCCGGCGCGCTCTCCCTCACCCACGCCCGGGCCCTGCGCACCCTGGCCGAGCAGGGCCCCCTCAGCATCGGCGGGCTCGCCGCCGGTACCGAGACCACCGGCGCCGCCACCACCCAGCTGGTCAACGGCCTGGTCGCGGCCGGCTACGTCACCCGCACCCGCCAGCCCGAGGACAAGCGCTCCGTCCTGGTCGCCCTCACCGACACCGGCCGGGCCCTGCACGACCAGCGCCAGCGGGCGCTGGCCGACGCCCTGCACGGCGACCTGGGCGACTACGACGACGACGCCCTCGACCGGGCCACCGAGGTGCTGCAGCGGCTGTCCGCCGTCTACGACCGGCTGTGACGCCCCGGACCCGCCGGGGCGGGGGCCGCCCCTGACGTCCGGGGGCGCCGGGGCTGGGCCGGATGCCGCTGTGCGGGTGCAGGGGGGCGGTGTTGCGGCGAGGTTGTGGAGGTGGACACCGTCATCGTGCTCGAACCCGATACGCCGACCAACGTGCGGATCCTCGGCCCCGGCCGCGTGCCGGCGGACCCCGAGAACCCGGTACGGATGGCGCACGCCGCCCCCGCGGAGGCCTCGGGCGTCTGCGGGCCGCTCACCCTGTGCGGCCTGCGCACCTCCGAGATGACCCTCGCCCCGCACCGCTCCCCCGGGCCCGGCCGGCCGCGCTGGAACACCTGCGGGGCGTGCCGCGACGCCGAGGGGGGCGCGGCGGCCCGCGCCCCCGGTCCGGCGTAACCCGGCCCGGCCCCGGCCCCGGCCCGGGCGGGCCGCCCGGCGGGGTCAGGGGTCAGGGGTCAGGGGTCAGGGGGCGGCGAACAGCCCGGGGAAGGACGGGGCCAGCCAGGGGCGGCGGCCCCAGGCGAGCACCTCGCCGCGCAGCAGGGCGCCGGGGGCGCTGCGCCGGCCCAGCGCGATGAGCAGGAACGCCACCGGTTCGACGAGGATCGTGCAGTCCGGGCGGCGGGGCGGGTCCTGGCTCACCGCGGCGGCGCCGTCCGTGAAGGTCACCGCGAACCCGTCCAGGCCCCGGCCGCGCAGCCGGTAGCAGGCGCTGTGGCCGGCCGCGGCCCGGGCGTCCGTCACCCGCGGCATGACCGTGCGCACGAACGGCATCGCCAGCCCGACCCGGCGCCGGTCGATCGGGTGCGGGCGGCCGAGGGCGACGGCGATGTCGTAGAGGTGGCCCAGCATGTGGGTCAGCAGGTAGGCGCCGAGGGTGTCCAGGTCCATCCGGCCGAGCGGGGTCGACACCGGCTCGGTGCCCGCGCGCGGGGCGGCCGCCAAGGTGAACTCCCGTGCCCGCCGGGCGATCTCCTCGGCGAGCACGTCCGGGTCCCGTTCGGGCCGCTCGGCCAGCGAGGCCGCGTTCGCCGCGGCCAGCGAGCCCGGGGTGCCGTCCCCGTACGGCCGTTCCTCGCCGGCGGCCAGCGCGGCCATCAGCTCGTTGGCCATCGCCAGGTGGGCGGCCGCCTCGGCGACCGTCCACTCGGCGCCGGGGATCCGGGTGTCGCCGCGGCAGCCGGCGAGCAGGGCGACGGCCTCGTCGCCGACCGCGGTGACCTCTTCGAAGAGCGCGGTGCGCGCGGCACCGGGAGAGTGCGGGGGGAGAGTCATGGAGGTGAAGCGTGGACGAGCGCCGCGCCGCTGTCCAGGTCCCCGCACCGCCCGGGGCACCGGGCCGACTCCCGGACCGGCTCGCGGGTCCGCGCCCGCAGGCAACCCGAACCGCCCCCCGACGCGTCGAGCTGCCGTGAGAGCAAGAACGAACACGCGGCCCGGGCGGCCGCCACGGCAGACGGGAACGGCACGGACACCATGGCGGGGACGACGGCAGGATGACGAACGCGACACCGCCGGACTTCGAGGAGTTCGTCGCCGCCTGCGGGCCCAAGCTCCTGCGCACCGCCTGGCTGCTGACCGGCGACCCGCACCAGGCCGAGGACCTGCTGCAGACGGCGCTCGCCAAGGTCTGGCCCAAATGGACGCGCATCGCCCCCGACCGGCCCGAGGCGTACCTGCGGAAGGTCCTGGTGAACTGCCACGTCTCCTGGTGGCGGCGCCGCTGGACCGGGGAGCTGCCGCACGGCGAACTGCCGGAGCCGCCGCCGGGCCCGGACCCGTACGACGGGGTGGTGCTCGGCCGGGTGGTCGCCGAGGCGGTGCGGTCGCTGCCGCCGCGTCAGCGGGCCGTGGTGGTGCTGCGCTTCTTCGAGGACCTCAGCGTCGAGGAGACCGCCGAGGTGCTGCGCTGCAGCACGGGCACCGTCAAGAGCCAGACGCACCGGGCGCTGGCCGGCCTGCGCGGCCGGCTGCCGGCCCGGGAACTCCTGCTGGACGGGGGACCCCGTGAACGGCACTGACCTGCTCGACCCGTACGGTCCGGGCGACGGCGGGCCCGACGACGAGGAGGAGCTGCGGATCCTGCTCCACCGGGCCGTCCCCGCCCTCGGTTCGCCGGAGGACCGGATGGAGCGCGTCCTCGCCCGGGTCGAGCGGTCCAGGCGCCGCCGGCGGGCGGCCGGGCTCGCCGCGGGCCTCACCGCCGGACTCACCGCCGCCGTGCTGGCCGCCGCGCCCGCGCTCGCGCCGGCACCGGTGCGGGGGGCCGCGACGGGGCCCGCGGGCTCCGTGTCCGCCCCGGTCCTGTCGCCCCCGGCGGCGGCGCCGGCCCCGTCGGTCTCGCCCGCCCCGACAGTGCCGGGGGAACCGTCCGCCGGGAGCGGGGCGACGGTCTTCTTCCCCCGGCTGCCCGAGATGGTCCTCGACCCGCCGGTGAACTGGCACGCCCTGGCCGCGTCGAGCGCCGACCCCCGGGAGCGGTTCGGCTACCTCGGCACCCAGCCGCTGGGGGCGTCCCCGTCGTGCGCGACGGTCGCGGCCCGCTGCCCGCTCGCCGGGCGGCTGGCCGTGGACGGCGCCGTCCTCGCGTTCCGGCTGGTGGACGACCAGGGGCTGGCCGAGAAGCTCGGCCCGGACCCGTCCGGGCTGGGCGACACGGCCCTCGACAAGGAGTGCGCGGCGCTCGGCGGCGACCGCGAACTGACCGGCCTGCGCGCCATCGACCGCGACGGCCCCGCCGCGGTGGTCGAGGTGACGGCCTGCCTGCGCCAGGCCTCCGACCCGACGGTGCGCCAGGCGCGGCAGGCCTTCGACTCCGTCCGCTCCGCCCCGCCGGGCGGCCGCTCGCCGGGCCCCACGGGCCGGGCGGCAACGCCGTAGGCCCCGCCGTCCGGCCCCTCGCCACGCGCGAGGGGTCGGACGGCACCCCGGCGGCGGCTGCGGGCCGTCGCACGAGCCAGCCTGACTATCTGTCCAACCGACCGGCCCGTCATGCGCGCGCGGGCGCATTGCCCACGATCGGGTGGTCCGGCCGCACTTCGCACGCCGACGGCCGGTCCGGGACCGGATAGTGGAGCGGTCGCCGAGGCACGGGCCCGGCGCCCTTCGTCCGGAAGACCGAGGTGTACCGCCATGCCCACCACCGCAGCCACCGACCGTGTCGGGCTCGTGTTCTCACTGTTCGACGCCGACGGGAACGGCGCCATCGAACCGGCCGACTTCGACCTGATGGGCAGCCGTGTCGTCGCGGTGCTCCCCCAGGCCGACGAGGAGGCCAGGGACCGGCTGCTCGACGCCCTGCAGCGCTACTGGCGCACGCTGGTGACCGAGCTGGACGCCGACGGCGACGGACGGATCAGCCCCGAGGAGTTCACCGCCGTCGTGCTCGACCCGGAGCGCTTCGACGCCACCATCGACGAGTTCGCCCGGGCGCTCTCCGAGCTCGGCGACCCGGACGGCGACGGCCTGGTCACCCGCCCCGACTTCCTCGCCCTGATGACCGCGATCGGGTTCGACCACCGGAACACCACGGCCCTGTTCGACGCGTTCGGCCCGGTGGACGGCGACCGCGTCCCGGTCGCCGTCTGGGCGGAGGGCATCCGCGACTACTACCGCCCCGAGAAGGCCGGCATCCCCGGCGACCGCCTGGTCCCCGGGACGGCCCGGTGACCCCGGCCGCCCACCAGGGCACCGGCCCGGCGCCGGTGCCCGGCGCCGGGCAGCCCGCGATCGGGCTGGCGGTGGGCCGGGGCACCGGCCCCGAGCTCGCCGCCGTCTTCGAACGCGTCCTGCGGGTGCTCACCGCCGCCCGCCCCACGGGCGTGCGGATCGTCCGCTCCCCGCGCCTCTACCACTCCTACGTCTCGCTGCGCCCGCTGGCCGGCCCCGCCGGGATCCAGGACCTGACCGGGCAGGACGCGGAGCACTACGAGCGGTTCTGCCGAGACCTCGCCGACGCCGGCACCACGGCCGTCTTCCGCACCGCGATCAACGCCCAGTCCCTGTACCTGGTGCGCCACCGCCTGCGCGCCGTCAAGGTCGACCTGTTACGGGAAGGAGAAACGTCACTGCTCCTGGTCCGCGACCAGGCCCAGGGCTTCTACACCGGGGAGAACCGGCACACCCCGGGAGAGGTCGTCCGCACCATGGCCTTCAGCCGGGAGACCACCGAGGCCGTCGTCCGCCACGCCCTGGAGCGGGCCCGGCGCGAATGGCCCGACGGGCGGATCGACCGCATCGTCATGGCCTACAAGTTCCATCTCCTGGACGGCGCGTTCGACGCCTGGGTCGCCGACATCGCCGAGCGGCTGGGCATACGGATCGAGGTGTTCCAGCCCGACACCGTGAACCGCAACCTCATCACCCACGGCCTGCCGGACCGCACCCTGCTGATCGCCGGGAACGAGTGGGCCGACATCATGCACGTGGTCCTGCTGGACCGCTTCGGCGCCCAGCGGCAGGAGAGCCGCTGCACGGAGAACGTGTACCTCGGCCCCGGCGCGGCCGGACTGGTGGAGTACCAGACCGTGCACGGCTCCGCCGACGACCTGGCCGGGCGCGACCTGGTCAACCCGGTGGCCACCCTGCGCGCCGCGGCCCTCGTCGCCGAGCGGCACGCCGCGGTGCCCGGCGCCGTCGGGGCGGTCGAGACCGCCCTGGCCGTCCTGGACGACAAGGGCGTGCACACCCCGGACCTCGGCGGCCGGCACTCCACCACCGCGGTGGTCGACGCGCTGGTCGACGTCCTCGACCTGCCCGGCGCGTCCACCGGATCCACCGCCCCGGTGGGCGGGCCGTGAGCGCCCGGACGGGAACGGCCCTGGTGGTGGTGGACCTGCAGAACGACTTCTGCACCGGGCCGGTGGCCAGGGCCCGGTTCGGCGGCGACGGCGCCGTCCTGGACGCCGTGGTCGCCAACAGCGTCCGGGCGGTGGACCTGGCCCGGCGCGCGGGCGTGGAGGTGGTGTTCGTCCGCTTCCTCGGCGACACCGCCCACCAGGGCGCGGCCTGGCGCGCGCGGGACCGGCGGCTGGGCAAGCGGCCGAAGTGCCTGGAGGGCACCTGGGGAGCCCGGTTCCACGGGGTGGCCCCGGCCCCGGGCGAGCGGGTCTTCACCAAACGGGCCTGCTTCGACGCCTTCCTCGGCGACGGCCTGGAGGAGCACCTGCGCGCCGGCGGCACCGGGCACCTCGTCTTCGCCGGCCTCTACACCGACGTCTGCGTGGACTCCACCGCCCGCACCGCCTTCCAGAAGGGCTTCCACATCACCGTCCTGACGGACTGCACCACCTCCCTGCACCTGCCCCACGACGAGGTCCTGCGGTTCATGCGCGTCCTGTACGGCGCCCGCACCACCACCGGCGACGACCCCGCGGCGTGGACGGCGCCCGTGCACGAGGAGGACCCGTGCACGCCCTGACCGGACCGGAGGACGGGACGGCCGCGGCCGCGGCGCACGGCGTCGCCTCCGGAGTGGGCCGTACCGCCCTGCTGGTGGCGGCCGCCCGCGCCATCGAGACCCACCGCCCCGACGCCCTGGCCCGCGACCCGCTCGCCGAGCACTTCGTGCGCGCCTCCCCCGCCTCGGCGCACTGGCCCCTCCACCCCGACCAGGTCCCCGACGCGGAGGCCGACCCGCTGTGGGGGCGCCTCGGGCGCTACTTCGGGCTGCGCACCCGCGTCCTGGACGACCACCTGCTGGCCGCGGCGCGGGCCGGCACGCGCCAGGTCGTCATCCTGGGCGCGGGCCTGGACTCCCGGGCGTACCGGCTCGACTGGCCGCCCGGCCGCGTCCTCCACGAGATCGACACCGAGCAGGTGCTGGCCTTCAAACGGGCGGTCCTCGACGCGGCGGGCGCGGCCCCCGCCACCGAGCGCCGCCCGCTGGCCGCCGACCTCCGCGGCGACTGGGCCGGGCCGCTGCTGGAGGGCGGCTTCGACCCGGCGGAGCCGACCGCGTGGCTCGCCGAGGGGCTGCTGCTCTACCTCCCCGCCGAGGCCGAGCGGCGGCTGATGGCCACCGTGCACCGGCTCAGCGCGCCCGGCAGCACCCTGGCGTACGAGCTCAAGGACGTGGCCGCCGAACCGCCGGCGGTGCGCACGGCCCCCGCGTACGTCGCGGCCCGGGAGCGGCTCGGCATCGACCTGCGCGCCCTCTTCGACGCCGGCCCCCGCCCCGACTCCGCCGCGGAACTCACCCGCCTGGGCTGGACGGTGGCCGTGCGCAGCCCGTACGACTTCACCGCCCTGCACGGCCGCGGTCCGGCGCCGGAGCCGGACGACGCCCTGGCGGCCAACCGCTGGGTCTTCGCCGCCCGCCGCGGTCGGCCGGGCGGCGTCCCGGGCGGCATCCCGGGCAGCCGCTGAATTCCGCGGCATTCCGCGGTATTCCCTGCCGTTCGGCGGGGGGGCTCCCCCGCCGGACGGGCGGGATTATCCAAGGGGTTTTCCGAAAGGGAAAAGGATGCACCCGCTGCGAAAACCGCATTACTCGACGTAATGTCGATCATGGATTCCGCCGCCTCGCGCCGCCCTTGGCCGGGGCCCGGGTACACGTCAATTCCGTTATACGGCACGGGATTTCGCAGATCCCCACGTGACCGGCGGGGGTGCCGGAAAATGCCGGACGCCGGCGGATTCACCTGACCGATCCTCATCGGTTCACCCGGTTGTCGATTTCGCGGAAACTGTTCGTCGCTATACGATCCTTCAGGAATCGGATCCTGATCCCCGGCCGGACCGGCAGACCCCGCAGTCGCCGCACCGGCCCGGGCAGAAGCGCGTTCCGCCCGTCCCCCCGCACGAACGCACTCCAGGTGACCATGCATCCCCACACCGCCCACATCGACGGGTTCCACTACGGCTGGATCAACCCGGTCCTGTCCTACCTCATCGCCTGCACCGGCGCGGCGCTCGGACTGCGCTGCACCGTACGGGCCCTGACCCTGCCGCCGGCCCGCCGCCTGGGGTGGCTGCTGCTGTCCGCGGTCGAACTCGGCTGCGGCATCTGGACCATGCACTTCATGGCGATGATGGGCTTCGCCGTCACCGGCTCGTCCGTCGTCTACCGCGTCCCCGAGACCCTCGGCAGCCTCCTGCTGGCCATCGTCGTCGTCGGCGCCGGCGTCCTGTACGTCGGCTACCGCCGCAGGACGCTCGCCTCCCTGCTGATCGGCGGCACCGTCACCGGCTGCGGCGTCGCGGCCATGCACTACCTCGGCATGGCCGCCATGCAGGTCCAGGGCGTGGTCTCCTACGACCCCGTCCTGGTGGCCGTCTCCATCGCCATCGCCGTGGCCGCCGCCACCGCGGCGCTGTGGATGACCCTCAACATCACCGGCTTCGCCGCCTCGCTGGTCGCCTCCCTGATCGCCGGGGTCGCGGTCACCGCCATGCACTACACCGGGATGGCCTCCGTCTCCGTCCGGCTGGACGACCGGCTCCTGCCCGCCGGCCTGCCCGCCTCCCAGTTCGTCGTCCCGCTCGCCGTCGCCATCATGGCCGTCATCGCGATCGGCGGGTTCGTCCTCACCCTCTCCCCGCAGGACCCGGTCGACGTACCGGCCCGGGAGCCGCTGCGCGTCAAGCTCTTCGACCGCGGCGCCTGACCGGCCCGCCGTGCCGCGCGCACGGCACCGACGCCCCGGGGGCGGCCCGGACAACGGGCCGCCCCCGGGGCGTTTCGCGCGTACGGCTGCGCCGCGGCCCGTCCCCCTCGACGGGCCGCGGCGCAGCGGCTTCACGGGGTGTCAGCGCGTGCGGGTCACACGGCCTGCCACAGCGCCGGGACGTTCGGCGGCTCCCAGCCGACCATGGCGGTGTGGCCCTGGAGGCAGCGGTAGGAGGCGCCGTTGTAGGTCACGACGTCGCCCGCCTGGTAGGTGGTGCCGGCGGTCCAGGTGCCGCCGGGGTTGGGGTTGCCCCCGCCGCCGACGGTGAGGCTGTACTGGGCGGTGTGGGTGGTGGCGCCGGCGGTGCCGGTGACGGTGATCTGGTAGGTCCCGGTCGCGGCGCTGGAGGCGGCGGACAGGGTCAGGGTGGAGGAGGAACCGGCCTGCACCGACGAGGGGTTGAAGCTCGCGGTGACGCCCGCCGGGAGGCCGGAGGCGGTGAGGCTCACGGTCTGGGCGGTGCCGGAGGTGACGGCGGTGCTCACCGTGGAGGTGGTGGAGGCGCCGGGCTGGGCGGAGCCGGAGGCCGGGCCGAGGGAGAGCGAGAAGTCGTTGCTGCCGTTGTTGGAGCAGGTGGGGTCGCCGCTCTGGGCGGGGACGCTGACGGCGTCCCAGGCAGCCTTGGCCCGGTTGAAGAAGGTGCAGGTCGGGTCGAGGCTCTTGGCGGCGGTCAGGGTGGCGGTGCGGTAGCGCTTGTAGGTCATGCCGCTGGTCTTGAGCAGCATGCCGCCGTAGAAGACCCGGCCGGCGTCCTTGATGCCGATGCCGGTGACGGAGGAGTTGTTGCAGGTGGGGCTGGTGGGCTTGCCGCCGCCGGGGTTGGAGCCCTCGGCCAGCAGGTAGAACCAGTGGTTGAGCGGGCCGGCCGCCGCGTGCTCCTCGGTCTGCGGGATGGAGGAGGAGTAGCAGTTGGGGTTGTTGCTCACCAGGGAGGGGTTGTACATGTTGCGGATCGGGCCGTTGCCGACCAGGTTGATCATCTCGCCGACGGTGTAGTCCGGGGAGTCGTACGGGGCGGGCTCGTTGGCGTACGACTCGGTCAGCGCGCCCATGATGTCGCCGGTGGCCTCGCCCAGGCCGGACTCGTTGTTGGCGCCGCCGGGGGTGTACTGGTCGATGCCGTGGCCGAACTCGTGGCCGACGACGTCGATGGAGGCGATCCACTTGTTGGCCTGGCTGTGGCCGATGGATATCGTGCTGCCGTCCCAGTAGGCGTTGACGTCGTTGAGGCCGACCTTGACCGGCCAGCTGCCGCCGTTGCCGTTGTGCCCGTTGCGACCGAGCCAGTCGCGGAGCATGTCCCATTCCTTCTGGGCCGCGAACATCGCGTCGCCGCAGCCGGTCTCCTTGCTGGAGGCGCTGCCGGTGCCCCAGGAGTCGCTGGACTTGGAGAAGACCTGGCCGGTGCTGTAGTCGGAACACGACAGGCCGGGCCGGTTCGGGTCGCGCAGCGAGTAGGAGCCGCCGGAGTTGGTGGTGCTGATGGTGACGGGCGCGGGGCCGTTCCACTCGCTGTTGATGGTGCCGGCGCGCACGTCGTCGTAGCTGTCGACGACCTCGCCGGTGGTGGCGTCCACGAAGACGTGCAGGCGGCTGGGGGCGCTGCCCTTGTGGCCGGTGAGGACGGTCTCCCAGGCCAGGCGGCCGGTGCCGTCCTTGACGCGCACGACCAGGCGGCGGGACTCGACGGAGTCGACGGCGGCCAGCTTGGTGCGGGCGGTCTTCTCGGCGTGCTCGGCGCTGACCTGCGGGGTGGTCGAGCCGCCGACGGGGCCGGTGGCGGCGGACTGCAGGGCGCGGACCTTGCCCTGGGCGTCGGCGAGGACGACCGCGTCGCCGCCGACCACGGGCAGGCCGTGGTAGCTGCGCTCGTAGGAGACGGAGTAGAGGCCGCCGAGCCAGGGGGTGACGGTCTTGCGCTCGTAGGTCTCGCCCGGGCCCTTGGCCAGCGCGTCCAGTCCGGCCGCGGCGACGGCGTCGGCGGCGTTGACGGCGGCGGCCAGGGCGCTCGGCGGCGCCGGGGAGGGGGTGGGCGCGGCGGTGGCCGGGCCCGTGGCGGCGGCGATCATGCCGGCCAGCACGGTCAGGGTGGTCGCCGTGGTCAGCAACCTGCCTGCGGTGACTCTGCGTTGCATCGAGGCTCCTCGCATGTGGGGGTCCTCGACCGCGGACGGTAGGGGCTGGTGGCGCGCCGCGCAGCCGTATCCGGGGGACGGCCGTGCGGGCCGTCCGCGCTCGGGTGCCCGAACCCTCACACGGCGTCATGCTCGGGTCAATGCCCGGTGCGCGCGGGGCGGTGGGTTGGCGAATTCCGTCAAGCCGGCCGGTCCGGTTCGGCGCCAACCTGGGCTTTTGTCCCAGTGGTTGAGACCACGTCAGGTGACGGGCCATGATCGGACGGCGACCGGTCGGGGAGGGCCGGCGGCGGTGGACCGGACCGGCGAGCGGGCCCCGGGGCCGCCCGGCCGTCGGGCTCCGACGCCTCCCCCGGCGGCACCCCGGAGCGGCCCGGCGCCGCGGGGGCGCGGCGGCGGGCCGGTCGGCGCCGGGGCCGCGGGCACGACGGCGGAACCGGGAATCCGGTAGCAGACTGTGACGGGGCGGAAACCCACAGCGCTTGACAGCCCCTCGCCCGGGGGCGCGTACTGGAACGAGGACAAACAGCAGACAGGGCCCTGTGCTCCGGATATCCGTCGGATACCGCGGCCGGTGCGAAAGCGGCGACAGGGCGTGCTGGGATCTCGGTACCCCCTCGCGTCGCCTTCGGCCCGGTGCCCGACGGCGGTTTTCGCGTGCGGGCACCGCGCCGCCGCCGTTCGGACGGTGCGCCCGCGGTGGCGCCGCCGGAGCCCGTGGCCCGTCCGAGGGGCCGCCATGAGACCGACGTCGAGACCGACCGATGTTCGAACGCGGGAGGACGGTACCGGCGATCCGCCCACGGGGCGCTGCCGCACCGTCGCCCTGCCGCGCGTCCTTCACGCGAGCCCTGGCATCCGCCGTCCGACGGGGTGCCGCACGGCGGCTCGTCCACGGAAAGGCGGGCACCATGGTGCTCGATTCGACCACGCTGCACTCGAGCATCGAGGACCCGGTTCTCGACCGGATGAACTTCCTCAACGAGATCACGTCCAGCTACCCGGACGCGGTGTCCTTCGCGCCGGGCCGCCCCTATGACGGATTCTTCGAGGTCGAGGAGGTCCACACCTACCTGCGCAGGTACGCGGCCTACCTGGAGAGCCGGGGCGCGGGGCCGGCCGAAGTGCGCAGCGGCTTCTACCAGTACGGGCCGGCGGCGGGGCAGATCCGGGAGCTGATCGCCTACTCGCTGCGGCAGGACGAGGGGTTCGAGGTCGCGCCCGAGGCGATCGTGGTGACGGTCGGTGCGCAGGAGGCGATGTTCCTGGTGCTGCGCGCGCTGTTCGCGACGCCCGAGGACGTGCTGCTGCTCGTGACCCCCTGTTATGTCGGGATCATGGGGGCCGCGCGGCTGCTGGACATCCCGGTGGTCGCGGTGCCGGAGCGTGACGGGCGGCTGGTGGTCGCGGACCTGGACGCGGCGGTGCGGGCGCAGCGGGCGGCGGGCCGCCGGCCGCGGGCCGTGTACGTGGTGCCGGACCACGCCAATCCGACCGGGTCGACGCTGGACCTTCCGACGCGTACCGGGCTGCTGGAGCTGGCCGGGCGCCAGGGTCTGCTCGTCCTGGAGGACAGTCCCTACCGGTTGAGCGGCCCGGGGCCGCGGTGCCCGATGCTCAAGGCGCTCGACACGTCGAGGAGCGTGATCCAGCTCGGCACCTATTCCAAGACGGTGTTCCCGGGTGCGCGGGTCGGCTACGTGGTGGCCGACCAGGAGGTGCGCGACGGGCGCGGCGGGATCCGGCTGCTGGCGCGGGACCTGGCGAAGGTGAAGAGCATGGTGACGGTGAACACGTCCTCGCTCAGCCAGGCGGCCGCGGCGGGTGCGCTGCTGGGTTCGGACGGGCGGCTGTCGGTGCTGAACGCGCGGGCGGCCGAGCACTACCGGCGCAGCATGGCCGCGACGCTCGCGCAGTTGGAGCGGTGGCTGCCGGAGCGGCGGCGCCGGGAGCTGGGGGTGGGCTGGAACCGGCCCGACGGCGGTTTCTTCCTCACGCTGCGCACCGGTTTCCGGACCGGTACGGCGGCGCTGGAGCGGTCGGCCCGGGAATTCGGGGTGATCTGGACGCCGATGGAGTTCTTCCATCCGCACGGCGGGGGCGAGCGGGACATCCGGCTGTCGATCAGCTACCTGACGCCCGGGCAGGTGGTCGAGGGCGTCGAGCGGCTGGTGCGGTTCGTGGAGACGCTCAGTGAGGAGACGCGCGGCGGTGGGGCGCGCGGTGGTGGACGCACGGTGGTGACGTGCCCGGTACCCGGAACGGAGAGTGACGCACCATGACCACGGCCCTGGACCGAGCGCCGGCCGCCACGGTCCCGCGCATCGTGAGCGTGGGCACCGCCGTGCCGCCCGAGCACTACTCCCAGGAGGAGCTGCTGGACCTGTTCGGGATCACCGACCGCCGGGTGCGCTCGGTGTTCCTGCTGGGCTCCATCCGGCAGCGTTCGCTGGTGCTGCCGCCGGCGGCGCCGGACGGCACCAGGCTCCGGGAGAGCCAGGGCGACCTGCTGGACAAGCACAAGGCGTGGGCCGTGAGCATGGGGGCGGACGCGCTGCAGCTGTGCCTCAAGCGGATCGGGGCCGACCTGTCGGAGGTGGCGTACCTGTGCTGCGTGACCTCGACCGGCTTCCTGACGCCGGGGCTGAGCGCGCTGCTGATCCGCGAGCTGGGCATGGACTGGCACACCGCGCGGGCCGACATCGTCGGCATGGGCTGCAACGCCGGGCTCAACGCGCTGGCGGTGGTGGGCAACTGGGCGGCGGCGAACCCGGGCCGGCTGGCCGTGATGGTCTGCTCGGAGGCCTGCTCGGCCGCGTACACGATGGACGCCACGATGCGCACGGCCGTGGTGAACAGCCTGTTCGGCGACGGCGCCGCGGCGGTGGCGGTGGTGGCGGACCCGGTGAACGACGGGCGCCGCGAGGACGAGGAGGCCGAGGAGGAGGGGCCCGGCCGCCGGCTGGAGGGGCCCCGGATCCTGCGGACCGCGAGCGTGACCATCGTCGACGCGATCGACGCGATGCGCTACGACTGGGACCGCGACCAGGGCCGCTTCAGCTTCTTCCTGGACCCGCAGGTCCCCTACCTGGTCGGCGCGCACGTGGAGGGGGTCGTCGACCGGCTGCTGGCGGGCACCTCGCTGCGCCGCGACGACGTCGCGCACTGGCTGGTGCACTCCGGCGGCAAGAAGGTCATCGACGCGGTCGCCGTCAACCTCGGGCTGACCCGGCACGACCTGCGGCACACCATCACCGTGCTGCGCGACTTCGGCAACGTCTCCAGCGGCTCGTTCCTCTTCTCCTACGACCGGCTCCTGCGGGAGGGCGTGGTCCGCGACGGCGACTACGGCGTGCTGATGACCATGGGGCCGGGTTCGACGATCGAGTCCGCGCTCATCCAGTGGTGAACCGACCCTAGGGAGACCGCAATGCCCGTCAACGCCCTGCCCGAGGGCCCCGTGCTGCACGTGGACGGCCGCCGGGAGATCTCGGCCGAGCTGACCGCCGCCCTCGGCGCCCTGTGCGACGAGGCGGAGAGCGCCGGCGCCGACGCCGCGACCCTGTTCCTGTCCGGCGCCCCCGACGGCGAGGCGGTGGCGAAGGCGGGCGACACCGCCGCCGTCACGAAGTGGGAGCGGGCGGTACGGCGCTTCGAGCGGCTGCGGCTGCCCACCCTGGCGGCGGCGAGCGGGGAGTGCGGCGGCGTCGCGCTGGACCTGCTGCTGGCGGCCGACGTCCGGGTGGCGGCCCCGGACCTGCGGCTGCTGCCGTCCTTCCACGGGCAGGCCGTCTGGCCGGGCATGGCCGGCTACCGGCTGGTCCAGCAGCTCGGGCCGGCCCGCGCCCGGCGCACCGTGCTCTTCGGGGTACCGATCACCGCCCGCGAGGCCCTGGAACGCTGCCTGGTGGACCAGGTGAGCCGGGACCCCGGGCGCACCCTGGCGGCCGCCGCCCGGCTGCTGCGCCGCCTGTCCGGCCCCGAACTCGCGATCCGCCGCCAACTGGCCTTCGACGCCCAGTGGATGAGCTTCGAGGACGCCCTCGGCCCGCACCTGGCCGCCTGCGACCGCGCGCTGCGGCGCACCCGGGCCCCGGACGGGGTGACGGCGTGAGCGCGGCCACCGGGCGGGCGCCCGCCGCCGTACGGGAGCGCGCCGCGGACGGGCTCGACCGGGCGGCGCGGCTGCTGCCCCCGTTCCCCGCGCCCGGGCCGCGCACCGGCGAGGAGCGCGAGCGCGCCGAGCGGGAGCTGGACGCCGGCCGCGCGCGGCGCACCGCCTTCCTGGACCGCCACGCCGAGGAGCTCTACGACCGGATCACCGCGGGCCGCACCCTGCGCCCCCGGCTGGACGCCCTGGTGGAGGGCGCCGCGTCCGCCGTACCGAACCTGGTGCCCACCGCGGCGCAGCTGCGGGCGGAGCGGGCCCTGCCGGTGGCCGAGCGCCTCGGCTACGAGGTCGACCTGGGCGTCCTGCTGCGCGGCGTGCTGCGCGGCCCGGCCGCCGGCGGCCACCTGATGGACTCCATGCTGCGGCCCACCGGGCGGGCGCTGGAGCTGCTCGGGGAGTTCCGGGCCACCGGGGTGGTGCGGATGGACAGCACCCGGCTGGAGCGGCGCGCGGGGGTGGCCCGGATCACCATGTGCGCCGGGGACCGCCTCAACGCCGAGGACGAGCAGCAGGTCGACGACATGGAGACCGCGGTCGACCTCGCGCTGCTGGACGAGGGGTGCGAGATCGGGCTGATCCGGGGCGGCGAGATGACCCACCCGCGCTACGCGGGGCGCCGGGTGTTCAGCGCCGGGATCAACCTCAAGCGGCTGCACGCGGGCGAGATCACCCTCGTCGGGTTCCTGCTGCGCCGCGAGCTCGGCTACCTCAGGAAGCTGCTGCTCGGGCTGCGCACGGACGACGCGTCCTGGCGCTACCCGTTCACCGACATGCCGTGGGTGGCCGCGGTGGACGGCTTCGCGATCGGCGGCGGCATGCAGCTGCTGCTCGCGGTGGACCACGTGCTCGCGGCCTCCGACGCCTACCTGAGCCTGCCGGCCGCGCAGGAGGGGATCGTCCCGGGCGCGGCGGACTTCCGGCTGCCCGCGGTGACCGGCCCCCGGCTGGCCCGGCAGATCATCCTCGGCGGCCGGCGGGTGCGCGCGAGCGACCCGGAGGCCCGCACGCTCGTCGACCAGGTCGTCGACCCGGCGGACCTCGACCGGGCCGTCGAGCGGGCCCTGGAGCTGCTGCACGACCCGGCCGTCACCGCCAACCGCCGCATGGTGAACCTCGCCCTGGAACCGGCGGACGGCTTCCGCGCCTACCTGGCGGAGTTCGCCGTCCAGCAGGCGCTGCGCATCCGCGCGGCGGACGTGCTCGGCAAGGCGGGCCGCTTCACGGCCCGGCCCTCCGGGTGAGAGCGCCGCGCCGCTGCCCTCCCCCGCCGCCCCGGCGGGCGGCACCCGAACGAACAAGGAGACCGAGATGACCAGCCCCTTCGACGACCCGGACGCCTCCTACCTCGTGCTGGTCAACCCCCTGGGCCAGTACTCGCTGTGGCCCGGGTTCGCGCAGGTGCCCGCCGGGTGGCGGATCGCCCGCGGCCGGGGCTCCCGCGACGAGTGCCTGGCGTACGTCGACCGCGTCTGGACCGACCAGCGCCCGCCGGCCCCGACGGCCGCGGCGCCGGACGGCAGGGAGGTCGTCGCGCCATGACGAGCGGCCCGGGCCCGCTGATCACCATCCGGGCGACCCCCGGCGACGGGACGCGGCCGGCCCGGGGGCAGGTCAGGCCCGGCACCTCCCGGCGGATCCTGCCCTACCTGCGGCCCTACCGGCGGCAGATCGTCGCGCTGCTGACGCTGACCGTGGTCGACGCCCTCATCACCGTCTCCACGCCGCTGCTGTTCAAGGAGCTCATCGACCGCGGCATCGTGCCGCGCGACCGGGCCGTGGTGGCGGGCGCCGCCGTCGCGGTGGCGGTCCTGGCGCTGCTGCAGGCCCTGGTGGGCTTCCTGGTCAGCCGAAGTTCGGCGCGCATCGGCGAGGGGCTGATCTACGACCTGCGCACCGAGGTCTTCCGGCACGTGCAGCGCCAGCCGCTCGCGTTCTTCACCCGCACCCAGACCGGCTCGCTGGTGAGCCGGCTCAACACCGACGTGATGGAGGCCCAGCAGGCGGTGACGGTGCTGCTGTCCAACGTGCTCTCCAGCCTGCTGGTGCTCTGCCTGGTGGTCGCCACGATCTTCTACCTGTCCTGGCTGATCGGCCTGGTGGTGCTCGTCACGGTGCCGCTGTTCGTGCTGCCGGGCCGGGTCGTGGGGCGGCGGCTGCAGCGCAACCTGCGCACCTCGATGCAGCTGGACGCCGAGCTCGGCTCGCTCATGCAGGAGCGCTTCAACGTGGCCGGCGCGCTGCTGGTCAAGCTCTACGGGCGGCCCGAGCGCGAGGACGGCCGGTTCGCCGGCAACGCGGCCCGGGTGCGGGACGTGCGCGTGGTCACCTCCGTCTACGCGCGGATGCTGCTGGTGACGGTGACGCTGCTGGCCTCGCTGGCCACCGCGGTGGTCTACGGCGTCGGCGGCGAGCTGGTGGTCGCCGGGAGCATCCAGATCGGCACCCTGGTGGCCCTGGCCACCCTGCTGGCCCGGCTCTTCGGCCCGATCAACCAGCTCTCCAACCTGCAGTCGAACTACCTGACCGCCCTGGTCTCCTTCGACCGGCTCTTCGAGGTGCTGGACCTGAAGCCGCTGATCGTGGAGCGGCCCGATGCCGTCGCCCTGCCCGTACCGGGCCCGGGCCGGGCCCCGGAGGTCGAGTTCGAGGACGTCTCCTTCCGCTACCCGGCCGCGAAGGAGGTCTCCCTCGCCTCGCTGGAGACGCTGTCGCTGCCGGCCCCGGAGCGCTCCGGCACCGCCCAGGCGCTGCGCGGGGTGAGCTTCCGCGCCCCGGCGGGCCGGCTGACCGCGCTGGTCGGGCCCTCCGGCGCGGGCAAGACCACCGTCAGCCAGCTGGTGGCCCGGCTGTACGAGCCGACCGGGGGCACCGTGCGGATCGGCGGCGTCGACGTGCGCGACCTGTCCCTGGCCTCGCTGCGCGACACCGTCGGCATGGTCACCCAGGACGCCCACCTGTTCCACGACACCATCCGCGCCAACCTGCTCTACGCCAAGCCGGACGCCACCGAGGCGGAGCTCGTCGAGGCCTGCGAGGCCGCGCAGGTCCGGGACGTGGTCGCGGCGCTGCCCGACGGCCTGGACACCGTCGTCGGCGACCGCGGCTACCGCTTCTCCGGCGGCGAGAAGCAGCGCCTGTCGATCGCCCGGCTGCTGCTCAAGAAGCCGTCCGTGGTCGTGCTCGACGAGGCCACCGCGCACCTGGACTCTGAGTCCGAGGCGGCCCTGCAGAAGGCCCTGTGGACGGCCCTGGCCGGCCGCACCGCCCTGGTGATCGCGCACCGGCTGTCCACGATCCGCGAGGCCGACCAGATCCTGGTGCTCCAGGACGGGCGCGTGGTCGAACGCGGCCGGCACGCCGCGCTCGTCGACGCCGGCGGCCTGTACGCGGAGCTCTACCGCACCCAGTTCGCCGACCCGCCCGCGCCGCGCCCCGAAGCCGGACCGGACCCGGCCGACGGCTACGGCGCCCCGCCCCCGCTGCCGCCCGGCGGAGGCCCCCTGCGCCTGCTGCCGCCGCCCCAGGCGGCGGCCGGCCCCGACCGACCCGAACGGCCCGACCAACCCGAACGGAGAGCACGATGAGCCAGCTGACGGTCGAGGACGTGTGGCCGCTTTCCCCGCTGCAGGAGGGACTGCTGTTCCACGCCTCGTACGACCAGGACGCGCCCCGGGACGTGTACGTGGGGCAGCGGGTCCTCAACCTCGACGGCGAACTGCGGCCCGAGGTGCTCCAGGCCTCCTGGCAGGCGCTGCTGGACCGGCACGCGAGCCTGCGGGCCGGCTTCCGCTCCCGCGCGGCCGGCGACACCGTCCAGGTGATCGCCAAGGGCGTGCGGATCCCGTGGACGTACGCCGACCTCGGCGCACTGGACGAGCGGGAGGCCGACGCCCGCGCCGGCGCCCTGGCCGCGACCGACGCCCGGCGCTTCGACCTCGGCCTGCCCCCGCTGCTGCGGGTGCTGCTGCTGCGCGCCGGCCCCGACCGGTACCGGATGGTGGTGACGATGCACCACATCCTGATGGACGGCTGGTCGCTGCCGATCCTGTTCGACGAGCTGTGGCGGATCTACGACAACGGCGGCGACCCCTCGGTCCTCCCCAAGGTGCCGCCGTACCGCGACTACCTCGCCTGGCTGGGCCGCCGGGACACCGACGCCGCGCGCGCGGCCTGGCGCGCGATGCTGGCCGGCACCGGGGAGCCCACCCTGGTGGGCCCCGCCGACCGCAGCGGCCCGCCGGTGATGCTCCGGCACGTGATCGACCGGATCGGCGACGACCTCACCGACCGGCTGCGGGAGACCGCGCGCGACGCCGGGGTCACCCTCAACCGGGTCTTCCAGGTCGCCTGGGCGCTGCTGGTCGGCAAGCTGTCCGGCCGCCTGGACGTGGTCTTCGGCGCGACCGTCTCCGGCCGCCCCGCCGACGTGCCGCAGGCCGACCGGATGGTCGGGCTGTTCATCAACACCGTGCCGGTGCGCGTGCGCCTGGACGCGGCCGTGCCCTTCCGCACCGCCATGGCCGCCCTCCAGGACCAGCAGGCCGCCCTGCTCGACCACCAGCAGCTGAGCCTGCCCGAGATCCAGCGCGCCGGCGGCCCGGGCGCGGTCTTCGACACCCTGATGGTCTTCCAGAACTACCCCCGCGGCCCGATGGCCGCCCCCGCCGCCGACCCGGCCGCGCCCGGCGCGCCGCGGCCCACCGCTCCCCCGCCCCCGGGCGAGGGCCTGGGCGGCACCGCGCTGCGCAGCGGCGAGCAGGCCGGCGGCCCGCTGGGGCGTGGGCCGGGCCCGGAACCGCCCGCGCCCGCCGACGGGACGTCGAAGCCGCCGCCGATGCCCGCCTGGGTCTCCCGGCGCGGCCCCACCGGGGTGCGGGTGGCGGCCGGCGGCGGCGAGGAGGCCGCCCACTACCCGCTGACCGTCGTCGTCACGCCGGCCGACGACACCGAGATCCGGCTGGACTACCGGCCCGACCTGTTCGACGAGCGCACCGCCCGCGGCCTCGTCGACCGGATGACGCTGGTGCTGCGCCAGGTCGCGGCCGACCCGGACGTGCCCCTGGGCCGGCTCGACGTGCTGACCGGCGAGGAGCGGCGGGACCTGGACGGCTCCGGGAACCGGACCCGCCGCGAGCTGCCCGAGGCGACCCTCGCCGAGCTCTTCGAACGGCAGGTGCGCCGCACCCCCGCCGCGGTGGCCGTGGTCGCCGGGGACACCGAGCTGACCTACGCCGCGCTGGACCGGCGGGCGAACCGCCTGGCGCACCGGCTGGCCGGGCTCGGCGTGGGCCCCGAGACCCTGGTGGGCGTGGTGGCCGAGCGCTCGCCCGAGCTGATCACCGCGCTGCTGGCGGTGGTGAAGGCCGGCGCGGCGTACCTGCCGATGGACGGCCGGCACCCGGCCGGGCGGCTCCGCGCGGTGGCCGCGCAGGCGGGCCCGGCCGTCGTGCTGGTGGACGCGCCCAACGCCGGGCGGGGCCTGGCCGACGCCGGACTGTTCGCCCCCGCCGAGGTGCTGCGCCTGGCGGCGGAGCCCGCCGAGGAGACGGACGCGGAGCCGGAGGCCGGGGCCTTCCCGCCGGTGCCGGTCCGGCCGGAGAACCTCATGTACGTCATCTACACCTCCGGGTCCACCGGCCTGCCGAAGGGCGTCGCGGTGACCTACGGCAGCGTCCTCGCGTTCTGCCTCGACGAGTGCTGGTCCAGCGGGGCCCTGGAGCGGGTGCTGGTGCAGGCCAACCACGCCTTCGACGCCTCCACCTACGAGATCTGGACGACGCTGCTGCACGGCGGCCGGCTGGTGCTGGTGCCCCCCGGGGACATCGACACCGTCGAACGCGGCCGGCTGATCGCGGCCCAGCAGGTCACCAACGTGCACGCCACGGCCGGGCACTTCCGGGTGCTCGCCGAGCAGGCCCCGCACATCTTCGGCGGCGTGCGCGAGGTCTCCACCGGCGGCGACGTCGTCTCCGCGAACGCCGTACGGACCCTGCTGCGCTCCCACCCCGGCATGGTGGTGCGCACCACCTACGGCCCCACCGAGACCACCGCCTTCACCACCCAGCTGCCCTTCACCGACCCGGACGCGGTGCCCGACACCGTGCCGCTGGGGCGGCCGATGGACAACACCAGGGTGTTCGTCCTGGACGCCTTCCTGCGGCCCGTGCCGGTCGGCATGACCGGCGAGCTCTACCTCGCCGGGGCCGGACTGGCCCGCGGCTACCTCGGCCGTCCCTCACTCACCGCGGAGCGCTTCGTGGCCTGCCCCTTCCCCGCCGAGGACGAACCCGAGGGCGCCCGGATGTACCGCACCGGCGACCTGGCGCAGTGGACCCCGGACGGGCAGCTGCTCTTCCTCGGCCGCGCCGACGAGCAGCTCAAGATCCGCGGCTTCCGCGTCGAGCCGGCCGAGATCGAGGCCGTGCTCGCCGCGCACCCCGGCGTCGCCCAGGCGCTCGTCGTCGCGGTCGAGGACGAGGACGGCCACAAGCGGCTGGCCGGCTACGCCGTGCCGGCCGGCGGCGACGAGTCCGCCCTCGACCCGGAGGCGCTGCGGGAGCACCTCGCCGGGAAGCTGCCGGACTACCTGGTCCCGGCCTCGGTGACCGTCCTCGGGGCACTGCCCGTGACGGCGAACGGCAAGCTCGACCGGGCCGCCCTGCCCCGGCCCGTCTTCGCCGGCCGGGCGGCCGGACGCGAGGCGGCCACCGACGCGGAGGAGCTGCTGTGCCGGCTGTTCGCCGAGGTGCTGAACCTCGAACAGGTCGGCCCGGAGGACGACTTCTTCGTCCTCGGCGGCGACTCGATCACCTCGATGCTGCTGGCCGGGCGGGCCGGCAAGGCCGGCCTGGCGATCTCCCCGCGCCAGGTCTTCGAACTGTGCACGCCCGCGGAGCTCGCGCGGGTGGCCGGGCCGGTCGACGGGACGGCGGCGCAGCACGCCGAGGACGTCCCCTACGGCCCGGTCCCGCTGACCCCGGTGATGCGCGAGGTCGCGCGGCGGGCGGGCTCGGTGGCCCGGGCGGGCAGCCAGGCGATGCTGCTGACCGCGCCGCCCGGCCTGACCACCGGGCAGCTGGCGGACGCGCTGCAGGCGGTCCTCGACCGGCACGAGGTGCTGCGGGCGCGGCTGGAGGAGGACGAGGAGCAGCTGGTGGTGCCCGAGCCGGGCACGTCCTGGGCGGTCGCCGCGGCGGACCTGGTGAGCCGGGTGGACGCGGCCGGCCTCGACGGGGAGCGGCTGGACGCGCTGGTCGACGAGCAGGCCACCGCCGCCGAGGCCGCGCTCGCGCCGCGCGACGGCGTGATGCTGCGCGCCGTGCTCCTGGAGCGCGGCGCCGGGCGCAGCGGCCTGGTGCTGCTGACGGCCCACCACCTGGTGATCGACGGCGTCTCCTGGCGGGTGCTGGTGCCGGACCTGGCCCTGGCCCACGCGGCCCTGGCCGCCGGCGGCGCGGACGCGGCCGGGGCGGCGGTCGCCGCCGAGGCGACGTCGTTCCGCCGCTGGGCGGTCGCCCTGGCGGAGCGGGCCCGGGCGCAGCGGACGGTGGACGAACTGCCGGACTGGCGGCGGGTGGTGGACCGGGTCGAGGACCCGCTCGCCGACCGGCCGCTCGACCCGCGCGTGGACACCGCGGGCGGCGGCCGCTCGCGCGCCGAGCTGACCGTCCCGGCGCGCACCGCGGGGCCGCTGCTGGCGGCCCTGCCCGCCGCCTTCCACGCGGGCGTGGACGACGTGCTGCTGTCCGGTCTGGCCGCGGCGCTCGGCGAGTGGCTGCGCGCCCGGGGCAGGCCGGTGCCGGAGGGCTTCCTGGTCGACCGGGAGGCGCACGGCCGGGTGCCGCTGTCGGAGGACATGGACCTGACGCGCACGCTCGGCTGGTTCACCGCCGTCCACCCGGTGTGGCTGGAGACCGGGCCGATCGACCCGGCCGAGGTCCGGGCGGGCGGGGAGGACGTGGCGCGGCTGATCAAGCGGGTCAAGGAGCAGTTGCGGCAGCGGCCGGGCGACGGTCTGGGGTACGGGCTGCTGAGGTACGCGAACCCGGCCACGCGGTCGGTGCTCGCGCCGTTGGCGGCGCCGCAGATCGGGTTCAACTACCTGGGCCGGTTCGGCGGTTCCGGTGAGGAGGCGGGCTCCGCGGGCGCGGACGCCGGGGTGGGCTCCGCGGCCGGTGGGCGGCCGTGGACGTCGGCGGGCGAGCACGTGATGCCCGGCGGTGTCGACCCGGCGATGCCGCTGCGGCACGTGCTGGAGATCAACGGCCGGGCGCGGGACCTGCCCGAGGGCCCCGAGCTGTCCTTCGTCCTGGAGTCGCCGGCCGGGCTGCTCGGCGCGGCGGAGCTGGCGGACCTCGCCGAGCGCTGGCGGGCGGTGCTGGAGGGCCTGGTGCAGCACGCCGACGAGGGCTCCGGCGGCCACACCCCGTCGGACTTCTCGCTGATCTCGCTGGGCCAGGAGGACATCGACGAGTTCGAGTCCGCCTTCGGCGGCGGGGACGGCGCGAAGGACGGCGGGAAGGACGGCGGCTGAGGCGGCGGGCAGGGGTCGCGGCCCCGGTGGGCGCGGCCCCTGCCCGGGGGGTCAGCCGTCGCTGCCGATCGGGCAGGTCGCGTCGGGGGCGTGGCCGAGGGGCCAGGCGAGGCCGACCAGGACGGCGTTCTTGATCTTCGGGTCGAGTTCGACGACGGGCACGGCCTTGTTGTAGGCGTTGCCCTGCGGGTCGAGGCAGATCCAGCCGCTCGCGCCGTTGACCCGGTTGCTGCCGTGCATCCGCCTCCAGCCCTCGGTGACGTCGTCCGTCGAGGGCATCGCCACCTTGTCCGTGGTCTGGTTGCGGATGCCGGCGACGGCGGTGGTGACCGAGTCGTAGGTGACGATCACCCGGCCGTCGCGGAGGTCGGCGGGGCCGATCGCGTCGGGTGCCTTGGTGTCGGGGCTCTTCAGCAGGTCGGCCAGCCTCGCCGTGGCGTCCTTGGAGCCGCCGGTGGGCTCGGCGCTGCGCTCCCCGAAGGTGTCGGGGTGGGCGAGGGCCGTGTAGCGGACGGTGATGCCGGCCCCCTTGGTGAGGGAGTCCCACTTGTCGGCGAACTCCTTGTCGACCATCAGGGTGGAGGCGTGCGAGCTGGTGATGACCGTGTAGTGCTTGTCGCACTTCCGGTTGCCCAGGGCGACCAGGAACTGGCGCAGCTGCACGGGGCGGCCGGCGAAGTAGAGGGTCGTGGCGGCGGAGGAGCAGATGTCCGGCACCATCTGGTGGAAGGTGTTGGCGAGGTTGCCCTCCTTGTTGTAGTCGAGCGGCGACTGGAAGGTCTCCGGAGCGTTGGGCGCGCCCTTGGCGAGCGTCTTGAAGGTCGTCCGCAGGGTGGTGAGGAAGTTGTCGCCCGGCCGGGTGTCCTCGATCACCAGGGCCTCCTCGGGCTTGAGGGTCGCCCCGTACGAGGCGAGGGCTGCGGCCTGGTCGGCGGTGCCGGGGACGATGCGCGCCAGTCCCGGGTAGGAGCGGTCGGTGGCGGTGTTCTTGATGTCGTCCGAGGTCATGGGGCCGGCGACGACCGGGATGCCCTTGTTCGCGGTGAGGTAGCGGACGGCGTCCTGGGTCCGGTCGCTGCTGAGGTTGATGCCCGCGACGGCCCGGAGGTTCTGCTTGCCGTCGGCCTTGGCCCGGGCCAGCTGGTCGGCGACGGCGAGCCACTCCTTGTACTCGCGGCCGGGGTTGGCCAGCACCAGCCGGATCAGGGGCTGGGTCTTCTCCTTGTTCGCGTCGTCGTTGGCCCAGTGCTGGGCCAGGTAGGCGCCCTGCACCTGTTCGACCAGCTCGCGCCGTTCGGCGGGGGCGTCGGAGGTCATCGGGATCATCAGCGCGACGGTGGCGTGCGGTTGGCCGGCCACGCGGTCGTTCTCGGCCTTGATGCGCTCGGTGACCTGCCGCAGCTCCTCGCTGAAGACGTAGGCGCCGTCGGTGACGCCGACGCACTCGTGCTGCTCGCCGCGCTTCTCCACGCCGGGGGCGCAGGACGGGTCGTCGGCCAGTCCGTACTCGTATCCCAGGTAGCCGCCGGTGGCCAGGACGGCGACGGCCAGGGTGGTCACCAGCGCGCGGTTCAGGGGACCGGCGGGCAGCAGCCTCATCGTGGGGACTCTCCTCGGATCGGGAGGTGGGGGGCCTGGATCCAGCGCCGCAGGAGCTGCGGCCAGGTGTCGTACGCCCGGAAGAACACCGTCTGGTCGGCGGGCCCGCTGTGCTGGGCCAGGGTGAGCAGCTGCAGCTGGACGCTGTCGATCAGCCGCTGGTCGGGTGGGGCGAGCGGGTGCGACTGCTGCCACAGGCCGCGGACGAGCAGGTCGATCGCCTGGTGCACGGGGGCGCGGGTGCTCCCGCAGGCCGGGCAGTCCTCGGGGCGTGCGGTGGCGGGGGCGAGGTTCCGGGGCGGGTGGGGCGCGGCGCAGACCAGGTTGAGGGCGGCGAGCCAGGTGGCCGCGTCCTGTCGGGCCAGGCGCTGGTGCAGGGCGCGCACGACGGTGGCGGTGTCGAGGACCGCGAGCGCGTGGTGCAGGAAGCGGTCGTCGGGCTGGCCGCCGGCGGTCCGCGGGGCGTAGCGGTCGCGGAGGGTCTCGTGGATGTCGTGCCACGGCTCGGCCCCGGGCGTGGCGTCGAGCCGGGCGGCCAGCTGGTGGCCGAGCAGGGCGCGCAGGGCGGGGTCGCCGACGAAGGGTGCTCCGGTGCCCGGCCACGGGCGGGTGCCCCAGCGGTCGCGCTCCAGCAGCCGGATGGTCTCCTGGACGCGCAGGGCCCCGTCGTCGCCGGGCGGGTAGGCGGAGCCGAGCGCGTGGGCGGCCTCGTAGTCGAGGGCCGGGGAGAAGTAGGCGAGGCGGGTGCGGGCGGTGTCGTCGGGGACGAGGAGGCGCAGCAGCCGCTCGTGCACCGGGGTGTCCGGTTCGTCGTCGGCGGGCAGGTCGAGCAGGGCGCGGGGGCCGGTGTCCGTTCCGAGGCGCACCGCCCGCCGGCCGGCCTGGACCAGGCCGTGGGCGATGCCCGCCCGTCCCGCGCTGAGACGGTGGATCAGCTGGGCGGTGTCGGGCGCGGGGTGGTCGGTGCCGAACATCCGCTTGACCTCGTCGAGGGTCAGCTGGGCCAGCGGCAGCCGCACGGTCCAGCCGTCCGCGGTCTGCGGCCGGTCCGCCCGCCAGAACGGGCCGGCGGCGTTGCGCGTCGACGGGGCGGTGCTCTCCGGGTCGGGGACGGCCGGTTCCCGGTCCAGGGCGGTGACGACCACGCCGGGCCGGGTCCGGACGCTCTCCTCGTGCCACACCCGGGTCAGCGTCTCCAGGACCGGCCGGCCCAGCGGGGTGTGGGCGTTGTCGAGGAGCAGCAGCGGGCGCGGCAGCCGGTTCTTCAGCCGCGCCCAGGTGTAGTGGTCGTCGATGTCCGCCAGGAGGGCGGCCAGCAGGTGCCGTTCGGCGGACTCGCGGTCCTGCGCGCCGCCGCGGAAGGCTCGGGCCAGCTCGGACAGCTGGACGTTCGCCTCGCCCTGGGCGCTGACCCGCCGTTCGGCCCACCAGCGCAGGCCGTTCCTGTTGGCGCGGGCGCCGAGCAGTTCGGTGGCGACGACGTCGGCGAGCGAGGCGACGAGCTCGTTCACCCCGGGGCCGAGCCCGGCCGCGGCGCCGAGGTTCGGGGCGACCTGTCTGATCCAGCCCGCCACCTTGTTCCGGCGGGCCTGGGCGTCGGGCTGGCTCTCGCGCAGCAGGCTCTCCAAGCGCCGGCCGGCGGCCTCCAGTTCGCCGAGCCCGACGGCCTGCCAGCTGGTGATCGCGAGCAGGCCCTGGGTGAGCCGGGGGAAGGACAGGCCCCCGCCGAACCGGTTCGCCCGCCGGCTCAGCTCGTAGCGCACGTGGAAGAGCAGGTCCGAGGTGTGCGAGGCGTTGCTCAGCCGGGGCGCCTCGTTCTCGGCGGGCAGGGCGAGGCCGGGGCGGCCGAAGTCCGCGCGCCCGAGGTCCGCGTACGCCTGGGGCAGGCGCTCGGCGTACCGCTCCTCCAGGGCCTTGAGGAGGGTGGTCTTGCCGGTGAGCCGCCCGCCGGCGCACTCGACCAGCAGGGGGGTGCCGGGCGGGATGCGCAGCCGGGTGCCGTTGCCCGGCTCGGGCCCCGTCAGTTCGAGGCCGACCAGCGCGGGAACGACGGCCTCGAACACGGCCATGCGTCCGTCCAGAAGCACGCGACCCCCCAGTCGTCCGGCGCGGCGGGAGTGCGCCGCGCCGGATGGAGAATAGGCGAGCCGGTCGGTGCGTCACAGGTGTATCGCCGGAGACGGGGCCTCGGTTGCCGATTCGTGACGTGCCGTCAGAGTTGCTGCGGGGGCGGTCGGGCGGCCTCGGGTGGTGGGGGCCGGTCGGGGGTCAGCCGGCCGGGCCGGTCCAGATGACGTCCTTGTACTCCGTGCCCATGGTGTGGTCGAACCGGACGGAGAACGGGTCGCCCGCGCCGGCCGGCAGGGCGTACGCGGTCAGCCCGGTGGCCTCCTCGCCCGGGGCCAGGGACTTGGTGAGGATCTTCATCCGTCCGCTGCCGTCGATCAGGGTGAAGACGAGGTTGCCCTTGGCGTCCCGGACGGTGGGCAGCCCCGAACCGAGGAGCGAGACCTCCGCTGGCCCGGTGTTGACGACGGTGATCCTCACCTGGACGATCGTGGCGTCCTTGGGGGTCTCGCCCACGCCCCCGCGCGGGACGTACGGCTCCGGCGCGGCCATCGTGACCTTCAGCCCGTCCGGGTAGGTGTAGGACTGGCCGAACGACAGGCGCCGGGCCCGCTCGTCCGCGGCCCGCTTCTCCTGCTCGGCCGCGAGCCGCTGGCGCTCGGCCTCGATCCGCGCCTTCTCCTTGGCCGCCCGCTCCTCGGCGGCCTTGGTCGCGGTCTCGAAGCGGATGCGCGCGGCCTCCGCCTGCGCCTTCTGCTCCCGGTGGACCTCCTGCACCCGGTTCACGACGAACACGCCGGTGCCGACCGAGACCAGCAGGCCGGTGACGCCCAGGACCACGCCCGCCAGGGCCATCGCCCGGTTGGCCGCCAGGCCCTTGCGCACGTGGCCCAGGGCGATCGCGCCGAAGACCACGGCCAGCAGGGCGGGCAGCCAGGACAGCCAGAACAGGATGATGGTCAGGCCGAGCACGACGCCGACGATCCCGAGCACCATGGCCGCGATGCCCAGGCCGTTGCGGGGCTGCGGCGCGGGCGCCGGCATCGCGTAGGGCGGCCAGTACGGGGCGCCGGGTGCCTGGCCGGGGGCCTGACCCGGTATCTGCCCGGGGCCCGCGGCGGGGGCGTGAGCGGGGGCGGGGCCGAAGCCGGGGACCGTGGGGGCCGCGTCCCGGCCCTGGCCCGGCGGCGCCCACGGGTCGGCGGCGGCCGGCTCCTCGGCAGGCCGCGGGCTGCTGTCGGGCGGGACGGGAACGGTCATGCGGAATCCTTCGGGAACGGTGGGATGTCGGGCGGGCCGCTGCCCGGCCCCGGGTCGGGGGCCTCCTGCCCGGCTCCCCGACGGCAGCGGCCCGGCCCCACGCGTCACCCCCTGGGACGGGACGCCGGCCGGGCCGGCGAGTGATCAAGATATACAGGTGCCGGGCCGCGGCCTCCCCCCGGGTACCCGGTGGGCGCCCGGTGGTGTGGGCGGGGCGCGGCGCGGGGACGGTCGCGGTGTGACGGGCAGTCCGGAGAGCGTGTTGGTCGTGGTGCGGGGTCCGAGCGGCGCCGGGAAGTCCAGCGTCACCGCTCGGCTGCGGGCCGCCTACGGGCGGGGCCTCGCCGTCGTCGGGCAGGACCTGCTGCGGCGTACCGTGCTGCGGGAGCGGGACGTCCCGGGCGGGGCGAACATCGGGCTGATCGACCTGGTCGCGCGGCACGCCCTCGACCACGGCTTCCACACGGTCGTCGAGGGCATCCTCGCCGCCGAGCGCTACGGGCCGATGCTGGCCCGGCTCGTCGCCGACCACCGGGGCCGCAGCTTCCTGTACTACCTCGACGTGGACTTCGACGAGACCGTGCGCCGGCACGCCACCCGCCCCCAGGCCGCCGAGTTCTCCCCCGAGGACATGGCCGACTGGTACCGGCCCCACGACCTGCTCCCCGGCGGTCTCGAACGGGTCGTCGGCCGGCACAGCGGCCTGGAGGAGACGGTCGGGCGGATCCTCGCCGACACCGGCCTCGCCCCGGCCGGTTGGACGCCCCGGCCCTGAGGGGCCGCGGCCGGCGCGCGGGCTTCACCCAGGGCGGAACTCCGTGCTCTTCCCCCGGGGCGCCGGATCCCTAGGGTGAAGGGGTGAGCACCCATGCGCCGAACGAAGCCCGCGTCATCCCCCTGCGCCCGCAGGCGCAGCCGCCCGCGTCCGGCGGGCCGTCCCGTCCCCCGCACCCGGCGCCCGTACGGCGGGAGCCGCTGTGGCGCGACGTCGTCGGCGACGTGCTGCGGCGCGAACGGCTCGCCCAGGAACGCACGTTGAAGGACGTCGCGGAGGCGGCCCGGATCTCGATGCCGTACCTGTCGGAGCTGGAGCGCGGGCGCAAGGAGGCCTCCTCCGAGGTGCTCGCGGCCGCCGCCCGGGCGCTGGGCCTCGGCCTCGGCGACCTGCTCTCGCTCGCCCAGGACGAGCTGGCCCGCTACGCCGCCGTCCCGAGCCGCACGGGCCGGGGCCGTGCCCCGTCCACGGGCCGGTACGACGGGCTCTGCCTCGTCGCCTGACCGCTCGCGCCCGCCCGGCTCTTCGGCCGGGCGGGCAGCAGCTCAGCCGGGCGGGCCGGGCAGGCCCGGCAGGCGGTCCAGGGTGATGCCGAAGCGGGTGCGGTACGCGGCGAGGGCCTCGTCGTCGGTGAGGGTCCGTTCGGTGCGTTCGCCGGCCGGGGTGGTGGTGATGAGGCGGTTGCCGCTGAGGGTCGCCCGGCCGCCGTCCGCGGTGAGCCGTGTGCAGGTGGTGGAGCGGGTGAAGTGGGAGTCCGGTGAGGTGGTCTGCCACCGGCAGGTCGGGGCGAAGTCGGCGAGTTCGTACGGGCGCGGGCCCAGGCGGTACTGGGGCGTGCCGTCCCGCAGGACGTCCAGGTCGCCGTCCGTGCCGGTCGGGGTGAGGGTGAACGCGCCCTCGGCGTCGGCCTGTTCGCCGCGCTCGTCGAGGCGCAGCGGGTGGTGGCTGAAGCGGCCGAAACCGACGTCGGCCAGCCACGGTTCGTCGAGGTCCACCCGCAGGGCGAGGTGGTCGAAGGGCGGGCCGAGCCGTTCGCCGTCGAAGACGCGGGCGGCGAGCAGGCCGACCCGGTAGCCGAGCGAGGTGAGCAACTGCGCGAAGGCGCCGTTGAGTTCGTAGCAGAAGCCGCCGCGGCGGCGGGTCACGACCTTGGCCAGCAGGGCCGCGGGGTCGAGGACGATGCTCTCGCCGAGGTGGATGTCCAGGTTCTCGAACGGGACGGTGCGCAGGTGCGCGAGCTGGAGCCGGGCGAGCGCGTGCGGGGAGGGCGCGCCGGGGTCGGGCAGGCCGATGCGGTCGAGGTAGGCGTCCCGCTGGGCGGCGGTGAGGCCGTCGGCGGGGCCGTCGGACGGCTGCTCGGGGTGTGGCACGTGATCCATCGGGCCATTCCACCCGGGAGGCCGGGCGCGGGGCCATCGGCTTTTGGTCCTACGCCCCCGGGTTCCCGCGCGCCCGGGGTTCTTACACGCCTTTGCCGTCACTCTGCCGAACGGCTGACGGGCGCCCGGCAGAGTCGTGCCCACACCGACCGCAGGACGTACGGAGGACACCGCGATGACGACGAGCACGGCGAGGGGCACGGCCACCGGGGCGAACGGCGCGAGCGCGAACGGCGCGGACACGGGCGGCGCGGGGCGGCGGGCCCGGCGGGGCGCCCTGGCCGCCGCGGCCCTGGCGGTACTGGCGACGGCGCTGCCGCTCGCCGCCGCCCCGCCCGCGCAGGCCTCCGCCGCCGGGGCGCAGGGCCGGCCCGCGTGGTGCCCGGCCGTCCCCGGCCACCGGGTCGACTGCACGACCATGCGCCGGCCCCTGGTGACGGGCGAGCCGCGCCTGGGCGGCGTCGACGTGAGCTACGCGGTGGTGCGCCACAGCCGCCCCGGTCCGGCCCTGGGCACCGTCGCCCTCAACCCCGGCGGCCCCGGCGAGACCCTGATCGACCGCGCCGAGCAGGTGGCCGGTGCGCTGCGGGGGGTGCTGGACGACTACGACGTGCTCCTGCTGGACCCGCGTGGCACCGGCCGCTCCGGCCGGCTGCCCTGCGACGTCACCGAGGCCGAGTACCGCTGGGCCCCGCGCCCCGAACAGCGCGAGCTCGTCGCCGAGTGCGCCGAGGAACTCGGCCCGCGCGCCCGCGGCTACACCAGCGCCGCCACCGCCGACGACATCGACGCCGCCCGCGAGCGCCTGGGCGCCCCCAGGCTGGTGCTGTACGGCATGTCCTACGGCACCTACCTGATGCCGGTCTACGCCGACCGCCATCCCGAGCGGGTCGAGAAGATGGTGCTGTCCGGCGCCTACCCGGTCGCCTTCGACTCCCTGGCCCGGCCCGGCGCCCAGCAGGTCTCCCTGACGCTGCGCCGGATCTGCGAGCGCAGCGGCGCCTGCGACCCGGACACCGCGGTGCACGACCTCGCCGCCGTCGCCGAGCGGCTGCGCGCCCGCCCGCTGAAGGTGACCGCCGAGGCCGGCGGCGAGCGGCGCACCGTGCTGTTCACCGAGGACAAGCTCGCCGACCTGATGTACGAGCCGGCCACCCGCGGCATCGGCCTGCACCCCGGGGAGTCCGGGCTGCTCGGCGCCCTGCCCGCCGCCCTGCACGCCTTCGCCGCGGGCGACGAGGAGCCGCTGTCCGCCCTGGTGCGCGGCGAGATGGAGGGCACCGGCACCGAGGACCAGGCCTCCTTCCTGGCCGTCACCTGCAACGACTACGTCCGCGCCTGGGACCCGGACGCCCCGGTGTCGGAGCGCCGCCGCCAGTACCGCGCCGCCCTGGCCGCCGCCGACCCGGCCGACTTCGGGGCCTTCAGCCCCGAGGGCTGGGCCGCGGGCCAGACCGACGGCGGGGACAACTGCCTGAACTGGCCGCGCCGGGGCACCGCCCACCCGCAGCCGACCGACCTGGGGAACCTGCCCGACGTGCCCGTCCTGGTGCTCTCCGGGGACCTCGACACCAACACCCCCGAGGTCAACTCCCGCCTGTCGGCGGCCCAGTTCCGCCACAGCGCGTTCGTCTCGGTACCCAACAGCGGACACCTCCCGGAGATGGAGTCCACCGGCTGCGCCCTGGAGATCGCCAGCGGCTTCGTCCGCACCGGCGAGGTCGGCGACACCTCCTGCCTGGTGCGGATCCCGCCGGTCGCGGTCGTCCCGGTCCCCCGCTGACGCGTCGTCGGCAGCCCCCGACCGGCCTGACCACGCCCGCCACCAGCGAGGATGACACCATGACAGATCCCACCGCCGACGCCCGGCGCACCGTCCTGGTCGTCGAGGACGACCCCGGTGTCCGCGCCACCCTCGACCACCTGCTGCGCTTCGAGGGCTACCGGGTGCTCACCACCGCCGACGGCCAGGAGGCGCTGGAGCTCCTGGAGCACCGGCGCCCCGACCTCGCGGTGGTGGACGTGGTCATGCCCCGCCTCGACGGCCTCGCGCTGTGCCGGATGCTGCGCCGGCGCGGCGACCGCCTGCCCGTCCTCGTCCTCACCGCCCGCCACCAGCTCGGCGACCGGGTCGCCGGGCTGGACGCGGGCGCCGACGACTACCTCGCCAAGCCCTTCGCCACCGAGGAGCTGCTGGCCCGCATCCGCGCCCTGCTGCGCCGCACCGAGCCGCTCGACGCCGGGGACGGCGAGGACACCGGGCTCGTCCTCGCCGACCTCGCCCTGGACCCGGCCGCCCGGCTGGCCCACCGCGGCGGGCGCCGGCTCGACCTGACCAAGACCGAGTTCGACCTGCTGGAGCTGCTGCTGCGCAACCAGGGCACCGTCCTGACCCGCCACCGGATCTACGAGCGCATCTGGGGCTACGACTTCGACACCGACTCGCGCTCGCTCGACGTGTACGTCGGCTACCTGCGCCGCAAGACCGAGGAGCACGGCGCGCCCCGGCTGATCCACACCGTGCGCAACGTCGGCTACACCGCCCGGACCGCCTGATGCTGCGCACCCGCATCGGCCTGGTGGTCCTCGCCTCCGTCCTGCTGGCGATCGCCGTGCCCGTCACCGCCGCCTACCGCGGCGTCAGCACCCTGGTCTCCGACCAGCTCGACCGGAGCCTGCGGGACCGGGCCGAGACCGTGCTCGCCGCCCTGGACCTCGGCCGGCTGCCGCCCGCCCGGCCCGACACCGTCGAACAGCTGCTGCCCGCCGACGGCACCGCCCGGCCGCTGGCCCCGGGCGGCGGGCCGGCGCTGCCGGTCTCCGAGCGGGCCCTGGAGGTGGCCCGCACCGGGCAGGGCTCCCACCAGGAGGACGCCACCGTCGACGGCACCCCCTACGGCGTCCTCACCCAGGCCCGCCCCGACGGGCAGGGCGCGGTGATGGTCGGCCAGACCTACGCCGGGGTCACCGAGGTCGACGACGCGTTCCTGCGGCGGATCACCGTCACCAGCGTGGCGGCCGCCGCCGCCTGCGCCCTGCTCAGCTGGCTCGTCCTCGGCCGCATCCTGCGCCCGGTGCGGCGCCTGGCCCGCGCCGCCGAGCACATCACCACCACCCGTGACCTGGCCACCCCGCTGCCCGCCGCCGGGCGCGACGAGGTCGGCGGCCTCACCCGGGCCTTCGAGTCGATGGTCGGCGCGCTGCGCCGCTCCCGCGAGCAGCAGCAGCGCCTGGTCCAGGACGCCAGCCACGAGCTGCGCACCCCGCTGACCTCGGTGCGCGGGTGCGCCGAGCTCCTCCAGCGCGCCCGCGGCCGGCTCGCTCCCGAGGACGAGGAGCAGATCCTCGCGACCCTGGTCACCGAGACCGTCGCGCTCGACGAACTCGTGCGCGAGCTGGTCGAGTTGGCCACCGACCAGCAGAGCGCGGAGGAGCCGGAGCCGCTCGACCTGCCGGCCGCCGCCGAGGACAGCGCGCGGCGCTTCCGCCGCCGTACCGGCCGGGAGATCGCCGTCGTCACCGAGGGGCCCGTCCCGGTGCTGGCCCGTCCGCGGGCGCTGCAGCGCTGCGTGGACAACCTGGTGGGCAACGCCGTCAAGTTCAGTCCGGACGGCACCCTGGTCCAGGTCCGCGTCACCGGCACCCGGCTGGCCGTGCGCGACCGCGGGCCCGGGATCGCCGCCGGCGACCGGCAGGCCGTCTTCGGGCGCTTCTACCGTGCCGCCGGCACCCAGTCGACCCCGGGTTCGGGGCTGGGCCTGGCCATCGTCCACGACCTGGTCGTCGCGGACGGCGGCACCGTCTTCGCCGCCGCCGCTCCCGGCGGCGGTGCCGAGGTCGGCTTCCGGCTGCCGCCGGCCCCGGGCGGCTGACGGACCACCGGACGGCGCCCCGGCGGACCGTCCGGAGGGGCCCGGGCGGACGCGTGAGCGCGAGAAGTCCGACCCCGGCCGGACCCCCGCGCGGGAGGGGCCCGTCAGGCCGGGAGGAGGTGGGCGGCCACCAGGGTGGCGAAGTCCTCGGGGGTGAGGATGCGGATGCCGAGCTCCTCGGCCTTGGCGCGCTTGGAGCCGGCCTTCTCGCCCGCGACCAGGAGGGTGGTGCGCTTGGAGACCGAGGAGGAGGCCTTGCCGCCGGCGCGTTCGACCAGTTCGTTCATCTGGTTGCGGGAGAGGTCGGCGAGGGCGCCGGTCATGCTGCCGGTGACGACGACGGCCTCGCCGGCGAGCGGGCCCCGGTCGTCGGCGGGTCCGTCGGCGGTGTCGCCTTCCCCCGCCGTCGGCGCGGCGGCGGGAGCGGTGGGGGCGGTGACGGCGGTGCCCACGCCGAGGGCGGCGAGGCGGTCCAGCAGCGGGGCGAGTTCGGCGAGTTCGGCGGCGACGACGCGGGCCTTCTCGGTGCCGATGCCGTCGACGCCGGCCAGGGTCTCGGCGTCGGCGGCCCGGATCGCCGTCATGGAGCCGAAGTGCGCGGCGATCCGGCGGGACATGGTCCGTCCGGTGCCGCGGATGCCGAGGGCGCAGAAGACCCGGTTGAGCGGCCGGGTGCGGGCGGTGGCGATCGCGGTGAGCAGGTTGTCGGCGCTGGTCTCCCCCATCCGGTCGAGGGTGAGCAACTGCTCGCGGGTGAGGGTGAACAGGTCGGCGAGGTCGGTGACCAGGCCGGTTTCGACGAGCTGGACGGCGCGGGTGCCGCCGAGGCCCTCGATGTCGAGCTGGTCGCGGCCGGCCGCGTAGAGGACGGAGGCGACGGCCTGGCAGTCGCGGCCGCGGACGCAGCGCCAGCGCTGCTCGGTGGTGTCGATGGCGTCGCCGCAGCGCGGGCAGGTCTCGGGGAAGGCGATCGGCTGCTCGGCGCCGGTGCGGGCGTCGAGCACCGGGGCCTCGACCCGGGGGATCACGTCGCCGGCGCGGTAGACGAAGACCTGGTCGCCGATCATCAGGCCGCGCCGTTCGATGTCGGCGGGGTTGTGGAGGGTGGCGAAGGTGACGGTGACGCCGTCGATGACGACGGGTTCGAGGACGGCGCGCGGGGCGATGACGCCGGTGCGGCCGACGTTCCACTCCACCGCGAGCAGCCGGGTGACCTGGTGCCGCGCGGCCAGTTTGCGGGCCACGGCCCAGCGCGGCGCGCGCGAGCCGGAGCCGGCCTCGGCGCGGTCGGCGGCCAGGTCGGCCTTGACGACCACGCCGTCGATCCCGAAGGGCAGTTCGGCGCGCAGTGCGGCGATCTCCTCGACGCGCCGCTGGACCTCGGCGGTGTCGGCGCAGCGCCGGGGGCGGGCGGCGGTGGTGGCGGCGGTGTGGGCGCCGAGGGCGGCGAGGTGGTCCAGCAGGGCGCTGTGGGCGAGGCCGTCGGGGCCGATGGCGTCGTAGGCGAAGAAGGTGAGTTCGATCCGGTAGGGGCGGTCCTTGGCCCGCAGGGTGCCGGCGGCGCCGTTGCGCGGATTGGCGAAGGGGGTGGCGCCGTGGTCGGCGCGTATCCGGTTGGCGTGGTCGAACTGGTCCCGGGTGAGGAGGACTTCGCCGCGCAGTTCGATGTCGGCGGGTTCGGTGAGTTCGGCGGGCAGGCCGAGGACGGCGTCGGCGGCGTGGGTGATGTCCTCGCCAGCGAGGCCGTCGCCGCGGGTGACGACCTGCTGGAGACGGCCGGCGCGGTAGCGGGCGGCGATGGCGAGGCCGTCGAGCTTGGGCTCCACGCACCAGGCGGTGACGGGGCGGCCCAGGCGCCGTTCGAGGCCGGCGGCCCAGGCGTCGAGTTCCTCGGCGGAGAACACGTTGTCCAGGGAGAGCATCGGGGCGCTGTGCGGGACGTCGCCGTTCGCGGCGCCGCCGGCCACCTTGCCGGTCGGCGAGTCGGGCAGCGTCTCGCCGGGGTGGGCGCTCTCGTAGGCGGCGATGGCCCGCAGCAGGGTGTCGTACTCGTCGTCGCCGAGCGGGGTGGAGCCGTCGGTGTAGTACGCGGCGGCGGCCCGGACGGCGGTGGCGACGGCGTCGGCGTACGCGGACGGGGAGGACAGCGGTGCTGCGGTGGCGGTCATGCGGGAATCATGGCGGCCGGCACTGACAGGGCCCCGGGACGCGCGCCGGCGGAACGCTGGGAGGTGTCAGACCAGCCGGGCGGTGGTGGGGGTGTCGGTGCCGTTGCGGCGGGCGTCGCGGCGGGCGTGGCCGGGGGTGGGGCCGGTGCCGAGGACGCGGCCGTCGGCGAGGGCGAGCCAGGTGCCCGGGGGCGTGCCGTCGGGGACGGGGGCGGCGAGGGCGGCGGCGGGTTCGTGGCCGACGGAGGACGGCAGCGGGAGCGGACGGTTCTCGCGCCACTGGGCGGTGGTGCGCTCGCCGCCGGTGCGGCGCCGCCAGTACAGGTGCTGGGCGACAATCAGCGGGCCCAGGGCGGTGAGCAGCGGGAATCCGCTGGTGAGCCAGCCGGCGGCGAAGCAGGCGCTGACCGCGCTGGTGGTGAGCAGGCCGACGAGGGCGGCGACGGCGGCGGCTGTGCGGCCGTGGGCCTTGGCGGCGACGAGCGGGTAGAGGACGAGCAGCAGGAGGTCGCCGAGGCCGACGGCGACGGGGGCCGGGCCGCCGGTGAGGGCGAGCAGGGGGGCGAAGGGGCGGTCCTGGACCTGTTCGAAGAAGCGGGTGGTGGTGTCGGTGAGGGTGGTGGCGGCCAGGTCGTAGCCGGTGAGGACGGCGGCCAGGGCGGCGGTGTGGCCGGAGCGCAGGCCGCTCTGGGTCCAGAGGTTGGCGACGCCGACGACGGCGGCGGCGATCATCAGGTCGCTGCCGGCGCGGGCGGCGGCTGGGTGGCCGGTGAGGGCGGCGAGCGCGGTGGCGGCGGTGGCGGTGAGGGCGGCGGCCCAGGACCAGGGGGTGGCGCGCAGCGGGGTGGCGGCGAGCAGCGGGGCGAGGGTGAACTGGACGGCGAGGCAGGCGACGAGGCCGAAGACGGCGGAGACGGCGGCCGCGGGCAGGGCGGTGTAGAGCAGCGGGGCGAGGACGACGCCGGCGCACAGGACGGCGATGTCGCCGCCGGTGTAGACGCCGACCGGGGGGCGGGGCATCCGGACGCGGGCGAGGTACCAGGCGGCCAGGGCGGTCTCGGCGGCGACGGCGGCGCTGAGGGCGGCCAGGGCGGCGGGGTCGACGGTCATTCAGCGCCTTCCGGGGACACGGTCGGGGGCGGCGGGGGTGCCGGGGGCGGCGGGGACGTCGAAGGTGTCGAAGGTGTGCTCGCGCAGGTCGGCGCGCAGGGGTGCGGTCGGCGGCATGGCGGCCCGGTCCTCGTACAGCAGGATGTCGGCCAGGCGCAGGCCGGCGGCGCGGGCGCGGTCCTCCAGGCGGCCGCGCAGGGCGGTGGCGGGCAGGCGGTCGACCAGCAGGTGCAGGCGGGCCGGTCCGTCGGGGCCGTCGGGGCCTTCGGTGAGGGCGTGGCGGGCGGGCAGCGGGACCTCGGGTTCGGCTTCGACCAGGTCGAGCACCTCGCGGGTGGTGACGGTGCGGCTGAGCGGGCCGTTCCAGCGGCCGAGGATCTCGGAGGTGGCGGGCAGGTGGGCGAGTTCGCAGTCGGGCGGCTCGGCGGGGAGGCGTACGAGGTCGCCGGTGGCGTAGCGCAGCAGCAGGGTGCACTCGCGGTAGGGCACGTAGGGGGTGTGCACGACGGTGCCGGTGCCGCCGGGGGCGGTGGGTTCCCAGGTGAGCGGGTCGAGGACTTCGAGATGTCCGAACTCGGTGGTGTGGTGGAGGTGGCCCCGGGTGCAGGGGGTGGCGCCGGAGGGCAGGATCTCGGTCATCAGGTAGGCGGAGGTGGCGGTGGCGCCGAACACGGCCTCGGCGCGCCGGCGCAGCGGTGCGGAGAGCACCTCGCCGCCGACGCTGATCGACTCCAGGCCGAAGTCGGCGTCGCGCCACTTGTGCTGTTCGGCCTCCTGGACGAGGGCGGCCAGGTAGGAGGCGGAGGTGGTGAGGTGGGTGACCTGGGGGTCCTTGCCGGGCAGGCCGAGCGGGGCGGCGAGGCGGTCGAGGGCCACGGCGGGGGCCACGGTGCCGAGTTGGACGAAGCCGGCGCCGGCGCGGGTGGCCGACTCCTCGGCGTTGACCAGGGACAGGGTGGCGCGGGAGCAGCCGGCGTAGGCGACGGTGTGGCGGGGGCGCAGGCCGAGGCCGAGCACGGCGGAGATGGTGCTGAAGGCGATGGCGCACTCGAGTTCGGCGCGGGAGAACCACACGGCGGTGGGGGTTCCGCTGGTGCCGGTGGTGAGCGCCTGCAGGGCGGGGCGGGCGGTGTCGGAGACGAAGGCGGCGGGCAGGGCGCGCAGCGCCTGTTTGGGGGTGACGGGGACGCGTGACCAGTCCTCGGGCTCCAACCGGTCGGGGTCGAGGCCGAGTTCGGCGAAGGTGCGGCGGTAGTAGGCGGTGTGCCGGGCCGCGGTGCGGGCGGTGGCGCGCAGGCTGCGGCGGGCCACTTCGCGCCGGACCTGCGGGTCGACGTGTCCGGCGCGGCCGGGCAGCAGGGCGGAGTCCTCGCCGGGCTCACCGAACTCGGCGATGGTGGCGACCAGGTCCCGGGCGAGGCGCTCCAGGTCGCGGGGTCGGATCCGACGGTTCGTCAGGATCGCTGCGCCGTAGCGCAGTTGGCTCAGCGCGGTCGCGAACAAGCGGACTCCCAGGCCAGGGTCGGACGGTGGGCCACCCGGCCCCGGCCGGGGTCGGTCGGATCAGACCATGTGCAGGAACATCGCGGCGGTGAGAGTACTGAAGGCGTACTTGAGGTAGTGCTTGACCATGATCGGTTCTCCCTCGTACGGGCGGCCGGCCGCCCTGGCCGGGCGCAGCGGCGGATGCCCGGGGCCGGGTTCCGGCCTGCGGGCAACGGCAGTATAGGGACGGTCCGGCGGTGCGCAACAGGCTATGTGCACGGCCAACCTTCCGTTTGTGCAGGGGAGTTCGGTGTTGTGGGTGTGCGGTGGGGGTGTTCTGGGCACGATCTGACGAATCCATGCCGGGTGCCGGCCGTGCGACGGTCCGACACCCCCTCCCCCGAGGAGTCCCCTTGACGAACACGTTCCTGCGGCGGCTGTCCTTACCCGCCGCGCTCGCCGTCCTGACCGTCGCGGCGTCGGCCTTCTCCACCGGTACGGCCCACGCGGCCGAGCCGGGCGGGCCGTGCGACCCCCGCGTCTCCCGGACCGGGCTGTACGAGGTCTCGACCGCCGTCGTCGAGCCGGTGCTCACCCACCGGAAGGGCATCACCATCGCGCCGGGCACCACCGGCTCCGTCGAGACCACCGTGACCGAGGTCGAGAACGTCAGCACGACCTTCAACGCCTCGACCGAGATCAACGCGGAGGCCGGCGCGTTCTTCGCGAAGGTCTCCATCAAGGTCGGCTTCTCCGTCCAGACCAGCAAGTCCACCACCAGCACCTGGTCCCAGAAGGTCACCTACAACGTCAACCGCCCCGGCGACTACATGGTGTTCAAGGGCACCCATCGCATCCAGGGCAAGGCCGACGAGTACGTCTGCCTCCCCCGCGGCGGCTGGGGCAACAACGACCCCGGTGACGGGTACTGGGCCTACGCCTTCGGCTCCCACCCCACCTACAGCACCTTCGACGCCGAGATGGAGGGAATCGTCTCCTGCGACACCCCGGTCAACCCCGGCACCGTCCAGGAGCTGGCCCGCAACCTTCTCGTCTGCCACTGAGCCCCGCCCCGCCCGGGGCCGGTCCGTGCCCAGGACCGGCCCCGGGCGGGTCAGCGCCGGGGTACGGCGGTGTGCGGGATGGCGCGGTCGGCCATGCGGTGCAGGACGGCGGCGGGGATCGCGGGGTTCCGGGCGGCGGTGTCGGCCCGGCACGGGTCGAGCAGCAGCGGCACCAGGTCCTCCGGGGGCAGGGCCGGGTTGACGCGGGCGAAGTGCCGCACGCCGCCGTCGGGGTCGGCCGCGAGCACGGCCGCGGTGGCGGGGGCGAGCCGGGGGTCCGCGGCGGCGGCCCGGCGGACGGCCGGGTCGGGGTCGGCGGCGGCCCGTTCGACGTGGGCGGGGGTGGCGGCGGGGTCGTCGAGGGCCAGGGCCCGCAGGCGCGGGTTCGGGTCGGCGGCCAGGCGCAGCAGGCCCTGGCGGGGGAAGTGGGGGTGGTTGCGCGGGCGGCCCGGCCCCTCGGCCAGTTCCGCGAACAGCTCGCGCAGCGCCGCCCCGGGCGTGGCGGCGATCAGCCGCTCCCACTGGGCCGGTGACAGCCGGCCGCTCTCCGCGGCGCCCATCCGCACGCGCCGGTCGGGGTGGGCGATCGCGGCGTCCAGGACTCCGTCGGGCAGGTCGTCGCGGTCCAGGAAGTGGTGCTCGCCGGCGTCCAGGAGGCGCAGGAGCAAGCCGCCGGGGGCCGCGCGGTTGTGGCCGAGCCCGGACAGCCAGGCGAGGCCGGTCGCGCGGTCGACGGCGGTGGCGCGGGTCAGCGGGGTCCAGACGGGGCCGGGCTCGACGGGCTGTCCGGCCTCGGCAGGGGGTGTCGGTGCTGGTGTCACCGGCGGGAGCCTACGCCCGCCGCCCGTACGGCCCGCGGGGCGGGGCCGGGCAGGTCGGAGCGGCGGGAACGGGCGGAAACGCCGGCGGCGCGGCGGCCCGGACACCCGATCCCCCAGGTGTCCGGACCGCCGCGCCGCCGGTGCGCGGTGCCCCGGGTCAGCCCGCGAGGGTGCGGGCCAGGGCGTCGAGGCCGTCGGCGTAGATGCCGGTGAACAGGTCGACGACCTCCTGCTCGGTGGCGCCGACCGGGCTGAAGCGGCCGGACCACTGGACCTCGGCGAGGTCGGCGCGGCCGGGGACAGCGTGGACGCGGAGGGTGGAGACGTAGCCGTCGACCGGGAACGGGGCCTGGAGGATGGCGTAGCTGTACTGCCACTCGGTCTCGTTGAAGTCGACGAGGCGCTCGACGATGACGTCGCCCTCGGGGTTCTTCAGGCTGCGCACGCGGCCGCCCTCGGAGGCGGTGCTCTCGGGGATGTAGGGCAGCCAGTCGGGCAGGGCGTCGAAGCCGCCGATGAGGCTCCAGACCTGCTCGGGGGTGGCGGGGACGGTACGGCTGACGGAGGTGGAGGCCATGGTCGTTTCTCCTGTCACTGCGGTGGGGTGTGCGGGTGGTCAGGCGTTGTTCGGCAGCGGGGCGGCCGGGCTGACCAGGCCGGCGGCGCGCAGCTCCTGCCAGAACGCGGCCGGGACGGTCTCGTTGAGGGCGGCGACGTCCTCGGCGATGCGGCCGGGCTTGGTGGCGCCGGGGACAGCGGCGGCGGTCACCGGGTGGGCGAGGGAGAACTGCAGGGCGGCGGCCTTGATGGAGACGCCGTGCTTGGCGGCCAGGGCCTTGAGCTCGGTGACGCGCTCGATGATGTGGGCGGGGGCCTGCTGGTACTCGAAGTGGGTGCCGCCGGCGAGGATCCCGGAGCTGTAGGGGCCGCCGACGACCATGTCGACGCCCTGCTCCTGCGCCATCGGCAGCAGGCGCTGGAGGGCGTGGTCGTGGTCGAGCAGGGTGTAGCGGCCGGCGAGGAGGAAGCCGTCGGGCTGCGGCTCGTCCAGGGCGAGGGTGAGCTCGATCGGCTCGGTCTTGTTGACGCCCAGGCCCCAGGCCTTGATGACGCCCTCGTCGCGCAGGCGGGACAGGACGCGGAAGGCGCCGGTGCGGGCCTCCTCGAACTTGGCGAGCCACTGGTCGCCGTGGAAGTCCTGGGCGATGTCGTGGACCCAGACGATGTCCAGGCGGTCGGTGCCCAGGCGCTTGAGGCTGTCCTCGACGGAGCGCTCGGCGGCCTCGGCGGTCCACACGTGGAGCATCTTGTTCGGGTTGCCGTGCTCGAAGAGGCCGCCCTTCTCGCCGAGGTCGCGGGCGCCCTCCTCCAGCTCGTCGAGGATGACGCGGCCGACCTTGGTGGACAGGACGTACTCGTCGCGCGGCTTGGTGGACAGCACCTCGCCCAGGCGCTCCTCGGAGAGGCCGGCGCCGTAGAAGGGGGCGGTGTCGAAGTAGCGGACGCCCTGGTCCCAGGCGGCTTCGACGGTGGCCAGGGCCTCGGCGTCGGGGATCGCGCGGAACATGTTGCCGAGCGGGGCGGTGCCGAAGCCGAGCTTGCCGGGGAGGATGTTCTTCAGGGACATGTCAGTGCCTTTGCGGAGCGGGCGGGCGTCGTGGGGTGGGGACCCGCCGGGGATTGCGTCCGCACCGAAGGATTAGTGCAAACGCGCCTTACATGCAGGAACAATAGTTGCATACGCGTGGCAATGCAAGGGGTGGGCCGATCCCGCCGTCTACGGCCGCGGGCGGGGGCGGGGCCCGGTGCCCCTCCCCCGCCCGCACGCCGCCCGGGTCAGGAGGCGGTGAAGGAGACCTGGTCGACGGTCCAGAAGGCGCTGTTGGTGCCGGTGTAGCGGAACTGGAAGCGGGCGGTGGTGGCGCCGGCGGGGACGGTGACGGGGAGGTTCTCGACGGTGTTGAGGTCGCTGCGGTAGGACTTCACCAGCTGCGGGGCGCCGTTGTCGAAGACCACGTAGACGTCGCCGGTCTGCGGCCCGTCGACCTTGTAGTTGGTCGCGAAGGACAGCACGCCGCGGCTCGCGCCGGAGACCGGGTAGGCGGGGCCGACCAGGGTGGAGTCGAACTGGCCGGCGCCGTGCGCCTTGTCGTCCCACTCGTCGGAGTCGGCGACGGCGAACACGTTGCGGGCGCGCACGTTGGTCTCGCGGGACTGGCCGAGCTGGGCGGCCGTCCAGAACTCGTCGGTGGCGAAGGTCCAGCCGCGCCACTCGGTGACGCCGCCGCTGGGCATGCGGGAGTTGTCGATGCTCCAGCCGGCCGGCGGGGTGTGGGTCCAGCCCTTCACCCCGGCCGGGATGCCGCTCTCGTCGGCGCGGGCCTGCAGGCTCGGGCGCAGCGCGTCGAAGGCGTCGGGGGCGATCTCGTCGATCGGGCGGCCGTCGAGCTTCCAGGCGGGGTCGAGGGCGACGCCCTCGTGCTTGAGGACGGTGGGGGCGATGTCGACGGGCTTGACGTCGTAGCGGCGGGAGCCGGGGGCGTAGCCGGTGCCGTTGGCGATCAGGAAGGTCTGGCGCTCGTTGGCGCTGTTGCCGCCGTGGCCGCCGGCGTCGGTGTGGCCGTGGTCGGTGGTGACGACGATCAGCCAGTCCTCCGAGGCGTACGTGGGGCGGGACTTGACGGCCTGGAGGACCTGGCCGACCAGGGCGTCGGCGGAGTGCAGGGCGGCCGCGTACTCGGGGCTGGTGCCGCCGTGGTTGTGGCCGGCCTCGTCGACCTGGTCGAAGTGCAGGAAGGTGGTGTCGGGGTTGCCGTGGGCGAGGTAGTCGACGGCGTCGGCGGCGGTCTTGGTGTCGTTCTCGCTCTCCTGGAGGCGCAGGTCGGCGCGGCCGTTGAAGACGTTGCCGGCGATGGGGTTCCAGGAGCCGATCACCAGGGTGGAGGTGGTGGGGTCGGCGTTCTCCAGGCGGGTGGCGAAGTCGGGGAACAGGTCGAAGCGGGAGCCGGTGAAGCTGTTGTCCTTCACCTGGTGCTTGTCGGGCCACGCGCCGGTGGCGATGGTCGACCAGCCGGGGCCGGAGAGGGTGGGGGCCAGCGGGTTGGCGTAGAGGTTGCTGGTGGCGGTCATGCCGCCGGCCATCAGGGCCTTGAGGGCGGGGGCGTCGGCGGTGAGCAGCTTGTCGTAGCGGGTGCCGTCGACGCCGATGACCAGGGTCTTGGCCTGCTTGGTGCCGTTCGGCAGGCCCTGGTAGGGGCCGGCGGCGGCCCCGGTCGCGGCGGGGGCGGCGGCCGTGGCGGCGGTGGTCGGTGCGATCAGCGCGGCGGCGGTGGCGGCGAGGGCCGTGGCGGCGGCGAGGGCGGCGGTGCGGGAGGTGCGCATCGAGGGCTCCCAACTGGTCGTCAGTGCGGTGCAGTTGCACCGGGAGTGAGGATGCGCCGGGCGGGCGAGGACGGGCCCTCGCCGGATCCACGGTTGTATGAACAACCGCCGAAATTCAGACCAGACCCGTTACGCTTCCGTGATCGACGGCCCCGGGGCGCCGGGCTCGGCCCGTACGGCCCGGTGCGGCCCGGGCGGCGCTCGGTAGGCTTGCGCGGTGAACCACCCCATCTCCCGGGCCGGCCCCGAAGCGGCCCGCGCCGGCGTCCCCGAGCACGGCCGGGTGCCCAAGTACTACCTGGTCAAGGCGCGGCTGGAGGAGCTGGTCGCCGAGCTGGGCCCGGGCGGGCGGCTGCCCACCGAGGCCGATCTGGCGCAGCGTCACGGCGTCGCCCGGGCCACCGTGCGCCAGGCGCTGCGCGAGCTGCTGCTGGAGGGCCGGCTGCGCCGGCAGGGCCGGGGCACGGTCGTGGCCGGGCCGAAGATCGAGCAGCCGCTGTCCCTGAGCAGCTACACCGAGGGCGTCTCGCGCCAGGGCCTGCGCCCCGGGCGCACCCTGATCGGCCTGGACCGGCTGCCCGCCGACGCGGCGGTGGCCCGGCTGCTGGAGGTCCCCGAGGGCGAGCCGCTGTGGCACCTGGAGCGGGTGCTGCGCGCGGACGAGGAGCGCGTCGGGCTGGAGTCCACGTACGTGCCGGTGGCCCGGGTGCCCGCGCTGGACCGGGACTTCGACCCCGAGGGGTCCTTCTACGGCTACCTGCGCGGGCACGGGGTGCGCCTGGGCGCCGCCGAGGAGCGGATCGAGACGGTGCTGGCCACCCCGCGCGAGGCGCTGCTGATCGGCACCCCGCCGGCACTGCCGATGCTGCTGCTGCACCGCCGCAGCCTGGACGCCGCCGGGCGCCCGCTGGAGCAGGTGCGCTCCCTGTACCGCGGCGACCGGTTCAGCTTCACCCTCGCCCTCGGCGCCCCGGGCGGTGCGGACGGCCCCCTCGGCGCCCCGGACGGCGCGGGCACCCCGGACGCCCCGGACTGCGCCCCGCAGGAGCACTGACCGTCCCGCGATCACACCCGTACCCGGGCACGGCGCACCCGGCCCCACCTTGTAGGTTTCGGTGTCACCGGCTGCGAGGGGCCGGTGACACCTGGTGGGGAAGGGGAGCCCGACCGGGCAGGGAAGGGGACGGACCCCGGACGGGAAGGGCGGACAGTGGCGACGAGCACGGCGAGCGTGTTCCGCGGTGAGGGCGTACCCGAGAGGGAACGGTTCGAGTGCTGGCGGGAGTTGGTCGGCCGCACCCGGGACAGCGAGGTGACCAGCGACCACTGCGACGACTTCCGGGCGGAGATGCGGCGCCTGGAGCTCGGGCCGGTGACCCTCCTGCGGACCTCCTTCCCGCCGACCCGCTTCCAGCGCACCGAGCGCCGGGTGCGCCGCTCGGACCTCGGGGTGTTCCACCTGACCCTGCTGCTCGACGGCGGCTTCGCCCTGACCCGCGACACCGAGCCCACCGAGACCTTCGGGCCCGGCAACCTCCACATGCTCGACAGCTCCCACCCCTTCGACCTGCGGGCCTTCGGCTCCCGCGCCCAGGCGCCCGCGGAGCGCCGGATCGAGGCCGTCGGCGTCGACTTCCCCACCGCCCTGCTGCCGCTGCCGCCGCACCGGGTGCACGAGCTGCTGGGCCGCGGCTTCTCCTCCCGGGAGGGCGCCTGCGCGCTGCTCTCGGAGTTCCTCGTCGGCCTCGACCGGCAGGCCGCCGCCCTGGGCCCGGTCGAGACCCCCCGGCTGGGCGGCATCGTGGTCGACCTGGTGGCCGCCTGGCTCGCCCGGGAACTGGACGCCGAGGCCGCCGTACCCGACGACACCCGGCAGCGGGCCCTGGTCGAGAACGTCCGGGCCTTCGTCGGACGCAACCTGCACGACCCGGAGCTGACCCCCGCCGTGATCGCGGCCGCCCACCACATCTCGGTCAGCTACCTGCACCGCCTGTTCACCCGGCAGTCCGGCGGCGAGACCGTCGCCGCGTTCGTCCGCCGCCGCCGGCTGGAGCGGGCCCGCCGCGACCTGGCCGACCCCGCGCTGCGCGACCTGCCCGTCCACGCCGTCGCGACCCGCTGCGGCCTGCCCCGCGCCGCCGAGTTCAGCCGCGCCTTCAAGACCGCGTACGGCCTCTCCCCCAGCGAGCACCGCCGGCAGGCCCTGGCCGGGGGCGCCGGCGGTTAGCCGCACGGGCGGCACGGGCTCGCCGACGGGGCGGGCTGTCGGGGCATCCGGGACCACCACGGCGGGATGCACCGTGACCAACATGTGTCACGACACATATGTCGTGTAACCTATCTGGTATGAGCACTGCACGGAGAACCCCGACCCTCGTCTTCATCCCCTGCTTCTCCGGCGCCCCGTGGAGCGCCGAGCAGCTCGCCCCCTACGGCGAGGCGCCCACGCGCACGCTGCGCCTGCCCGAGGGCGTCGACGACATGGAGCGCTACGCCGACCACGTCGAGAACGCGGTCGCGGACCTCGACGACTACGTGCTGGTCGGCGACTCGTTCGGCGCGGTCATCGCGCTCGCACTCGCCACCCGCCGTCCGCGGGGCCTGCGCGCCCTGGTCCTGTCCGGCGGGTTCGCGGCCGACCCGGTCGACTCCAAGCCGTGGAAGGCCCTGATGCGGGCGATCGGCAGGGCCCGCGGCCCGCTCTACCGGCAGCTGACGCTGCGGGCCCACGCCCACCGCCTCGCCTCCCCGTTCGACGGCGAGGGCCAGGTGCCCTGGAACGAGGCGTGCAGCCGCGAACTGTTCCTCGCCAACACCCCGGCCGCGTCCTTCGGCGCGCGGGTGCGGGCCGCCATGACCGCCGACTACGTCGACGCGCTCGGCCGGGTCGAGGTCCCGACCCTGCTGCTGACCCCCTCGCACGACGTGCTGATCGGCGAGAACGCCTCGAAGGTCATGCTCGCGGGCATCCCCGACGCCCGGGAGGTCGTGCTGCCGCGCACCGGCCACATGTTCCGCTTCTCCCACCCGGTAACCTACGCCGCCGCGGTCGAGGACTTCCTGGCCGCCCCGTAGACCACCCGAGAGGACATCGATGCGCAAGGCCGAGCACCTGCGGTTCGCGATCCTGGCAGCCCAGCGCGAAGGCAACCGGCTGCTGATCCAGGCCCTCAAACCCCACGGCATCACCCCCTCGCAGGCCGAGGTGCTGCGCCTGCTCCAGCAGCACGGCACCCTGAGCCTCAACGGGCTCGGGCAGCTCCTGGTGTGCGAGAGCGGCACCAACCCCAGCCGGCTGGTCGAGCGCGTGGTCGCGGCCGGGCTGGTCGAGCGCCGCGCCGACGCCGAGGACCGCCGCTACGTCCAGCTCAGCCTCACCCCCGAGGGCGCACGCCTGGCCACCGAGGTCGCCGGGATCGAGGAGTCCCTCTACGCCGCGACGGACGCCGCCTGCGAGGGCCTGGACACCGACGCGATGCTCCGGTTCCTGCACAACTTCATCGACCCCCTCCCCTCGGGCGAGGCCCTCAACAAGCGCCTCGCCCTCGACTGATCCCCGTCCTCGGAGCGTACGGGCGCGAGAACCCCGCACCGCGAGCACCCGGCGCGCACGGACGGGCCGGAAGGCCGCACCTGTCCACCCAGTGCCAAGGACTGTCGACTCGGTGCCAACACCGCGGGGGTGTCCCCCTGGCATCCTCCACGAGTGAACACCGCGCGCCGGAACATCATGTTCCGTTTCCGCGCCGACGGCCCGGCACGCCACGGGGGAGCGTGCCGGGCCGTCCTTCCCTCTCCAGGACCTCAGGGCCTCAGGGCCTCGGATCCGGCGACGGCTTGTCGTTCGCGTCCTCCCGGGCCCAGGCGCCGGCGCCGAGGCGACCGGTGGTGCCGAGGTCGAGCTCCGGGACGACCATCACGGGGGCCGCGTCGGCGGTGGCGCGCACCCGGACGTACGGGGCGTTCTGCGGGTCCCCGGCCCCGGCCTCGGTGGTGTTGCGCCACACCAGGGTGGCGCGGGCGCCCTCCCCCGGCCCCAGGGCGATCTTCTGCGGCGGGTTGTCGGCGCCGGTTCCGGAGGCGATCTCGGCGCCGCCGCGCAGGATCCGCACGCCGTCGAGGGGCTTGTGGTCGGGGTCGAGCGGCTGCACCTGCGGGTAGCCGTCGAGGGTGACGGTGGCCGTCCCGCAGTTGCGCAGGTGCAGGCCGACCGCGCGCAGGCCCATCGCGGCGCTGCCCTCGTCGGCGTACAGCCGCAGGCCGGAGGGCGGGCAGGGGCCGCCGGCACTGGGCGCCTCGGCGGTGGGCACGCTGCGGACCTGGAGCAGCTCCGGCTTCGGCGGGCGGGGGTTGTCGGACCGCCCCAGGGTGGGCGCGCCCGGGCGGGAGCCCGGCCCGGTCGCGCCGGGCACGGCCAGGTCGATCCGCCCCTTCTCGGTGGCGCCGGGGGCGAGCCCGGTGACGGTCCGGGTGAGGTTCCCTCCCCCGCCCGGGCCGCCGAACACCGCCGCGCCCCGGTCCGGATCGGGACCGTTGAACACCACGGTGTAGTCGTACGGTTCGGCGTTCGGGTTGGTCACCTCGTACTCGAAGCAGGTGCGGCCGACGGCGGTGATCCGCGCCCCGCCCTGGGCGAGCGCGGTCGGCTGCGGCACACCGGGCGCGCTCGGCGGCGCGCTGCCGCACGGCCGGGGCTCGCCGGAGCCCTCCGGGCCACCGCCGGAGGCCACGGTCGTCGCGGTGCCGCAGCCCGCGAGCAGGAGCGCGGCGGTGGCGGCGGCCAGGGCGGACGCGGCGGGATGCCGGGCCGTCAACGGGCGGCGGGGCGGGGAGGGCTGGCGCATCGGTCGAGTCGATCACGCCCCGCACCGGACGGCAGTGAGCTGCGCCACTTCACGGGCAACAGTCCTGCCACGGTCCGCCCCTCCCGGCGGACGGCACCGGGCCCCGGCCGCACCTCCGGCCGTGTCTCCGGCAGGACCGCTCCTGCTTCCCCCGGGATTTCTCCGTCCCCCGGCTCCCGGCGCAATCCCCATGACAAGATCAGGAAGCCTGACACCCTTCACACGCCACCCCGCTCACTGGCCTCGCCCCCTGTGGCCCGGGCGAGCGGTCGTCAGAGATCGGAGGACCCACGAGGTGTCCGCAGCACCGGAGTTCCGCGGCTTCGACCTGGTCCGGCGCGGCTACGACCGCGAGCAGGTCGACCACTACCTCAGGGCCCTGTCCGGGACCGTCTCACTGCCGCCCGTGCCGGCGTTCCAGATCAGGTGGCGGGGCTACGACCGCGACCAGGTCGACGCGCGCATCGCGGACCTCCTGCGCGGCCGGGGCGGCAGGGCGTGACCCACGTGGGCCCTTGCACAGGAAGTCGGACCGGCCGACTTCCCGTACCGGCTCCGGTCTTCGAGGCCCGCCCCTAACCGGCGGCGCCGTCCTGCGCGATGACGGCCTGGGCCCGCTGCGTCCGCGCGCTCAGCTGCTGGGCGAAGCTCCGCAGGGAGTCGGCGTTCCTCGCGATGTACTGGTTGTCGTAGGCGGTCTCCACCGCGACGAGCCGGCCGACCGTGTTCAGGGAGAGCTTGCAGGCCATGTCGGCCTCGGCCGTCGCCACCTCGTCGGGGCTGCGCGGAGGCGGCGTCCCGGCGGCGGCGGTGCCCGCCGCGCCCCACCTGCGGTCGCTGTAGGCGTCCGCCGGGTTGGCGTAGCTGTAGCCCTTCCCCTTCATGCACGCGCTCCACTGCGCGTACGCGGCGGTCAGGCGCGGGTCGGTGAGGGGGATCCGGGGGCCCTTGTCGGGCAGGCCCTGCGCGGTGCCCGGCACCGGCGGCGGCCCGCCGAGCGCGTCCGCGCCGGCCTGCCAGCAGCCGCCCTTGGGCACCGGCCTGCCGTTGAAGCTCGTGACCGGCTTCCCCGAGGGGTCCGCTCCGTAGAGCACCGAGGTGACGTCCGGGGAGAGGGTGGAGTCGGGGATGACCTGGTTGCGGTCGTACCCCTTCTCGGCCGCTTTCGCCGGGGCGAAGTACCCGTAGAGCTGGGTCCGTTCCCGGGCCGCCGTCGCCGCCTGGGTGAAGGCGTCGTAGGTCTGCTCCGGGGCCTGGAGGCCGAAGTCCTTCATGCAGCGGGCCGTGACGAGGTGCGAGGCCCGACTGATCGTCACGGCCTGTTCGGCGGTCGGCTTGTAGCCGTCGAGGGGCAGGGTGATCTGCTCCGGCCGGTCGATGACCGGCACCTGCCCTGTCGGCGGCGGGCCGGAATTCGCCTGGCCTCCACCGGAACAGGCGGAAAGGGAACTCACGGCCACGGCCAGAACGGTGAGCGCGAGCGGGGCGCGTCCCCGCGGTGGCATCGGCATCGGAATTCTTCTCCTCCCTGGAGAAACGCGGAGAAAAGCGGGCGGCGGGCATCCGAGGACGCCCGCCGCCGCCGGCGGAATCACACGATCTGCACTTCGGAAACGTGCGCGCTGGTGAAGCTGAGGCTTCCGCCGGCGTAGAGGTTGTAGTTCGAGCCGTTCGCCGTGATGATGCCGTTGTTCCACTGCGAGGTCACCAGGTTCACGCCGTCGACGTTGGGGTAGATGGCCCCCACGCTGCCCGCGTAGCAGAGCTGCCAGCCCGACATCCACAGCTCGATGCCGTAGGCCTTCGCCCCGCCGCCGGGGCACTGCACGGGGCCGATGGCGCTGGCGGGCGAGGCGGCGACGACGCCTCCGCCGACCACGGTGGCGGCGGCGAGTGTCACCGCGGCGATTCGCTTGCTGATGCGAAGATTCATGGAAGTACCGCTCTCCCTGTCCCATTCGACTGACGGATCGTTGCGACCTGGCGATGCGAAATGACCGGCCCGCGCCGGGCCGATTCCCCGGCCCTCGCGGCCCCGTATCGCCGACAACGGAAGAGAGTGTCACTCGCCGCCGGGATCGACCAGCCCTTGCCGATGGCCGACGGAATAAAGCGGACAAAGGTGCCCTCGGGGGCGGCGTGAAGGAATCCCGAAGACGATCGTCCGATTCGCTTCTGCCTGCGGATATGCCGGGAATTCACGGCCGCCGGAAACAGGTTGATGTACGTACATCGTCAAGCGGCCTTCGGGCCGCCCTCCGGCCGCTGTCTAGCGCAGGAGCCGCAGGGCGAGGACGTCGCAGCGGACCGGGCTCACCCGGGGCCCTTCTCCTCCACGTCCCGGTGCCGGGTGTCGAGCTCGCACTCCTTCTGTCCGACGACCCTGTCGCCCCGGGAAGGTGCTCCCCCGCACCGGCGGGGCCGGGCGCGTCGGCCGCCCAGCGCCCACCTATGCCAGTCCCGCCGAAGACCACTCGACCGGCGGAATCCGGCGCGCAGCGCCGGTCGGCCCCTCGTGAGACTGGGAGCGCAGTCGCCTCGCGGCCGATCGGTCCGCACACGTCCGGCCTGCTGTCCGATGGGGAGCACAGGGAGTCCGGAGCCTCGGACGGGCCTCGCGGCCGCCTCAACCCCCCTTGGGAGTGAGCCCCATGCGAACCTCTGCGTTCTCCGACGACGGACCCGGCGGAGCCGACCGCCTCGGCGACACCCGCGACACCCGAGCGGCCGGCCGGTGCCGGCCGGCACCGACGGCCGTCCGGGGCGGCCTGGTGTGGTTCCGCGACGACCCGTTCCTGACGCCCGAGGGCGAGGACGACGAGGACGCGCTCGTCTACGTGGAGGACGGGCTGCTGGTCTGCGAGGACGGGAAGATCGTCGCGGCCGGGGACTACGGCGACCTCGTGCGCGGCCTCCCACCCGACACGAAGATCGTCCACTACCGCGACAAGCTGATCCTCCCGGGCCTCGTCAGCACCCACGTCCACTACGTGCAGACCCGGATCATCGCCGCCTACGGCAACCAACTGCTGGACTGGCTCAGAGCGGACGTCTTCCCGGAGGAGGCCCGGTTCTCCGACCCGGACTACGCCCGCGACGTCGCGGCCCTGTTCTGCGACGAGCTGCTGCGCAACGGCACGACCACGGCCCTGGTCAACTGCGCCACCTACCCGGAGTCGGTCGACGCGCTGTTCGCGGAGAGCGTCGGTCGCGGGATGCGGCTCGCGGCCGGCAAGGTGCTGATGGACAGCGAGGAGTGCGCGGCCCCGCCCGAACTGCTCGACGCCTCCCCCGAGGTGGGCTACGAGCAGTCCAGGGAGCTGATCGAACGGTGGCACGGGGTCGGCCGCAGCATCTACGCCGTCACCCCGCGGTTCGCCGTCGCCTGCACCCCCGGGATGCTGCGCGCGGCCGGGGAGCTCTGGCGGGAGTACCCCGGCACGCTCCTGCAGACCCACCTGGCGGAGAACCAGGTCGAGGTGGCGAAGGTCCACCAGCTGTTCCCGGAGTGCGAGGACTACGTCGACGTCTACGAGACGTACGGCCTGCTCGGCCCCGGCGCGGTCTTCGCCCACGCCGTGCACCTGTCCGAGCGCGAGTGGAAGCGCCTGTACGAGACCGGCAGCGGCGTCGCGCACTGCCCGACGTCCAACCTCTTCCTGGGCTCCGGCCTGTTCGACATGCCCCGCGCCACCGACCCCCTCCGGCGGGTACTGGTCGGACTCGGCTCCGACGTCGGCGGCGGCACCAGCCTCTCCCTGCTCCAGACCGCGGGCGAGGCCTACAAGGTCGGCGCCCTGCGGGACTTCCCGATGACCGGGGTCAAGCTGTTCTACCTGGCGACCGTCGGCTCGGCCTCGGCGATGCGCCTCGACCACCTCGTCGGCTCGCTGGAACCGGGGCACGAGGCCGACTTCATCGTCCTCGACCCGGACGCCACCCCGCTGCTCTCCGCCCGCACCTCCAACGCCGGCTCCCTCGGCGAACTCCTGTTCACCTTCGCGCTGATGGGGGACGACCGCGCCGTCCTGGCCACCTACCTCAACGGCCGGCTCGCCCACGAGCGGGACGCCGACGACGCGCCCACCGGGTCCGGGCGCGAGCCCGTCCGCCGGTTCGACGCCGGCGGGGGGAAGCGGTGGCAACGGACCTCTGAGCGCAACTACATGCGGTGGACGGTCTACGACCCCGAGACCGGCTGGTCGAAGGAGCGGGGCACCACCATCAGCGTCCCCTTCGGTCCCGGCATCGACGTGTACAAGGACTCGCTCTGGTCCCTCGGCACGGGCGGCTGGAAACCCTTCCAGATGATGTGCAACCGCTACCAGAAGGAGGACGACACCTGGTACACCAGGCTCTTCGTCAACGACGTCGAGGGCGACTACGTGCTCGCGTCCGACCAGGTCGCGGTGCAGCACGCCAACGACTTCCTGTACTGCGTGAACCACCGCACCGAGGACGACGCCCGCCTGTGGTGGACGCGCTACAACTCGGAGGGCCCCGAGCATGGTTGGTCCCCGCACCGGCCGGTGGAGGACGACCGGGACGTCGCGGTCCGGTCGACCAACCCGGCCGCGACCACCGTCTACGACGGCCTCCTGTACTGCGTGCACGACGACGAGGACGGCTTCCTGCGGTGGATCACCCACGACACCGCCACCGCGACCTGGGGCACCGACCGGCTGGTCCCCGGCGACATCGAGGTCGCCCGGGCACCGGTCGTCGAACGCTTCAAGAACGACCTGTACTGCGTGCACGACCGCGGCGGGGACGAGCTGTACCTCGTCACCTACAACAGCGCGACGGACGAGTGGAGTTCCGACGAGCCCATGGTGGACACCGACGGGAACCCGATCCGCACCGGCTACCGGCCCGCCATCGCCCGGTTCAACGACTACCTGTACTGCGTCTACTTCGTCTACGAGAACGCCTACTACGGGTCGCTCTGGTGGACCCGGCTCCACGAACTCGGCGACGAGTGGAGCGTCCCGGAACACATCCCCGACGTCTACTCGAGCTCCGGGCTCGACCTCACGCCCTACTACGGCGGCCTGTACTGCATGCACCGGTTCTGAGCCGGCCCGCGCGGCCCGTCCCCGACGATCAGCCGAGGGAGAATCCCGCGGCCTTGACCGCTGCCGCGGCCGGCCCGCCCGCGCGGGACGCGGGCGGGCCGGATCGAGGACGCGGACGGTGTCGGCGGCCTCCTCGTCCATCGCGAGCAGGCCGTCCGCCCGACCTATCAGATACTGCCGACCGCCGCGGCGCGGCGCGGGAACTCCCGGCCGGGTGCGGGCGGCAGCCCGATCCGGGCCGGGTCGGTGGGTTCGGCGGCGGGCGCTTCGAGGGACTTCGCGTGTTTGGCCGCGTCGACGGAACCGGGGCCGTGGATGGTGAGTTCGAAGTCCTGGTGCGCCTTGGCGTCCGGCGCGAACGGCAGGCGGAGCCGGCCGTCCGCGACCAGGCGGCGCACCTCGGCCCGGCTCAGGCCGAGACCGCGCTGGAGCAGCCGCTCCACCCGGACCGGCGCGGGCAGCTCGAAGCGCACCCGCACCGGGAGCGGGTTCGGGTCGTCGAGCGCGTACAGCGGCATGCGGGCCTCCAGCTCCCACGTCCCGGTCCAGTCGAGCCGGTACCGGTTCTTCGCCGCGAGCGACGCGCTCATCACCAACTCCCGCACCGCTTCCGGGTGGTTGGTCTCGTACGCCACCAGTCGGGCCGGCTCCAGCGTCGAGACGTGGGCGCGCTCGTGGACGGGCACCTTCGAGGTCCGGTCGCACGTCGCGCAGCTCAGCAGCAGCCAGACGTCGAGCAGCTTGCCGTTCGCGTTGACGCGGATCTTCCCCGAGGCGCGGTGCCGCATGCCGGGGCAGTCCGGGCACGGCCGGACGACGGTGGGCAGGGCGGACTGACGCACGGCCCACAGGGCCTTGCGGTCGGTATTCATGTGTGTTGGGTGCTTTCAGGACTCAGCGGGAGGGCATGCCGAACTCACTCGGCTGCTCCCGCTCTCTGACGGATGCTCACGAAGGGCGCGACCCATCGCCCCGGGGCCGGGTCGTCAGGCTCCGAGGTCGATCGCGCGACAGGTACGTACTACGTGGCAGTCATCAAAAGTCCATGTGGAAGATCATGATCGGGACGGCGGCCCCCGGCAACCGAATTTCCCCGTGCCCTCGGCCGGCGGTCGCGCGCACGGCCCCGCCCACCTCCCAACACCGTCTCCACCAGGCGGGCGGTTGGAGCTTCACCCGCCCATCCGGGCGCCCGGCGCACCCCGGGAGCAGAGGTTCGGGGGAAGACCATCCGCCAGTGGTTCGGTGGTCCCGGCCGGGCCGGGACCGCCACCAGGACTCGCGGTCCGCCGGATCGAGCCGCTTGCCCTGCTGCCAGGCGATGAACTCGGGGTCGTCCAGCGTGCAGCCGTCGCGTATCTCCGGATGCACAGCCGAGCACCGCGCCCTGGCCGACTGCTCACAAACCGCCGTTGCCACAGTCGTTGACCTCACCGTCCGACCTGGGGATGAACTGGACCATGGCCCCACTGAGCGGTGTGCATCGTGAAGTAGCAGGTCACGGGCTTGGTGTGCGTCGGCGTCGGGTTGCTCACACTGGATGTGGGCGGATGACTTCGGTGAAGATCGTCCGTCAGCGGGCGACTTCGCGGTTCGTCAGGACCAGCAGGGCCCGCACCAGTGCGGTCACCCACTTCGGGTCGGTACGGCTCCCGATACAGAACGAATCCGGAGCTTTCGCCAACTGCCGCCCCACCCCGGCCGGTGGCACTCATGCGATGAGCTTCCGCAAGGAGCCGGCCGTCCTGACCCTGACGGTGAGACAGGTCAAGATCATGGTGCGTTTCCGGTAGCGGCGAAGGTTTCGCCCAGCCCGACCCGCTGGACTGACCTCGATTAGTAGTCCGCAGAGTCATGGGAAACGGAATGATCATCCGAGTTCTGAAATCACTCGGATGGCGCATTTCTGGCGGTCGCGACAGCACCTTGATGCGTATAAGGTACCCACAGGAACAAATACGCCAACGAACGGATATGGAAATGGCCGACGCAAACTCTTCAATCCTCGAAGGCCTCAACCCCTCGGATATTGAGATCGACTCGGAGGGGAAAATCAAGATCGGAAATGCGGACATCGCCAAGGCGGTGAGGGCGGCATCCCAGGCCCCGGACACGGCAGACGCCGACTTCAACATCGGCTGTACCAGCAACAACGGGTGTGGCAAGAAGCTGACGGCACCGGCGTGACGACCCTGAACGCCGAGGGCGGCCTCGCCGAGCGGCGGTCCGCCCTCGGCGCGGCATGCGTGCGCTCTCTTCGTGACGACCATCTTCAGCTGATCGTCCTCCCCACCGAGCAGTGCAACTTCCGGTGCACCTACTGCTACGAGGACTTCACCGTCGGACGCATGGCGCCGGCCGTCGTGGAGGGCGTCAAGCGCCTCGTCGACCGGCGCCTGGACGGCTTGAGGGACCTGCGGATCTCCTGGTTCGGTGGTGAGCCCCTCCTGGCGATCGGCGTCATCGAGGAGATCTCCGGCCATGTCGCCGAAATGGCCCGCCGTACCGCCACGACCTACGTCGGCGACATGACCACGAACGCGTACCTCCTCGACTCGGCGATGGTGCGGCGGCTGGCAGCCCTGGGGATCCGGTCCTTCCAGATCTCACTGGACGGTCCGAAGCACCTGCACGACCTGACCCGAATCCGCCGGGACGGCCGGGGCTCCTTCGATCGCCTCTGGGAGAACCTGCTGGCCATCCGTAACGGCAATGCACCCGTCCAGGTTCTCCTGAGAATCCATCTGACGCCAGAGAACCTCCATGCCATGCCAGAATTCCTCCGCCGAATCCGCAAGGATTTCCTTGACGACCGCCGCTTCTCCGTTCACCTCAAGCCCGTCGAACACCTCGGCGGCGAGAACGACGCCACCACGGCCGTACTCTCCACAAGGGAACGGGAAAGAATCCTCGCAGACCTGCAGAGTGTCCTTGGGGTGGAAGATTCCACTGCCGACCGTTCCCCGTACGTCTGCTACGCGGCGCGTCCGAATTCTCTGGTGATCCGGGCCAACGGCACGGTCGGCAAATGCACGGTCTCCCTGACCGATCCCGCCAATAATGTGGGCCGGCTGACGGAAGACGGAACCCTCGAAATCGACAACGATCGCCTGCGCCCTTGGCTGAGAGGGTGGCAGAGCGGCGACTGGGACACCCTGGGCTGCCCGGCCGACGGTTTCACCCTGGGAGAGCCGCTGCTCCAGATCGGCCTCCCGCCCAACCGGTCCGCCGAATGACCGCAGCCGCCCTTGTGTCGCGGGACTACCTGGTCGACCAGGACCGCCTGCTGCGTCCCGCTCTCGACACGTGGGCCACCGAACTGGCCGAGCAGCTGGAGTCAGCCCTTACGACCCCAGGTCGGGATGCCGGCACGCTGCATGACGCCTTCGTCCACATCAACCAGGCCGGTTTCGTGGTGGCGGCGGCGGGCGACCTGACCACTGCGGCGCGAATCTGCAAGTCCCAGCTGGCACTGGTCGCCCACCACACGGCGTCCCGCAGAGACCCGCGGCTGCTCGGCCTCGCCGTGCAACCGTGGGTGAACCTCGGCAGACTGCACGCCTTGCGCCGGCGAACCCACCGCGCCGCCCCGCATTTCCGGCTCGCCGAGGACTACGACGCGCAGCGCAGCGCGGAACTCGGCCCGTGCACCATCTCCGCGGCGGCGTGGGCCGCCATCGTCGCGGCCGAACCGTCACTCCCTCAAGTCCTGTGGAACATCCACGCCAATGAGTCGGTGAAGGCGCACCTCATGGCGAGCGACCCGGCCTCGGCGCTGCGTGTCGCCGAGCGCCTCCGTGGGATGTGTCCCGTCACGGCCCAGGTCTTTCGCACCGAAGGCGAGATCCTGGCACTCCTGCACAACGGCCAACCGGAGTCGGCCGTGGCGCTGGCCGTCGATGAGCGACCTTCGTCGTTCTACGGCGAGCTGGCCTTCCATCTTCACCAGGTGACCGGCCTGGCCATGATGGGCGAGGTCCAGCGTGCCCGGCGCTCCGCCGCGGGCCTCCTCGCGGTGCTGGCCCACGTGCGGCCGCGTCAAGAGGACGCTCCCACCCTCATGCGTCAGCTCAGGCAGCTCGGCACGCTGTCGGAGGCGCTGGAACTGCCCAGGTACGCCCTTGCAGTGAACCTGCGCGGCCTGGAGCTCTGCCGCGCATACGATGACCAGCCCCTGCGTTTCCGGTTTCTGGGCTCGTTGCTCAGCCTCGCACCCGCCCACCGCTCGGCGCCGGACTGGGAGCAGGAGCACTCGCGCCTCAGCAGCGACTCCCTCTACGCCGAGGTACGTCGTGCCGGGCGCCACGCCGACGGAGTGTCGGGCAAGCCCCCGCTGGTCCGGCTAATTGCCGCAGTGAACGCGCTCTGCTCGCGCACTGCATAGCGAGGCTGGGGGGCTTGCCTGCTCGCACCACCCTCTCAGGCACCAAGAACGGCATCAGGCCCGGGATAGTACACACGTTCGTCCAGCACCATCCTCCGGTGGGCCCGACCGTCCGTGCCGCTGCTGCCGCACGGGCTGGCATCCTTCCCACCCACCCGGTCCGTACGGTGCTCGCGTCACTGCCGCCGATCACGGAAGTCCCGGCTGCCGCCGGCCCCGGGCCTTGACGGGGTTCGCGGAGCCAGAGGGTCAGGGAAGCCAGGACGACTCCTGCTCGGTAGCGTGCGGAATCGACGGCGGCGGTCCACTCCACCCGGCTCACCGCGTCGTCACGGACCTGGACATGCTTCAGCAGCCTCGCCCACGTGCCATCGGCCTCCCAGCGGGCGAACCGCTCGTAGACGGTCTGCCACGGCCCGTACCGACTGCCCGACGATCTACACGGCGGACTGCCGCGCGTGACCAGCACGAGCACCGAGGCGCGGAATCACACCAGGCCCGTGACCTGCCGCTTCACGATGCACACCGCTCACTGGCGAAGGGCCGTCAAGGGCGTGAAGGAAGTGCCGCAGCCCCCGGCGCGTGGGCGGCGGGGGCTGGCGGGGTCAGGCGTCCTCGTCGGGCGGCGGGGCCGCGCGGAGGGTGGTGACGACGCCCAGGGCGACGATGGCGGTCGCGAGGGCGAGGAGGACGGCGAAGGCCGTCCCGATCAGGTATCGCACGAGGTCCTGCGCTCGGCGTCGAGGAGCAGGGTGAGGAGGTTGAGGAGCGTTGACGCCGGCGCCGTGTTGAAGCGGACGAGGACGCGGCCGTCCATGGTCCGGTCGGTGCCGATCGAGGGGAAGATCAGGCCGAACTCGCGCCCCCGCTCCACGACTTCGTCCAGGAGGGCGCTGATGTGGTCCTCGGTGTAGTAGCGGATCCGGGGGTCGGTCGGCAGCATCGGGTGACGGCCGGGGCGGTAGATCATCAGACGGCGCCCTTCCGCAGCTCGAACCAGACGGATTTGGCGCGCTCGTGGGGGTCGACGCCCCAGCCGTGGGTGAGGGCGGCGACGAGCTGGAGGCCCCGGCCGGACTCGGCGAGCAGGGACAGCGGCGGGCTGGAGGGCAGCACCGGGCTCTCGTCCGTGACGGAGACCCGGAGGACGTCCCCCTCGGAGATGATCTCGACCAGCGGCGCGGGGGTCTCGGTGTGGCGCCACGCGTTGACGAGGAGCTCGCAGAGCGCGAGCTGCGCGTCGAAGATCGGGGAGGCGGGCCAGCCGACGCGGGTCATGGTGTTGCGGAGGGTCTGTCGCGCGACGGCGATGGTGGGGGTGTTGATGTGACGCATGGGAGTTCTCCCGAGGCGTGAGTGAGGGGGAACCGGCGGAACATGTGTCGCCGTGAGCCAGGCCGTGGAGAAGGACATGGCTGCTCTGCGGTGCTTGCTAGCAGGCGTTACTGACGATCCGTCGGATCGATGTGAGATCGACCCTAGCGCAGACGGTCTCAATTTTGAGCCGAGAGGCGAGGAGGTTCCCCCGAACGTGGCAACTCCACCGCCCCGACCTGCGGCAGACTGGTCATCATGGCGCTACGACCGAACCCAACCCTTCGCCAACGGCGGATCGGGACAGAGCTGCGGAGGATGCGGGAGCAGGCCGGCCTCGGCGGCAGTCAGCTGGCGCGCAAGCTCGGCATCCAGCCCGCGCAGATCACACAGATGGAGAGCGGGAAGGGCGGGATCAGCGTCGAACGATTGCGAACCATCGCTACCGCATGCATGTGCGACAACCAGCCCCTGATCGACGCGTTGGCCGGCATGACCTCGGAGCGCGGAAAGGGCTGGTGGGAGGAATACCGAAACCTCTTGACCATCGACTTCCTTGAAGTCGCAGAGCTTGAGGGTCATGCCAAGCGGATCACCTTCTGCAACACCGTCTACATTCCTGGACTTCTCCAGACCAGGGCATACGCAGCGGCGGTGTTCGCTCGGCTCATCCCTCCCTTGCCCCCGCAAGACATCGAGACGCGAACGACTTTCCGCCTCCGACGCCAGGAGGTTGTCCGATCCGGGGCAACACCTCTTCGAGCCTTCATCCATGAGGCCGCTCTGCGCATGCAGTTCGGCGGGCCTGTGGTGCTCATCGACCAGCTTGCCGCGCTACTGGACGACTCGGAGCAGCCCGGGATCTCCGTACGAGTGGTGCCGTTCGCCATCGACACCTTTCCGGGCGCTGGCGAGAACCTGATCTACGTCGAAGGGCCGGTCCCTGAGCTGGATACAGTCGAGATGGATGTTTCCCAAGGTGCGCTGTTCTTCGACTCGCCGACCAACCTCGCCAAGCACCGAACCATCTTCTCCAGCCTGGACTCCAATGCCCTCGGCGAAGACGAATCGCGCGACTTCATCCGATCCATCATGAAAGAAGTAAAGCCCGCCCATGCCTAGCTCAAAGTGGCAGAAGTCCAGCTACAGTGCCGCAAGCAATGAATGCGTCGAGGTTCGCGCCATCAGTGGGCTGGTCGAACTCCGCGAGTCCGACGAGGGCCACCTCACCCTCCGCACCACCCCCACCGCCCTTGCCGCCCTCCTCCACGGTGTCAAGGCCGGCGAGTTCGACCACCACGCCTGACGGTTCCGTTCCGTGCCCCTCGCCCTCCCGGGGCGAGGGGCGCAACACAAGACTCCATCCGATCTGCCAGAAGGAAGTGGAAGACAGCAATGCCTGAGTCCAACTGGCAGAAGTCCAGCTACAGCGCCTCAAGCAACGAGTGCGTCGAGGTCCGTACGTCCAACGGCGCGGTCGAACTCCGCGAGTCCGACGAAGGCCACCTCACCCTCCGCACCACCCCCACCACCTTCGCCGCCCTCCTCCACGCCCTCAAAGCCGGCGAGTTCGACCACCACGCCTGACGGTTCCACTCCACGCCCCTCGCCCTCCCCAAGGCGAGGGGCGCAACAGAACACTCCATCCGATCTGCCAGGAAGGAAACGGAAGACACCGATGCGAGAGTCCAACTGGCAGAAAACCAGCTACTCCGGCGCAAGCGACAACTGTGTCGAACTGCGGGCCACAAACGAGATAGTCGAACTCCGCGAGTCCGACGAGGGCCACCTCATCCTCCGCACCACCCCCACCACCTTCGCCGCCCTCCTCCACGCCCTCAAAGCCGGCGAGTTCGACCACCACGCCTGACGGTTCCACTCCACGCCCCTCGCCCTCCCCAGGGCGAGGGGCGCAACAGAACACTCCATCCGATCTGCCAGGCAGAAACAGAGAACAGCAATGCGAGAGTCCAACTGGCAGAAGTCCAGCTACAGCGGCGCGACCAATGAGTGTGTGGAGGTCCGTACGGCCAGCGGCGCGGTCGAACTCCGCGAGTCCGACGAGGGCCACCTCACCCTCCGCACCACCCCCACCACCTTCGCCGCCCTCCTCCACGCCCTCAAAGCCGGCGAGTTCGACCGCCACGCCTGAACCCTGTGCGCAGGAAGTCGGCCCGCCCGACTTCCTGCGCAGACACCCCACCGAACCGCTCCGACGCCGTCGTCCCCGGCGCCGGGGACCGTTGTTCGCCGCCCGGCGGGCCCTTGCGCTCCGCAAGGACCCGCCGACAGAGGGACCCTGCTTCCTCAGTGATCATCACGCGGCACCCGCCAGGACCTGACGATCACCCGGTGTGCCGCCGGACCGTACACGGCGCTCTCCGCCAGCGCGTCCCATGCCCGGGTGTGGAGCGCGACGTCCGCCGGATCGTCCAGCCACATCTCCGCGTGCCAGGACTCGGTGATCACCAACGTGCCGTCATGGATCGAGAACCCGACTCCCGCAGGCACTTGCAGATCGGCTTCGAAAGGAACGATTCCCAACCGGACGTTCCCACCCGCCAGCCACGGCGTCAAAGCCCTCATCTGGGCGGCCATCGCGGCCGGCGAGCAGAGGCGGGACAGGAGCGCCCCTTCCCACACCAGGAAGTGGAACGAACGCGAGCGATCGGCGAGCACCCTCTGGCGCTCCATCCGAGCCGCCACCGCCGCCTCGACATCACGGATCGAGGGATGGACCCTGGTGTACCGGGCGAGGACCGCCCGAGCGTACTCAGCCGTCTGCAGCAGGCCGGGAATGAGAGTCGGATCGAACGACTGACGATGCCCGGTCTTCCTTCCCTGCGCGGCATGCGCCTCCTGCACCGGTCGCGCGCCACCCGCGAGCTGGCGCCTCCACGACCGGTACTGCGTCTCCAGCGTCCGTAGTCGGCCCACGAGTTCGGCAGCGGCGTCAGGCCTGCCGACGGCCTCCGCCCACGCGACCAGATCCGCCGTGCCGGGCGACTGCCTTCCGTTCTCCAACGTGCTGACCTTGGACTGCGGCCAACCCAACAGCGCGGCCAGGGCGCGGCCGGACAAGCCGCTCTCGGTGCGGAGTTCACGCATCCGGGCACCGAGAGCAACCCGTGCCTGCTGAAAGTCGGTGCTCACATAGCGGAAACTACCTGAGCCCGGAACTCCGCGTAGCGCACCGCGTGGTGCCAGGCGGCGTCACGGGCCTGGCAGGCGCGAAGGACCTCCAACGGGTCGGTGACCAGTTCCATGCCGACGGTGCGCTCCCCTTCGAAGTGAAAGCGCGCGACCGTGCGGGAGTCGAAGAGCCAGAAGTCCGATAGCCCGGCCAGCCCGGCGGCGTCGGCGTCCGAGCGCCACATGTAGCGGATGTCCTCGCCGGCCGCCACGTTGGTTCGGGCGCACGCCAGCAGGTACCGCTGCCCTTCGGTCGGCGGGTTGTCCACCAGCCGGACCCGCTCGAACCGCTTGCCCTTGTCGACCATGCGGCGCACGTTCTCGAACCAGGGGTGCCCGACCTCGCCGGCGGTGTCTCCGCTGCGGAGGAACTCGGAGTAGGAGGGCATCTGCTTGTCGGACAGATAGCTGGTCCTCGTCTCCAGCCGCCACGCGGTGTGCTCGAAGCCATCGTTGATGAACTCGGTGATCCTCTGCTGCGGCACGAACTCCGGCACGGTCGTCGACTCCCTCGGCGCGAACCTCACGAGCAGTTCGCGAGGCACGACTACGAAGCCTTCATCCTCCTTCACGTACTTGAGTTGCGCCACATCCTCCGGGTCCGTCACCGCGTATCCCTGCACCAGCACCTCGCCGGTGTCCATGTCCTCGTACAGCGTCGGACAGTCCCCGACACCAGAGGTGCTACCCATTACTTGCAGCCGCCTTGCCATAGTCCTTCTCCTGTCCGAGAGCTCGGAAGACCTCATGATCTACGCCAACTCGCGCTGCATCATGGATGATTCTCGATTATTCTCAGACATCTCCGAACCGCCATGGCTCCTCGCATCGCGGCACCCTCGCGAGACTCGCCGATGATTCTGACAGTGCCTCACTCTCGTGGTCCAAATAGTCGAGAATCACGAATCCGATACTCGCTCAACATGGTTACCCGAGCGTTCCGAGTAAGACCGACCGACCATAAGGGGGACGACTGTGAGCCTGAACCAGGAGCGTGCGCTGGTCGGCTACGACGAGATCGAAGCCGGGGCCGGGGCCGAAGGCGTCGGGCAGCCCGGAGCGGCGGCCGAGCTGTCGGCGAGGCTGCGCGCCTTCGAGTCAGGAACCCGCTCCTGGCGGCGGCAGTTGGCCGCCGGGCACAAGCCGGTACAGGACACGCTGACCGCCGAGCACGACCGCTCGACAGTCATGCGCGCATGGCAGAACTCCACGATCGTCGGCCTGCTCCAGACACCCGACTACGCCCGGCACGTCTTCAGCGCATTCGTCGACCTCCACCGGTCACCGCGCGACGTCGAGGAAGCCGTACGCGCCCGCATCCAGAGGCAGGAGAGCCTGTACCGGCCGGGCCGGAAGTACCACATCGTCATGTGGGAGCCGGTACTGCGCAGTCTGATCTGCCCCCCGGCCGTGATGGCCGCCCAACTCGACCGGCTCAGCGGCGTGATCGGGCTGGACACCGTCTCCCTGGGCATCGTCCCGTTCGAGGCCTCGCTCACCTTGCCGCCGGCCAACGGCTTCTGGATCCACGACGACCGGCTCGTCATCGTCGAGGACTGGCACGCCGAACTCTGGCTCGACCAGCCGGACAACGTGGCGCTGTACCGGCGCGTCTGGGACACGCTGGCCGACTCCGCCGTCTACGGCGCCGACGCCCACCGGGTCATCGCGCGGTGCCGCCGGGCTCTCGGGGACGGGTGAGGAATCCCCGCGAACTCCGCTCCCAGCGGCTCGAATACCCGAGAATCACGCGCCCGCCCTCGCATCGGACACGCCTAACGTGCTCACTGACACCCGTGAGCAGCACGGGAGTCGACCGACAGCAAAAAGGGGAAGCGCATGCCCGAGTTCGACGGTGGCAAGCACGGTGGCGGCCAGGGCAACGGCCAGGGCGGCGGTCAGCAGGACGACTCCAGCAGCGGCAACAAGCACGGTGGCGGCGGCAGCGACGAGGGCGGGAACACCTCGGACGGCAGCGGCCCGACGTCCGGGCACTGACGCGTGAGCGACCGGCACGAAGCGGAGGCCGGCCGGGCCAGGCTGGCCTCCGCGCTCATCGCGAACGGGTCCCTCGCCCCCGACTGGCTGGCGTCGTACCAAGCCGTTCCACGCCACTGGTTCGTCCCTGACCTGATCTGGCCGGGCCGGGCGGACGGGGTGCGCCAGGGCGAGTCCGTGCACCGCTTCGCCGATCCGGACGGATGGTTGGGCGCCGTCTACTCCGACGCGCCGCTCACCACGCAGTGGGACGACGGCGAGCACAGCGGGTTCGACCGCGGCACCGTGCCCACCTCGTCCAGCTCCATGCCGACCATGGTGTTCTCCATGCTCGCCGCCCTGGGCGTGGCGGACGGCGACCGGGTGCTGGAGATCGGCACCGGCACCGGGTGGAACGCCGCTCTGCTCTCCCACCGCGCGGGGGCCGGGAACGTCGTCTCGGTGGAGGTGGACGAGGACAGCGCGGCCGCCGCACGGCACCGGCTCGCCCGCGCCGGGTACCGGCCCCGGCTCGTGGTGGGCGACGGCTCGGAGGGCTTCGCCGACGGCCCGCCGTTCGACCGGGTGATCGCCACCTGCTCGGTCCACCGGATTCCGTACGCCTGGATCGAGCAGTCCCGGCCCGGCGCCGTGATCGTCGCCCCGTGGGCGCCCGAGTACGGCGGGGAGGCCGTCGTCCGGCTCACGGTCGGCGACGACGGCACGGCGAGCGGCCGGTTCGTCAGGTCGTCCGCCTTCATGCGGCTGCGCCGGCAGCGGACCGTTCGGCCCGGCAGCCTGGAGTACCTGTCCGGGCCGTGGCCGGCCGACGGGGCGGTCTCGTCGACGGCCCTCTCCCCCGACGCCGTCGGCGGGTGGCCGGCCATGTTCGCCATCGGCGTGCAGGTGCCCGGCGCGTTCCCGCTGACCGAGCGGTACGCCGACGGCACGTACACGCTGTGGCTCCACGACACGGCCGTCACGTCCTGGGCCACCGCCGACTGGGAGCCCGGCCGGACCGCCTACGAGGTGGTGCAGTCCGGCCCCCGCGGCCTGTGGGACGAGGTGGAGGCGGCCTGGCGCTGGTGGCGTCGCCGGGGGCACCCCGGCTTCGAGCGGTTCGGGCTCACCGCCACGCCCGAGGGGCAGACGGTGTGGCTGGACAGGCCGGACAACCCCGTACCGGCGCCGCACTGACCGGAGTGGGAAGTCGGCCCGGCCGACTTCCTACTCCGCACCCCTCGCCCTCCCCCGGGCGGGGGCGCGACCGGGCGGGGGCGCGATCGGGCGGGGGCGCGATCGGGCGTACGTCTACACGGCTCCGCCGAGCCGCTGGTAGAGGACGTGCCGGGACTGCCGGGTGCGGCTCACGAGGCCGGCCCGGTGGAGGATCTGCAGGTGGTACGAGGCCGTGGCCGGGCTCAGGTACAGCCGCTGCGCGAGCTCCGTCGTGGAACGCGGCTGGCTCAGCTCCGCCAGCAGCCTGCGCCGCATCGCGCCGATCAGCGGGTGGTCCCGCTCGGGCGCCAGGCAGTCCACCGGCCCGGCCGGATAGACGATCAGCGGGGTGCGCGGCGCCGGCACGCCGGGCGGCTCGCCCGCGCAGAACAGCGCCCAGTCGACGAAGACGCTCGGCGTCAGGATCACCCCGTCCGCGTCCACCGTCAGCCGGTGGATGCTGCCCGTCCGCAGGTGCACGATCAGCTCGCCCTCGCGCCACTCCAGGTTCGGCGCCAGGTGGTTGAGCGCCTCGGCGAGCCCGGACCGGGCGATCTCCGACGCCCGCGCGGTGACGTCGGCCTCCAGCCTGGCCCGGATCCCCGGCCACGACGTCGCCAGTGCCCCGTGCCAGAACCGCGCCATCTCGTCGGCGAGGCGGCGCGCGACGTACTCCTCCCCCCGCTCCAGGGCCCGCAGCAGCTGCCGCGGCGGCGGGTGGCCGGAACCCCGGTCCCACGCGTGCCCGTTGACGGCCCCCGCCAGTTCGTAGTGGACCCGCTCCCGCGGGGTCGTCGCGATCTGGTGCAGCGCCGTGTCGATGTCGGTCAGGAACGCCGGGGGCTCCGGCCGGATGAAGTCCGGCGCGTACCCGAGCGGACCGCCCCCGCCGACCACGGCCAGCAGCCCCAGCCGGTTGCGGGACAGCGCCTCCGTCGCCCTGGCCCGCCACTGCGGGGTGAGCGTGCCCGGGCTGAAGCCGACGAGGCGCAGCAGGTCCTTCGCCGCGCCCACCGGTGAGACCGCGAACCTGACGCCCCCCAACCCCCGGGCCCCCAGGCGGATCCGGATCACGCGCGTTCCCCCTTCGCCAGCCCCTTCGAAAGAAATCGAATCATTCGATCGGTCGATCGGCTTGGCGTTTGCTGGATTCACCGCACAGTCCAGCCCCGAGAGGAACAGGACCCGTGATCGTTCACAAGAAGTTGGCCGCCGTCGTGGCCGCCGCGGCGGCCCTCGTCGTCGGCGCCACGGGCGCGGCGTCCGCCCAGGGCGCCGGGTCGGCCGAGTCGGCCGGTGGTGCCGGTCACGTGGCCTGGAGCCAGGGCCAGGCGCCCGGCACCCAGTCCGGCGGCCAGGCCGGCGCGCTCGCCGCGGGCCTGTACGTCCGGATCTACAGCCTGTACCGGGGGACCACCGGCCAGTGCCTGGACGCCGACGCCACCAACGGCGGCAACGGCACCCGGGTGCAGGTGTGGGGGTGCAACGGCACCGCCCAGCAGGAGTGGTTCCTGTCCACCGACGGCAGCCTGGAGAACGTGCGGTTCCCGGGCATGTGCCTGGACGCCGACACCAACGGCGGCGGCGGCAACGGCACCCGGGTGCAGCTGTGGCAGTGCAACGGCACCACCCAGCAGAAGTGGTACCACCCGTCCGGGGACCTGGCCATCTACAACGTCCGCTACAACAACGGCAACAACACCGTGCTGGACCGCGACATCAACGTCGCCGGCAACGGCGCCCAGACCCAGCTGTGGGTCAAGAACTTCCAGTCCCAGCAGTGGTGGGACATCCGCACCGCGTGACGCCGACCCGGAGGAGACCACCCATGGCAACCAGTGGCCACAGCACAGCGGCCCGCCCCCGGACGAGGCTCGGCACGGGGGCCCTCGGGCTCCTCGCCGCGCTCGCGTTCGCCGTCGGGGCGACGCCGGCCTCGGCGTCGGCGCCGACCGCGACGGGGCAGGGCGGCGCAGCCTCGTCCCCCTCGGTCAGGGACGGGGAGATCGTGGAGCTCTGGAACTACAACAGCCAGCACTGCCTGTCGGTCGGGGCCGGGAGTACGGCGGGCGGGGCCGGGATCATCCAGTGGTCCTGTTACGGCGGCGCCGAGCAGTACTGGGGCCTCTACCCGATGCCGAACTCCGGTGGCGGCTACGAGATCGTGAACAAGAACAGCGGCAAGTGCCTGGCCGATCCGGCGAGTTCGCCGAACGCCGGCGTCCAGCTGATCCAGTACGGCTGCGACAAGGGGCCGGAGCAGACCTGGTACTTCGGCTCGAACCCGGACACGGGCTTCGCGCAGATCAGCAACCGGGCGAGCGGCCTGTGCGCCGCGGTCGGCGGTTCGAGCACGACGCCGGGCGCCCCGGTCGTCCAGTGGCCCTGCACCGGCGGCTCCGAGCAGCGGTGGACGACGTCTGGTTGACGGCCGGACGACCGGACGGCCGCCGGTGACCGGGTCTCGCGGCTTCTCCCCCACGAAGCCGCGAGACCCTGCCCGACGCGGCCCGGCCCGACGTAGCCCCGGCGGGCGGCTGCCCGTCCGTCAGAGGCGGTCGGCGTCCAGGACGGCCCGGGCGAAGGCCTCGGGTGCCTCCTGGGGGACGTTGTGGCCGACGTCGGGCAGGGTGCGGTGGAGGTACGGCCCGGTGAAGAGGTCGCGGTAGGAGGCGCCGTCGCCGGGGGCGGTGAAGGGGTCGCGGCCGGGGTCGAGGGTGACGGTGGGCACGGCGATCCGGGGGCGGGCGGCGAGCCGGTGCTCCAGCTCGTCGTAGCGGCGCTCGCCGTCGGCCAGGCCCAGGCGCCAGCGGTAGTTGTGGATGACGATCGCCGCGTAGTCGGGGTTGTCGAAGGCGGCGGCGGTGCGCTCGAAGACGGCGTCGTCGAAGGCCCAGGTCGGCGAGACCTGCCGCCACACCAGGCGGCACAGCTCGCGGCGCCTGTCCCGGTCCTCCATGGCGAGGCGCCCGCGTTCGGTGGCGAAGTAGAACTGGTACCACCAGGTGTGCTCGGCGGCGGGTGCCAGCGGCTCCTTCTGCGCCTCGACGTCGGTGATCAGGTAGCCGCCGACCGAGACCAGGGCCCTGACCCGCTCGGGCCACAGCGCGGCGATGATGTCGGCGGTGCGCGAGCCCCAGTCGAAGCCGGCCAGCACGGCCCGCCGGATGCCCAGCGCGTCCATCAGGGCGAGCACGTCGAGGGCGACGGCGGACTGCTGGGCGTTGCGCACCGTGCGGTCGGACAGGAAGCGGGTGCTGCCGTGGCCGCGCAGGTAGGGGACGATCACGCGGTAGCCCCGGGCGGCGAGCAGCGGGGCGACGTCGACGTAGGGCCTGTCTTCAAACTCCCGTCGTTCGCCCGGAGGGCGGGCGGGGCGGCGTTGGGGTGCGTGCATCGCAAGGCGGAGGAGGGAGCCACTGCGGAGCATTGGCGACCGACGACAACGCGGCGAGGTGCGTGCCCCAACGCCGCCCCGCAGACGCGAGTTTGAAGACAGGCCCTAACTGTGGATGTCGTACGGCCAGCCGTGCAGGCAGACCACGGCGGGGCCGTCGGCCGGTCCGTCCTCGGCGTAGCCGACATCGAGCACGCCTGCCCGGACCCGGGCCAGGCGGGAGAAGCCGGTCCGGCCGGGCACGGGGGACCCGGCCGGACCAGCGGGGGCGGCAACCCCGGCAACCCCGGCGGCCCCGGCGGCCGGTGGCAGGGCGGCCAGGGACAGCGCGGTGGTGCCCGCGCCGAGTCCGACGGCCCTGGTGAAGGTGCGCCTGTCGATCATTCCGGTTCCTATGCCTTCGCGAACGTGCCGTCCGGGACCATGAACTGACGGTTCGTCAACGTACCGGACCGCCGCCGGCTGCCGTGGGCGGCGCCCGGGACGGCCGGGTCACGGGTGGCGCCCGGGGCCCCGCCGGAGCGGGCCGGACAGGACCGGGTGGGGGCGAGGGGACCCGGGTTGCGGGTGGGGGCCGGGGTGGCAGGCAGGCGGCGGCGACGGCGCCCCGGCGGCGAGCCCCGGGCGCGGCCACGGCATGATGTGCCCATGGCCTTCGCACCCCTCCTCGGCGAGCGCCGCGCACGTGAACTCGCCGGACGGCCGTGAGCCGGCCGGTCGAGCCGGGATCGCCCGGCGCCGGATTCGCGTTCGTGGGACGTCAACCTGAACTGGACCGTCTCACCGACTCCATGCTCCGCCCGCCCGCCGTCGTCCTGATCGAGGGCGAGGCCGGCCTGGGCAAGTCCCGCCTGGTGGCCGAGGCCGCGGCCCGGGCCGCCGCCGCGGGCCGCCGGGTGCTGACGGGCTTCTGCCACCCGCTGCGCGAGCCGCTGCCCTTCGGCCCGGTGGTGGACGCGCTGCGCGGCGTCGGCCCGTTCCTGCCGCCCGCGGACCGCATCCCGGCGAGTGCCGGGGCGCTGCGCCCGCTGCTGCCGGACCTCGCCGACCGGCTCCCGCCCCCTCCCCCGGGCGCCCCCGGCGAGGGCCCGCCGGGGCTGCGGCTGCTGGTCCAGGCGGTGCGGGCGCTGCTGGGCGCGCTCGGCGAGACCGTCCTGGTCGTCGAGGACCTGCACTGGGTGGACGACGCGACCCGCGAGCTGCTCCTGCTGCTGGCCCGGGACGTGCCGCCCGGCCTGGCCCTGGTGCTCACCTACCGGGCCGAGGACCTGCCGCCGGACACCCCCGTGCTCGGCGCCGCCTACCGGCGACCGGCCGGGGTGGGCGGCGCGCTGCTGCGGCTGTCCCCGCTCGCCGAGGCCGAGGTGCACGAGCTGGCGCGGGCCGCGCTCGGCCCGCGCGCGACCGCGGCCCTCACCCGGGTGCTGTTCGAGCGCAGCGAGGGCCTGCCGCTGGTCGCCGAGGAGGACCTGATCACGCTGGGCGAGCGGCGCGGCGCGGACGCGCTGACCACCGCCGCGGACCTGGCCGCCGACCTGGAGCAGTCCGAGGTGCCGCGCGGCCTGCGCGACGCCGTCACCGAGCGGCTGGCCGTGCTGTCCCCGGACGCGGCCGCGATCGCCTGCGCGGCCGCGGTGCTCGGCGTGCCGGCCGGGGAGGAGCTGCTCGCCGCCGTGGCCGGCCTCGACGCGCAGGCCGCGGCGGACGGCCTGACCGAGGCGCTGCGGGCGGCGGTGCTCAACGAGAAGCCGCTGGCCCGGTACGGCTTCCGGCACGTCCTGGCGCAGCAGGTGGCCTACCGGCGGCTGCCGGGGCCGCGGCGCGGCGCCCTGCACCGACGTGCGGTGGCGGCGCTGGGCGCGCGCGAGCCGAGGCCGCTGGTGCAGATCGCCCACCACACCCTGGCGCTGGGCGACCGGGCGGCCTGGCAGGAGGTGGCGGAGGCCGCCGCCGACCAGGCGGTGGCGCTCGGGGACAGCGGCAGTGCCGGGCCGCTGCTGCGCCGGCTGCTGGACGAGCCGGACCTGGACCCGCGCCGGCGCGGGCGGGCGGCGCTGGCGCTGGCGCGGATCGCCGCCGACGGGGTGGACTCGCTGGCGAGCGCCGCGACGCTGACCGCGATCATCGCCGATCCGCGGCTGCCGGTGCCCGACCGGGGCGAGATCCGGCTGTCGCTGGGCTTCCTGATGGCCGTGCACGGCGGGGACCGGGCCGGTTTCGACCGGATCGAGGAGTCCCTGGAGGAGCTGGAGCAGCGCCCGGACCGGGCGGCCCGGGCGATGGTGGCGCTGGCCATGAACGAGCGCGACGGCGCCGGGGAGCGCGCCTGGCAGTGGCTGGAGCGGGCCGAGCGGGTCCTGGCGGCGAGCCCGGACGAGGAGGTGGCGGCGGCCGTACGGGCCACCCGGCTGACCTTCCTGGCCCGCGAGGGCGACCCGTCGGTGTGGGAGCGGCTGGAGGCGTTGCCGCGCAGCTCGGAGCGGCCGGAGATCGTCCGGCAGACCACCCGCGCGCTGTACAACGTGGGCGAGATCGCCGTCGAGCTGGGCCACGACCGGCGGGCCGCGCGGCTGTTGGAGGAGAGCCGGCGGCTGGCCCGGCAGGCGGCGATCCCGTACCTGGAGTGCTACAGCCGGATCGCGCTGGCGCGACTGGACGGGCTGGCCGGGCGGTGGGAGGGGCTGGAGGAGCGGCTGGCGGCGCTGGGCGCCGAGTTCCCGGACCTCGCGATGGCCGGCATCGAGCAGGCGCTGCTGCTGGGCCGGCTGGCGGCGGCGCGCGGGCAGCTCGCGGTGGCGTACGCCCGGTTCGCGGAGGCGGAGCCGTACGGGGAGCGGGAGTCGCAGGTGACCGGGGCGCTGCGGGTGGCGGCCGGGCCGGCGGCGCTGCTGCTGGCGGAGGGCGACGTCGCGCGGGCGGCGGCCGTGGTCGCGCCGGCGCTGGACACCCTGCGCGCGGCGGGGGCCTGGCCGCGGGCGGCGGAGCTGCTGCCGGTGGCGGTGGAGGTGCTGCTGGCCGGGGGCGACCGGGCGGGCGCGGCGGAGCTGGCCGGGCAGGCGGGGGCGGGCCTGGAGGGCCGGGACGCGCCGGCCCCCCTGGCGGCGCTGGCCTTCGCCCGGGGCCTGCTGCTGGCCGACGGGGGCGACCCGGCGGGCGCGGGCGCGCAGTTCGTCCGCTGCGCCGGGCTGTGGCGGGAGATCGGGCGACCGTACGAGGCGGCGCGGGCGGAGGAGCGGGCCGCCGCGGTGTCGGCGGGGGTCGACCGGGCGGCGGCCGGGGAGCTGATCGGCGCCGCCGAGCGGGCCTACCTGGCGCTGGGCGCGGCCTGGGACGCGGCCCGCTGCCAGCGGCTGCGGCGCGAGCTGGGCCTGGGGCGGGCGGCCTCGCCGGGGCGGCGCGGCTACGGCGAGCGGCTCTCGCCGCGCGAGCGGCAGGTCGCGGCGCTGGCGGCGCAGGGCGCGGCGAACCAGGACATCGCCCGGGCGCTGTTCCTGTCGACCCGTACGGTCGAGCACCACGTGGCGAGCGCGCTGCGCAAGCTGGGGGTGAGCCGGGCGGGGCTGGGCGAGGCGCTGGCCGCGGAGGACGGGGCCTCCTGAGGAAAAAGGGGGTCCCGCCCGCTCCCTCAAGAGGCGGGACCCTGTCCGTGGTGTCGGCCGTGCCGGTGGGTGGGTGGACGGTCGGCCGTGCCGGTGGTGGGTGGGTGGCCGGTCAGCCGTGCCGGTGGTGGCCGGCGCGCTCGACGAGCCGGGAGAGCCGGGCGAGGCGGGCCAGGCCCGGGCGGCGCAGGCCGCTGCCGCTGCGGCGGGCGGGCAGGACCAGTCCGGGGTCCGGGGCGGTGAAGTGCGCGTCGGCGTAGAGCCGCAGGCGTTCGCGACGGGTCATGGGGGCGACCTCCGGGGGGTGAGGGGTCGTCGGCTTGGGCGGGTTCCAGGAAACCGGCTGGGCCGGGGCGGGAACAATGCGTACCGCTACCCAATCCCCCGTACCGAATCCTGGGTACCCACCGCTCCCCCGGACCGGCGGACGGCACACCCCGGGCCGTCCGGCCACCGGTGTTGACCCGGGCGGGTGAAGAAACCACCCGTCAGGCTTCGATTCCCGCCGGCGCAGGTACGAGGTTCTGCTGTCCGTGTCGCCTCCCGACAGCGAGGTTCCCGTGTCACCTGTCCGACGGCTGCGGCCGCGTCCACCGCACGTCCTGTCCGCGCTGCTGGCGGTGGTGCTCGGTGCGGGCGCCGCGGCCCTGGCGCCGCCGCTCGCCGCGGGGGCGCCGCACACCGGGCACGCCCGGGCGGCCGCGAAACCGGCGGCCAGGGCCGCCGAGGCCGCCGCGCCGAAGCCGCGCGGGGCCGGGACGCAGCGTCCGATCGGCCCGGACCCGGTGGTCGACCTGCTGGCGCACGGCAACCTCACGATGGCCTCCAACTCGGTGCTGACCTGCGACGACAGCGACGGCACGGTCTGCTCGGACACCGAGGGCTCGAACAACGGCCGGACCAAGTTCATCAAGGTCGACCCGAACGCCCCGGGCCCCAACGCCGCCTCCGCGCAGCTGCTGCTGCCGGCCGGGGCGAACGTGCTGTCCGCCCGGCTGTACTGGCAGTTCAACCCGACCAACACCAGCACCGCGGGCGGCACCTCCGGGGACATCAACAAGGGCAACCAGGTGTCCTGGAAGGTCCCGGGCGCGAGCGGCTACCAGCAGGTCACCGCGGACACCTACGACTGGTTCGACCAGAAGGTCGGCGGGAACCCGCCGGAGCCCCTGCTGGCCGGCGGGGCGGTCAAGGACGTGACCGCCGAGGTCCGGGCCGCCGGCCCGGGCAGCTACACCGTCGCCGACATCCAGGCGTGCGCCGGCCGCTCCTCCGCGCAGAACTACGGCGGCAACAACGTCGGCTGCTGGGGCGGCTGGTCGCTGGTCGTCGCGTACGAGGACCAGGCCGAGCCGCTGCGCTACCTCCAGGTCTGGGACGGCTACCAGCTGCTGCGCGACCCCGACAACTCGACCACGCTGACGCTCGGCGGCATCCGCACCCCCGCCACCACGGCCCCGCGGGCCACCATGGGGATCACCGTCGGCGACGGCGACGCGCCGATCGCCGGGGACACCCTGGCGGTCGGCTCCACGCCGGAGAACCTGACCCTCCTGCCGATGCCCGGCCCCAACGGGGTCGGCACCGACAACGCGTTCACCAGCCGGATCGACCACGTCGCCGCGGACGGCACCGGCACCAACATCACCACCCGCGACCCCGACCCGGTCAACAACTACGGCTACGACGCCCGGATGATCGACGTCACCGGCAAGATCCCGGCCGGCAGCGAGCAGGCCCTGGTCCGGATCAGCGGCGCCGGCGACGCCCTGGAGCCGCAGGCCGCCTGGCTGGCCCTCGACGCCCTCGAACCCGACCTGCGGATCACCAAGGCCAACACCCCGCCCGGCAGCCCCGACGACAACCCGCCCGGCCTGGTCGGCCCCGGCGAGACCATCACCTACACCTTCTCGGTGGCCAACCGCCGCCAGGACGGCAGCAGCACGGACCTCGACACCGCCACCGGCGTCACCCTGACCGACACGATCCCGGCCGGCACCGCCTTCGTCCCCGCCTCCAACCCGGCCTGCCAGGCCAGTGGGCAGACCGTCACCTGCACCGTCCCCGACCTGCCCCCGGGCGCCGAGGCCAACGTCGCCTTCCAGGTGACCGTCGACGCCTCTACCGCCGTCGGCACCCACCTCGACGACACCGCCACCCTGCGCTTCGAGGGCAGCCAGACCCGGCGGGCCCAGGAGCGCACCAGCAACACCGTGCGCAACACCGTGGCCGCGGTGCCCGGCTACACCGTCCTCAAGACGGCCACCCCCACCACCACCAAGCCCGGCGACACCGTCCGCTACCGGATCCAGGTCACCAACACCAGCCAGGTCGACGCCCCCGGTGTCACCCTCACCGACGACCTGGCCGGCGTGCTGAACTCCGCCGCCTACGACAACGACGCCGCCGCCGACCGCGGCCAGGTCCAGGTCACCGGGACCACGCTGACCTGGAGCGGGGACCTGCCGGTCGGGGCCACCGCGACCATCACCTACTCCGTCACCGTGCGCTCCACGCTGACCGCCGACGCGGTGCTGCGCAACGCCGTCACCTCCATCACCTACGCGAACAACTGCGCGCAGGGCTCGACCGACGCGCGCTGCCGCACCGAGGTCCCGGTCACCGTGCCCAGCCCGAGCCCGTCGCCGAGCCCGTCGCCCAGCCCGAGCCCGACGTCCTCGCCGAGCCCCGGCCCGACGACCTCGCCGCAGCCGAGCCCGAGCCCGACCCACACTCCGCCGCCGGGCCACGGCGGCCAGCTGCCCGAGACCGGGAGCAACGCGGCCACGGTCCTGCCCTTCGTCGGCCTCGCCGCGCTCGGCGCCGTCGCGACGGGCCTGCTCCTGCTGCGCAGGAGCCGCCGCACCCGCTGAGCCCCGCACCCGCACGACCCCACGGCCGCGCCCACGCCCCCCGCGTGGGCGCGGCCCCGTGCTGTCGTCCGCCACCGGGCACGCCGCGGCCCCGCACTGCCGACGGGGGCGGTGCGGGGCCGGGGCGGTACGGGGGCGGGGCGCCGGTCAGCCGCGCGGGGCGGTGTCCAGGGCGCGGGCGTCGGCGGCGATCAGGCCGGCCCGGTCGGCGACGACGCCGCGGCCGGCCTGGTCCTCGGCCCAGGCGGCGAGCGGCTGGTACTGGCCCTGGCCGAGCATCGTGGTCAGGGTGGCGACGGCGTTGGGGTCGGCGCCGGAGGTCAGCACCAGGGAGGCCAGGCCGGTGGGGGTGGCGGCGACGGTGAACCCGGTGGTGGTCTCGGCGCGGCCGCCGGGGCCGGTGGCCTCGGCGCGCAGGGTGTGCCCGCCGAGCGGGAGGGCGGTGGCGTCCAGGGCGGTGCCGGGCGCCAGCTCCTTGCCGTCCAGGGTGAGGCGGACGGTGTCGGCGCCGGTGGACTGGACGGCGGTCACCGGCCGCGCGGCGCGGTCCAGGGTGGCGCCGGCGGCCGGGGAGGTGATCGCCACGGTGGGCGCGGCGGGCCGGACGGGGGCGCCGCCCTGGAGCCAGGCGCTGTTCCAACCGGCGAGCTCCGCCGGGCGGTTGGTGATGACGCCGTCGACGCCGGCGGCGTCCAGGGCCTTCCAGCGGGCGGCCGAGTCGACCGTCCAGACGTTGACCGCGACGCCGGCCGCGTGCAGGTCCTTCACCACGTTCGGGCGCGCGGCGAGGCCGGCGTCGGACGGGTTGTAGGCGGACAGGCCGAGGTCCCTGGCGACCGCCACCGGGTCGGCGTCGAAGTCGCCGCGCAGCAGGCCGAGCGGCAGCTCGGGGGCCAGCTCGCGGGTGTAGCGCAGGGCGTCGACCTCGAAGCTCTGGACGAAGACCCGGCCGGTCATGCCGTGGTCGCGGACCTCCTTGACGATCCGGGCGACCTCGTCGCGGCTGTGCTGGCCCTTGATCTCCAGCAGCAGGTTGCCGCCGCGGGTGCGCAGGTCCTCCAGCTGGGCGGCCAGGGTGGGGACGCGGGCGCCGGCGTAGGCGGGGCCGAACCAGGAGCCGGCGTCCAGGGAGTCGATCTGGGCGGCGGTCAGGTCGCGGATGCGGCCCTTGCCGTTGGTGGTGCGGTCGACGGTGTCGTCGTGCAGGACGTAGGGGACGCCGTCCTTGCTGGGCTGGACGTCGTTCTCGATCCACTCGGCGCCGCCGCGGCGGGCGATCTCGTCGGAGAGCAGGGTGTTCTCGGGGGCGGCGGAGGAAGCGCCGCGGTGGGCGAAGACGGTCAGCGGCGCGCCGGCCGGGCGCAGCCAGCCGCCGGGGGCGAGCGCGGTGACCTTGAGGTCGTCGAAGGAGACGGTGGAGCCGTTGACCACCAGGGCCTGGCCGCCGTCGGCGCTGCGGGCGACCAGGGTGGTGCGCAGGGCCTCCTTGCCGTCGAATATCCAGAGGGCGGTGGTGCCGTGGACCTCGACGGCGATGCGCACGTCGCGGCCGGTGCCGGCGGCGGTGGGGGCCGCGGCGGTGTTGGTGACGTTCCAGACGTTGGCGGGGGTGCGCTGGGCGAATTCCAGGCCGTTGGCGGCGGTGGTGCCGGTGCGCATGGTGGCGATCGACCAGGGGGTGACGCCGGACGCGGGGACGTCCAGGCCGAGGGCGGTCCAGCGGGCGTTGTCCTGGACGCTCTCGAAGCGGGCGGTGGCCTCGATGCGGAAGTCGTCCAGGTGGCGGCCGAAGGTGATCCGGCTCTGCTGCCCGGAGTTGGCGGAGGTGCCGACCAGGCGGCCGCCCTCGACCTTCCAGTCGCCCTCGACGGCGGTGAAGCCGGCCGGCAGGGCGGGGCCGGAGAAGTGCTCGTCGAGGACGACCTCGCCGGGGGCCGGGGCGGCGCCGGCCGCGGCGGCCGCGGGGGCGGCTTCGGCGGAGACGGCGCTGGGGACGTTCAGGGCGACGGCGGCGAGGCCGAGCGAGGCGGCGACGGCGGCGGCGAGCAGGCCGGTGCGGCGGGCCGAGCGGGGGCGGTGACTCCGTGTCATGCGCCGCAGGTTAGGGGCGATTGCCGAACCGGGCGCCACGATTCCGGGAACCGTTCGTGGCCGTTGCACGTGCGGTGCGCGAAGATGGCGGATTCCGTGCGCCGGTTGGCCGGTTCGTTTCCGTACGAGCGCGGCGGGTGCGCGGCGGGGCCGGGTGCGCCGCAGCCGCCCGCCGGGGTGGTGACCGGACGGGCGGCCGCGGTGGCGGTTCGGGGGCGGGTCAGTAGCGCAGGACGGCGGCGATCCGGCCGGCGTCGGCGAGGGTGTCGTCGGGGACGAAGCCGACCTTTCCGCCGGTGTCCAGGGCGCGCTCGATCACCTCGTCGACGATGTCCTCGCGGGCCCCGCTCTCGCCGGCCTCGGCGGGCACGAGGTGCTCGCCGTCGTCGCGCACGGTGGCGCGGAAGTTCTCCTCGACCACCAGGCGGGCGATCCGGCCCTGGCCGACGGCCTGCCAGACCTCGTCCAGGCCGGCCGCGAACTGCTGGGCGCCGCGGGCCTTGTCGAGCTGGGCGAGGTGCTCGGCGACCTCCTGGTCGGCGTGGGCGCGCACGGCGGGCTCGACCACCTTGCGGACGGTCTCCGCGTCGGCCTGGGCCAGGCCGCCGTGCGGCAGCTGGGCGGCGGCCTCCTTGGCGATCGGGCCGACGGCGTCCAGCAGGGCGAGCGCGGCGGCCTCGCCGACCACGTACAGCGGGCGGGGCGCGGCGGCCAGCAGCCTGCCCACCTCGGTGTCGGCCTGGCGCAGGAAGGTCTTGGTCGCCTCGTCGCGGAAGGTGCTGGGGGTGTCGCCGATCTGCTCCTGCCGCTCGGGGTCGGGGTTGTCGAAGACGCGCGTCAGCGGGAAGCCGTGCCCCTTGTCCTCGGTGACCCGCTCCTCGGTGCCGCCCCACAGCACCACCTTGTCGGCGGCCACCGCGAGCACCCAGTGCGGGCGCTCGGCGGCGTGCGAGGCGACCAGGTTGCGGGTGAGGAAGGTGTCGGACAGGACCACCCGGGCGGGGGCGGTGCGCCCGAGTGACCAGACCTGGTGCTCGCCGGGCGCGGCGAAGACCGCCAGGCCGTCCTCGGCGTGCACCAGGTCGACCTCCGTCAGGGCCCGGTCGAGCTGCTCCAGCACGTCGATCCGGTCGGCGCGGGAGACCTCCGGGTCGGCCTGGACGCGTTCCTTCGCCTCGGCCAGCAGGTTGCGCAGCCGGACCGGGTCCTGGGTGTTGTCCGGCTCGCGGCGGTGGGTGGGCATCAGGATCGACACCGCCGGGTAGGGCCGCGGCCGGCGCAGCTCGGCGAGGACGGCGGGGCTGAGGTCGGGGCGCATGGAGACCCTTTCCGAAGGCGGTCGGCCTTCTTGCGTGGACGCGCGGAGCCTTGGCACTGCTGCCAAATGTCGCCAATGTACCTATTTGCGGCTTCTGCGGCGCGCGAGCACGGACGGGGAGGGGCCTTCAGCACGAGGGGGCGGGCGGCCCGCCGGCGCCGTCCGGGTTCGGGCGGCGGCGTCGGCGGGCACGCGACGGCCGGGGCCGTCGGGACGGGCGGGGAGCGGTCAGAACTGGACGTCGGTGCAGGAGTAGAAGGCGTTGCCGGTGTCGGCGACGTCCCAGACGGCGACGACCACCTGGTGGCCGGTGCGGCCGGTGGGCAGGGTCGCGGTGTGGGTGGTGGTGGCGGCGGGCTGGCGGCCGTTGTAGGGGACGGTCAGGAACGGGGTCAGGTCCAGGGAGGCCCGGGTGATCGGCTGGCTGGCGTCGTAGCCGGGCTTGGTCAGGAAGTACCTGAAGCTGCTGGTGGAGTGCCGGGCCTCGATCTCCCAGGTGAAGGTGAGCTGCTGGCCCGCCGTCACCTTGGTGGTGGGCCAGCTGCCGCCCCGGGGGTTGTCCAGCGGGGCCCAGCGGGCGTCCGCGCCGGCGCAGATGGTGCCGTCCGCCGGGCCGCGGGTCGGGAAGCCCTTGGGGCCCTCGACGCTCTGCGGCTCCCACTGGATGTCGCCGCAGTCCCACGGGACGGCATTGGCCCCGCAGAGCGCGGAGCGGCTCGGCGGCAGGTTGATGAAGCCGTGCGACTGGGCCGGCAGGGCCGCCGCGATCGGCAGGGCGATCGCGGCCGCGGCGGCGGCGATCAGGTGGCGCTTGCGCATGGTGCTCCTCCGTGGGGGTGGATGGAGTGTGCGCCCGGCGCGGGGCGTGCGCGTGCGCGTGGGGGTGCGCACGGCGGTCTGCCCGAGACATGGCATGCCCGCGCCAGACCGGTTGCCCGACACCGTAGGATCTGCCTTCCCTCCGCGTCAATGGTCTGAACCATTTGCGCCAAAGCCGCGTGATGACTGGGCTCCGACCGGCATCCCGCAGCCCCACCCGCTCCCGAATCGCACGGGAGATTATTTGCACAAGCGCTATACAAGCTCTGGCCGATATTTCTGTTCATGGCTTATCCTGGACCCAGCCATACCCGGAAGGAGGGGCCCATGACCGCCACGGACCCCGCGCTCACCGCGCTCGCCAACGGCTGGGGCGCCCTGTCCCTCCTGCACGGCAGGATCGAGTCCCACATCGAACGCGCCCTGCAGGCGAAGCACGACCTGAGCGTGCGCGAGTACTCGCTGCTCGACGTGCTCAGCCGCCAGCACGACGACGAGGGCGGGCACCTGCAGATGAAGCAGGTCGCCGACGCGGTCGTGCTCAGCCAGAGCGCCACCACCCGCCTGGTCACCCGGCTGGAGGACCGCGGACTGCTGTCGCGCTACCTGTGTCCGACCGACCGCCGCGGCATCTACACCAACGTGAGCGAGGACGGCCTGAGGCTCCTGGAGCAGGCCCGGCCGACCAACGACGCCGCGCTGCGCGAGGCGCTCGACGAGGCCGCCCGCACCCCCGCGCTGGCCTCGCTGGTCCAGGCGGTCGAGGCCGTGGACGCCGCCGCGCCCACCCGCTGACCCCGGCCGGCCCCGCGCCGCCACGCCACTCCCCCGGGCCCGGCCCGTCCGAACCGCACACGCGGTCCGGACGGGCCGGGCCCGGCCGCGTTTCCGGCCTCCCGACCCCGACCCTATGGCGCGTGCCACCTATCCGCGTTTGCACTTATCGCGCGTCTGCAACTATTGTTAGGGCACGCAAGGCGCTAGCTCAAGCAATCACAGAAGGGTTCGGGCCCATGCCTCTCGCTCTCATCGCCCTGGCCATCGGCGCATTCGGGATCGGGACCACCGAGTTCGTGATCATGGGACTCCTGCCCCAGATCGCCGGCGACTACGGCGTCTCCATCCCCAACGCGGGCCTGCTGGTCACCGGCTACGCCCTCGGCGTCGTCATCGGCGCGCCGCTGATGACCGTCCTCGGCACCAGGATCAGCCGCAAGACCATGCTCATGCTGCTGATGGGCCTGTTCGTGGCCGGCAACCTGCTCTCCGCGTTCGCCCCGTCCTTCCCCGTGATGCTCGCCGGGCGCATCGTGACCTCCCTCGCCCACGGCGCCTTCTTCGGCATCGGCTCCGTCGTCGCCGCCGACCTCGTCGCCCCGCAGAAGAAGGCCGGCGCCATCGCCACCATGTTCACCGGGCTGACCGTCGCCAACATCGTCGGCGTCCCGCTGGGCACCTACATCGGCCAGGCCGTCGGCTGGCGCGCCACCTTCGCCGGCGTCGCCGCGCTCGGCGTGGTCGGCCTGCTCGGCATCGCCAAGCTCGTGCCCGCCATGCCCCGCGCCGAGGGCGCCCACCTGCGCCGCGAGCTGACCGCCTTCCGCAACCCCCAGGTGCTGCTCGCCATGGCGATGACCGTGCTCGGCTTCGGCGGGGTCTTCGCCGCGATCACCTACATCGCCCCGATGATGACCAACGTCGCCGGCTACGCCGACGGCTCCGTCACCTGGCTGCTGGTCCTGTTCGGCGTCGGCATGTTCCTCGGCAACCTGCTCGGCGGGCGCTACGCCGACCGCAAGCTGATGCCGATGCTCTACACCACCCTCGGCGGCCTCGCCGTGGTGCTCGCCCTGTTCACCCTCACCGCCCACAACAAGGTCGCCGCCGCCGTCACCGTCCTGCTGGTCGGCGCCCTCGGCTTCGCCACCGTCCCCCCGCTGCAGAAGCGGGTCCTGGACCAGGCCCACGGCGCCCCCACCCTGGCCTCCGCCGTCAACATCGGCGCCTTCAACCTCGGCAACGCGCTGGCCGCCTGGCTCGGCGGCATGGTGATCAGCGCCGGCCTCGGCTACACCGCCCCGAACTGGGTCGGCGCCGTCCTCGCCGCGGCCGCCCTGCTGCTGGCCTTCTGGTCCGCCGCCCTGGAGCGCCGCGACCGCACCCGGGAGGCCGCCACCACGAGCGCGGCTCCCCGCCACGCGGCCCTGCAGCACTGACCATCGACACCACCGGCACACCACCGGCCACCGCCCCGACCGGAACCCACCCCACCCCCGGAGAAGCACCACCATGAGCACCACCACCGCAGTCGCCCCGCTGACCACCACCGACGCCGAGCTCCTGGTCGACGCGGCCCGCAGCGCCGCCGAGGCCGCGGGCGTGCCGGTCAGCGTCACCGTCCTGGACGCCGGCGGCCACCTGCTCGCCTTCCGCCGCGACGACCGCGCCGTGCTGATCTCCGGCGAGACCAGCACCCGCAAGGCCTACACCGCCCTCCAGCTGAACGCCCCCACCGCCGACCTGGTCGACCTGGTCAAGCCCGACGGGCCGTTCCACACCCTGCCCACCGCGCTGGACCGCCCGCTGCTCTTCATCGCCGGCGGCATCCCCGTCCACCGCGACGGCCGGCTGGTCGGCGCCCTCGGCGTCGGCGGCGGCGCCCCCGCGCAGGACCACTCCTTCGCCGCCGCCGCCCTCGACCGGCTCGCCCGGTGAACACCCTCCGCCCCACCCCACCGACCACACCCTCCGAAGGAGACCAGCACATGACCACCCCCACCGTCCCCACCGTGAAGCTGAACAACGGCGTCGAGATCCCCCAGCTCGGCTTCGGCGTCTTCCAGGTCCCCGACGACCAGACCACCGCCGCCGTCGCCGCCGCCCTGGAGGCCGGCTACCGCAGCATCGACACCGCCGCCATCTACGGCAACGAGACCGGCGTCGGCCGCGCCCTGGCCGCCTCCGGCGTGGCCCGCGAGGACCTGTTCGTCACCACCAAGCTGTGGAACGCCGACCAGGGCTACGACGCCACCCTGCGCGCCTTCGACGCCAGCCTCGCCAAGCTCGGCCTGGACCACGTCGACCTCTACCTCATCCACTGGCCCACCCCGGCCCGCGACCTCTACCTCGACACCTGGCGCGCCCTGGAGCGCCTCGTCGAGGAGGGCCGCATCCGCGCCGCCGGCGTGTCCAACTTCCAGCCCGCCCACCTCCAGCGCCTGCTGGACACCAGCGCGCTGGTGCCCGCCGTCAACCAGGTCGAGCTGCACCCCGGCCTCCAGCAGGCCGAGCTGCGCGCCTTCCACGCCGAGCACGGCATCGCCACCGAGGCCTGGAGCCCGCTCGCCCAGGGCGCCGTCCTGGACGACCCGGCGATCACCGCGATCGCCGCCCGCACCGGCAAGTCCCCCGCCCAGGTCGTCCTGCGCTGGCACCTGCAGCTCGGCAACATCGTCATCCCCAAGTCGGTCACCCCGGCCCGCATCCGGCAGAACCTCGACGTCTTCGACTTCGAGCTGACCGAGCAGGACATGGCCGCGGTCGCCGCCGGCGACCGCGACCTGCGCACCGGCCCGCACCCGGACCAGTTCAACGCGAGCTGACCCCGCCCCACTCTCCCGTCCCGGGCGGTCGCACCGCCGCCCGGGACGGGATCTTTTGTGAAGGACCCGCCATGGCCCCGTCCCACCCCGCACTCGCCCGACTGGCCCCCGCCGACGGCCGGCTGACCATCGGCCTGGAACTGCCCCTGGACAACGACTGGGGCCAGGACCGCGGCCGGGCCGACCGCGCGGCCGGCCGCCCCTTCGGCGTCCCCGACCTCGCCGGGCACGCCCGCCTCGCCGCCCTCGCCGACCGCCTCGGCTTCGCCGCCCTGTGGGTGCGCGACGTCCCGCTCTACGACCCCGTCCGGTTCGGCGACGCCGGCAGCGTCTTCGAGACCTTCACCCACCTCGGCCACCTCGCCGCCCTCACCCGCGACGCGGTCCTCGCCACCGGCGCGGTCGTCCTGCCGCTGCGCGAGCCGCTGCTCGTCGCCAAGGCCGCCGCCACCGTCGACGTGCTCTCCGGCGGGCGCCTGCTGCTCGGCCTCGCCAGCGGCGACCGCCCCGTCGAGTACCCGCTGTTCGACCGCGACTTCCACGGCCGCGGCGCCGCCTTCCGCGCCGGCGTCGAGACCCTGCGCGCCGCCTGGCGCCCCGGCCCGCTGGAACTGCCCGCCGCCGGCCTCGGCGCCGAACAGCAGCTGGAGGTCCTGCCCCGGCCCGTCCACCCCGAGGGCATCCCGATCGCCGTCGCCGGCGGCGCCCAGCAGAGCCCCGAGTGGATCGCCGAGCACGCCGACGCCTCCCTCAACTACCCCCGCGACCCGGACGCGCTGCGCACGCGGCTGCGCCAGTGGCGCGACCTCGCCGGCGACAAGCCCTACCTGACGCCGATGGTCCTCACCCTCGCCGAGGACCCGGCCGCCGCGCCGCGCCCCATCCGGCTCGGCCTCAGCACCGGGCGCACCGCCCTGATCGAGCACCTGGAGCTGATGGCCGAACTCGGCGTCGCCCACGTCTCCTTCAACCTGCGCCCCAACGACCGCCCCGTCGACGAGCTGCTCCAGGAGCTCGCCGAGGAGGTCCTGCCCCGCTTCGCCGCCCCCGCCCCCTCCGCCGCGGCGGCCGGGCAGCGCGGCTGAGCCGGGGACGGGCCCCGCGCCGGCTCGCCCGTACCGGGCAATTTCCGCCGCGTCCCGCGGCCGGATGCGCCCGGGCGGCCGGCCGGTGTGGCAGGTAGGGGGACGAACCGCCGTTCGTCCCCCTACCGCCGAAACGGAGCCCCCATGCGCCGACGCCGCGGCGTCCTGCTGACCGCCGCCCTCCTGGCCCAGCTCGCCGCCGGACCCTCCCACGCCACGGCCGCCGCCCCCACCGGCCAGTGCGGGGTGGTGCGCAGCGGCGACACCCCGCTGGGCGGCGCCGAGGTGACGCTCTACCAGGCCGGGGACGGCGCGGGCGCCGCGCCCCGGGTGCTGGCCCGCACCCGCAGCGCGCGGGACGGGCGCTTCGTCCTGGACTACCGCCGCCCCGAGGACCCGCGCGCCGTGCTGTACGTGCTGGCCGGCCTGCCCGGGCCCGGGGGCGCACGCGGCGCCGGCGGGCCGGCGGTGCTCGCCGCCGTCCTGAGCGGGGCCGGGGCGCCGCCCGAACTCGTCGTCAACGAGCGCACCACCGTGGCCGTCGCCTACGCCCTGGCCCGCTTCACCGGCCCCGACGGCGTGGCCGGCCCCGACCCCGGGCTGCGCAACGCCGCCGCCGTCGCCCACAACCTGGCCGACACCGGCACCGGCGGCATCGCCGCCCCGCTCGCCGCCCCGCCCAACGGCGCGCTCACCTCGACCCTGGCCGAGTTCAACACCCTCGCCGACCTGCTCGCCGCCTGCGTCGACGGCGCCGGCGGCGGCGTCGGCGACCCCTGCGACCGGCTGCTCGACCTGGCCCGGCGCCCCGGGCACGAACGGCCCCGCGACACCCTGCGGGCCGCCGTGGACATCGCCCACGACCCGGGCCACAACGCCGCCGAGCTGTTCGCCCTCGCCGCCACCGCCCCCCGCTACCGGCCCGCCCTGCCCGCCGCCCCCGAGGCCTGGACCGTGGCCCTGCGCTACGACGGCAACGGCCACGAGCTCGACGGCCCCGGCAACATCGCCTTCGACGCCGACGGCAACGCCTGGGTCAGCAACAACTACCGCTACGGCGCCGACCCCACCGTGCCGGTCTGCGGCGGCGACACCGTCCTGAAGTTCACCCCGGACGGCCGGGATGCCCCCGGCGCCCCCTACCGGGGCGGCGGCCTGTACGGCGCCGGGTTCGGCGTCACCGTCGACGCCCGGGGCTCCGCCTGGGTCGCCAACTTCGGCTTCCAGGGCCATGGTTGCCCGATCGACCCGGCCCCGCTGGAGCGCAGCCTCTCGCAGTTCGCCCCGGACGGCACCCCGCTCTCCCCGCCCGAGGGGTGGCGCGCCGACGGCATCGTCCAGCCCCAGGGCCTGGCCGCCGACCGCTCCGGCACCGTGTGGGCGGCCGGCTGCGGCGCGGACAGCGTGACCCGCGTCCCCGACGGCGACGCCACCCGCGCCCGGGAGGTCCCCACCCCCGCGCTGCACAAGCCCTTCGGCGCCGCCGTCGACCCGGCGGGGCGGCTGTGGGTCAGCGGCAACGGCAGCGACAGCGTGCAGGTCCTGGGCCCCGACGGCACCCTGGAGCGGGCGGTGACCGGCGGCGGGCTGCGCCGCCCGCTCGGCATCGCCACCGACAGCCGGGGCAACGCCTGGGTCGCCAACAGCGGCATCCTGCCGGTGCCCTGCGGCGACACCACCGCCGGGGACCTCGCGGACGCCGCCGTCGCGGGCGACACGGGCCCGCGCCCGGGCGCCTCCGTCACCCTGATCCGCTCCGACGGGACCCCGGCCCCCGAACCCTTCACCGGCGGCGGCCTGTTCCTGCCCTGGGGCGTCGCCGTCGACGGCGAGGACACCGTCTGGATCGCCAACTTCGGCGGCCACCGCGTCGCCCGGCTGTGCGGCGTCGACCTCACCGCCTGCCCGCCCGGCTTCACCACCGGCCAGCCGCTGTCCCCGCCCGACACCGGCTACCCGAGCGACGGGCTGGAACGCAACACCGGCCTGCGGATCGACCCGTCCGGCAACGTCTGGCTCGCCAACAACTGGCGGACCCTGCCCCTGCAGACCAACCCGGGCGGCCACGAACTCGTCGTCCTGGTCGGCGCCGCCGCGCCCGTGCCGGCCCCGGGGCTCGGCGGGGCCGCCGCCCGGCCCTGACCGGGGACCGGCCGCCCCTCCGCCCGGCGGCGCGGTCCCACGGGCCGTGCCGCCGGGCCGGGCAGAGGAGCGTCGAAGCCCCCGGGGCCGTAGGGGCGACTACCCGCCGGTACCGGTGGCGGGCCGCGGGCCGTCGGGGACACTGCGCCGAATCGGCGCACCGCCGTGCAGGAGACCCGGGAGCCTTCCATGCCGCCGTCCGCCCGCCCCGCCCCCTCGGCCGCCGCGCCACCGGCCCGGCGCTCGGCGCTGCGCCGCCTGGGCGAGTGGTGCGCGCGCCACTGGCTGACCGTCATCCTGCTGTGGCTCGTCGCCCTGGCCGGCGTCCAGGCCGCCAACCGGGCCGTCGGCGGCTCCTACTCGGACGACTTCTCGCTGCCCGGCACCCAGGCGCAGCAGGGCCGGAGCGTGTTGCAGGCGCACGAGCCGGCCGCGGCGGGCACCAGTTCCCAGGTGGTGCTGCACGACGCGGCGCAGCTGACGGGCTTCCAGCCGCAGATCGCCGAGGCGGTGGCGGCGCTGCAGCAGCTGCCGCACGTGCTGTCGGTGCAGAGTCCGCTGCCGCCGCCGGGGCAGGGCCCGGTGCCGGGCGGGCCGCTGTCCGCCGACGGGCTGACCGGGTACCTGACCGTGCGGTTCGACACCAATCCGACGCTGCTGGGCAAGGACTACCTGCCGGGGGTGGACGCGGCGGTGGCGCCGCTGCGGGCGGCCGGGGTGCAGGTGGAGTACGGGGGGCCGCTGGGCGAGTTGGCCCGGCCGGCGGCGGACGACCGGTCCAGCGAGGTGATCGGTTTCGCGGTGGCGGTGGTGGTGCTGCTGGTGGGGTTCGGCAGTGCGATCGCGGCGGGGCTGCCGCTGCTGACGGCGCTGGTCGCGGCGTTCATGGTCGGCAAGCACGAACAAACGTGGTAATCAAGATGGTGACTCCTTCCCCGGCTAAAGCTGGGACTTCTCGCTAACCCTTCCGGGCGTCGCGACGGACCAGCCCGGCCCGTAGAACGTTGATGGCTCCTACCGTGTCAGCGTGGGCCTCATGATCGCAGGCGACGCAGTGGAAGGCTTCCTGAGTGGGCCGGTTCTCCTTGGCGACATGTCCGCAGTGGGGGCATGTGCGAGAGGTGTTGCGGGGGTCCACAGCGATGACTTCCCGTCCGGCGCTCTCAGCCTTGGCGTGCAGGATCGTCAGGAACACCCCCCAACCGGCATCCGATATCGAGCGGTTGAGCCCTGCCTTCGCGGAAGCGCCGTTCGGAAGGAACGCGCCGGGCCGGTCGGGGTCGGGCTTGGGCGCAGGGGTGCGCACCATGGTGCGGATCGTCAGGTTCTCGTGGGCGATGACGTCGTGCGCCCTGATCAGGTCAAGGGCAGTCTTGTGGGCGTGGTCGAGTCGCCGGCGGCGAACTTTGCGGTGAAGGTCGGCCACCCGTTGGACGGCCTTTCGACGGCGGTTGCCACCTCGCTTGCAGCGGCTGAGGGCCTGCTGCGCGGCTTCCAACTTGGCGCCGGCCTTCCGGCCATGGCGAGGGTTGGGCACGAACCCGCCATTGGAGTCGGCAAGGAAGTTGGCTATGCCCATGTCGACGCCGACCATGCTGCCGGTCTTCGGCAACGGCTCAGGTGTGGTCTGTTCGACGGTCAGCACGACAAACCATCTACGGCCCTCGCGCTTCACCGAGACCGTCTTGACCTTGCCGGCTACCGGTCGGTGCCGGTTGACCTTGACGTGCCCCACGCCCTGGAACCGGACGCGAGTCACGGGGTCGTGCGGGGTGGAGTCCCAGCGGCAGCCGTCGCCGTCCTTGGGGAAGTCCACCGTGTCGAACCGGCCCACCCCGCGGAACCGCGGGTAGCCAGGCCTCTCACCGGACTTGACCCGCCGGAAGAAGCCTGCGAACGCCTTGTCCAACCGGCGAAGCGTCGCCTGCTGCGAGGAAAAGGACCAGCGGCCCTGACATTCCGGGTCGAACGACCGGATCTCCTTGAGCTGTGCGGACTGCTGCCCATATGTGACCGACGTCTTCGACACATGCCGGTAGGCGTCCCGGCGCTCCTGCAACGCCCCGTTGTACAGCGAGCAGTGATCCCGCAGCATCTCGGCCAGTGCCTGCGCCTGGCCTACGGTGGGCCGAATCAAGAACTTGTATGCACGGATCATCCGGCCCACCCTCCTCTCAGCATCGGCATCAACATGCCACATGCCACTGACAGCAGCACGCATGACGGGCAACGACGTGACCTCGGCTACTGCTGGTGCCGGCGGTGATGACGCTGCTGGGCTCGGCGGCCTGGTGGACGCCGCGGTTCCTGGACCGGGTGCTGCCGCACATCGACACCGAGGGCACCAACGCCTAACTCGCCGGGTGGCGCAGGGCGACGGCGGCGCGGACGGTGGCGGCCTGGTGGGCGGCCTGGCGGGCGACGGGGAGCCAGACGGGCTGGAAGGTCCGCTGGTACTGGGCGCACCAGTCGCGCAGCAGGTGGTCGAGGCGGGCGGCCTGGGGTGCGGCGGGGGCGCCGGCGACGCGGACGGCGCGGCGCAGCAGGGCGGCGGCGCGGACCGGGACGCGGTGGGCCCACAGGTCGATGCCGGTGAGGCGGGCGCGGGTGATCGGGGTCTGTAGGAGCTCCTGTCCGTGGCCGTCCGGGTCCCATGCGTCGGCGAGTTGACGCAGGGCGGTGAGCGGGGTGCGGGCGGCGCGCAGCAGGGGGGTGTCGGGGTTTCGCACGTAGGGCAGGGCGGCGTCGAGGAGTGCGGTGAGGAGTGTGCCGCGGTGGCGCAGGCGGTCGGCGCAGGTGCGCAGGTACAGGCGGACGGCGGTGGCGGGGCGGTTGTCGCCGAGGTGGGCGCTGGTGAAGGCGGGGACTTCGACGAGGACGGTCTGGCCGCCGTGGCGCTGGGGGGCGAACCAGGTGCCGGCGCGGGCTTCGTCGGCGCCGTGGTGGGGGGTGAGGACGCCGGTGGTGGTCTCCTGCCGGTCGATGTGGTGGGGGGTCATGAGGTAGAGGCCGGGGCCGGATTCGTGCAGGCGGAAGGTGTCGAAGTTGCCGGTCTCGACGGGGATGCCGTGGTGGGCGGCGGAGCGGGCGAAGGGGTGGGCGAGGGCGGCGGGGTCGCTGGTGGCCTGGAGGAAGGTGCCGCCGACGTCGGTGCTGTGGAGGGAGAACTGGAGGGTGGGGCGCAGTTCGTCGATGAGGTCGAGGAGGGCGCGGCTCTCGGGGAGGTCGGCGCCGGCGGCGGGGGCCCATTCGGGCTGTTCCTCGGCGGCGGGGCGGTAGTAGTGGGCGAAGTAGTCGGGCAGGGTGCGGGCGTGGCGGCTGCCGTCGGCGAGGTGGGCGCCGTCGGGGTCGAGGCAGAGCAGGAAGTGCCAGGCGAGGTACGGGTGTTGGGCCGTGAGGGCGTGGTGGGCGAGGTCGTTGACGGCGGCGCGGGCGGCGAACTCGTCGGCGTGGGCGCCGGCGACGACGAGGAGGTTGTGCGGGGCGCGGCCGGTTCCGTGCGGGGCGGGGCCGACGGTCAGCAGGGTCAGGGGGCGTCCGGCGCGGGAGGTGCCGACGGTGCGCACCCGGCAGCGGTCGGGCCGGTGGGCGGCCAACTGGTGGGCGGTGGCGGTGAGTTCGTCGAGGCTCGGGTAGCGGTCGTGGAGTCGGGCGGCCCGGCCGGCCGGGGTCGTCGTGTCGGTCACCTTCGGTTTCCTCCCCTGTGGTCGTGGCAGTAGTTCTACCTGGCACGCGGGGCCGCCGGTACGGGTCGGGCCCGCCCGGGCGCGGTGGCTCGGGCGGGCCCGGTAGGGCTGGAGGGACTGGAGGGGCCGGCGGGGTCAGTCGGTGACGGGGCGGGTGTCGAGGCGGATGTGGTCGACGGCCCAGTACCAGTTGTTGCCGGCGTCGTACATGCGGAACCGGAGGGTCACCGAGCGGGCTCCGGCGGGGACGGCGAGGCTGCGGGTGATCCGGGTGTTCTGGACGTCCTTGCCGGCGTTGTCGTTGCCGGTGGCGTCGGAGCTGTAGGCGAGCAGGCGGGTCTCGGTGCCGTTGTCGAAGACGGCGGTGACGGAGGCCTTCTGCGGGGCCTCCTGGCGGTAGTGGGAGTCGAAGGCGAGGTGGAGGGTGTCGGTGCCGGCCGGGATGGCGACGGCGGGCGAGACCAGGGTGGAGTCGAAGACGCCCTTGCGGGAGGGCGAGCCGGTGTCGTCCCAGTCGTCGGGGTCGGCGACGGCGACGACGCCCAGGGCGCGGGTGAAGTTGCCGCGGTCCTGGGCGCCGAGGGCGGCCCATTCGCGCTTGGTGTGGAAGGTCCAGCCCTGGAGGCGGACGGTGCCCTGGGGCATGGCGGGGGCGTTGACGACCGTCCAGCCCTTGGGGGCCTGGGCGGTCCAGCCGAGCAGGCCGGATTCCGGCTTGAGGGCGTCGGCGAGGGATTCGAAGTCCTCGTCGAGGAGGTGGCCGGTCATCGCCGGGGCGGGGCGGGCGGCGAGTTCGCCGTCGGCGAGGGCGAGGCGGCCGTCGGCCTGGGCGCGGGCGGTGACCAGCAGGCGGTGGGTGGCGCCGGCGGGCAGTTGGGCGGGCGGGGTGACCTGCCAGACGGCGGTGGCGGTGGCGCCGGCGGCGAGCTTGTCGGGTGCGGCGGTGACGGTGGTGGCCGTCCAGCCGGGCGGGAGCAGCGGCTGGGTCTCCAGGCGGGTGAGGGCGGTGGTGGCGGTGAGGGTGGCGGTGACGGTGGCGGGGCGGCCGGGCAGCAGGACGGGTTCGTCGATGGTGGTGGAGGCGGCGCCGAGGGCGAGGTCGACGGTGAGGGGGTCGGCCAGGCCGAGGGCGGGGTCGGTGACGGTGCGGTCGTCCCAGGGGAAGCGGCCGGCGATGCGGCGGCGGAAGGCGAGGTCGCCCTGGACGGCGACGGCGACGTCGTACCAGCCCTCGGGGCCGACCTTGAGGTTGACGGTGCGGTCGTCGCCGGCCGCGACCCGTACCTCGCGCAAGCCGTCGCCGTAGGCGAGGTCGCCGACGAGGAAGGTCTGGGCGGTGCGCGAGCGGTTGATGACGTCGACCTCCAGCACCTTGCCGCCGCCCTCCTCGGAGAGCGAGACCTCGTAGCCGGAGGCGGTGTCGCCGCGCAGGTGCCACAGGGCGCCGTCGGGGCCGTGGACGCGCAGGTCGTAGCCGGCCGGGCCGACCTTCCAGACGTCGGACAGGCGGCTCCGGGCGGCGACGGTGTAGTGCTTGGGGGCCTCGCCGGGGGCGGGGTAGACGGCGAAGACGGCGCCCTGGCGGCCCTGGTTGACGAAGTCGAGGGTGAGTTCGTCGCCCTTGAGGCGGGGCTTGACCAGGAGGTTGTAGGGGGCGGGGCGGGAGGAGCGGGTGCCGCGCTGCTGCCGGGGGAAGGTCTGCGGGCTGGGCACGGTGGGGGCGGGGAGCTTGCCGGTGTCGTCGACCTTGCGGCGGTTGCCGCTGGTGTCGGGCAGTTGCGGCCAGGCGGGGTTGCGGCCGGAGAAGTCGAAGACGTTGGTGAGGTCGCCGCAGACGGCGCGCCGCCAGGGGCTGATGTTGGGTTCCTGGACGCCGAAGCGCTGTTCCAGGAAGCGCAGGACGGAGGTGTGGTCGTAGACGGTGGAGTCGACGACGCCGCCGCGGGTCCACGGGGAGACGACGACCATCGGCACCCGGACGCCCAGGCCCATCGGGTAGGGGCCGGAGACCAGGGTCTCGCCGGCGGGGAGGGTGGCGGACCAGGTGAGGGTGCCGTCGGCGGCCTTGACCCGGTACTTCCCGTCCTGGCCCACCACCCGGTGGTAGGTGGAGCCGCCCTTGGCGACGCGGACGACGACCTCGCCGTCGACCGGGACGTTGGACTTGCCGCGGCCGTCGGCCAGCGGCGGGACGGGCGGCAGCTGGTGGTCGAAGAAGCCGCCGTGCTCGTCGTAGTTGAGGATGAAGACGGTCTTCTGGAACACCTCGGGCTTGGCGGCGAGCGCGGAGAGCAGCCGGGCGGTGAGGTGTTCGCCGTTCGGCGGCGCGTAGTTGGCGTGCTCGGACAGGGCGGCGGGGGCGACGATCCAGGAGACCTGCGGGAGGCGGTCGGCCTGGACGTCGGCGGTGAAGGCCTCGACGAGGGCGTCGCCCATGGCGAACGGGTCCTTCGCCTTGGCCGGGTCGCCGACGGCGCGCATGCCGCGCTCGTACAGCGGCTCGCCGGGCTTGGCCTTGACGAAGGGGGTGAACCAGGCGAGGGCGTTGTCGTCGAAGTTGTCGAGGGCCTGGTAGGTCCTCCAGCTGACGCCGGCCTTCTCCAGGCGCTCGGCGTAGGTGGTCCACTCGTAGCCGCCGGGGATCTCGGTGTTGTCGGTCACCGGGGTGTCCCGCACGGTGCCGCCGCTGGTGCCGGTCATCGCGTGGTCGCGGTTGGTGTTGGTGTTGCACTGCGTCGAGGAGTAGTAGGCGTCGCAGACCGTGAACACCGAGGCGAGGGCGTGGTAGAAGGGCATGTCGGCGGGCTCGTAGTAGCCCTGGCCGAGCCAGCCGGAGGAGCGGCGGGTGACGGAGCCGTCGGCGCGCCCGTCGTTCCAGGCGCTCATCGAGTCGCCGTAGCCGAAGGACGGCGCGCCCTGCTGGTAGGCGCTGGTGTGGGCGGCGTTCATCGCGAAGGGCAGCAGGTAGCCCTCCTTGCGGCCGGGGTCGGGCTGGTGGAACACCGAGCGGCCGTCGACGCCGCGTACGGCGGTGCGGTCGCCGAAGCCGCGCACGCCCGCCAGGGTGCCGAAGTAGTGGTCGAAGGCGCGGTTCTCCTGCATGAACACCACGACGTGCTGGATGTCCGCCAGCCGTCCGGGCCGGGCCGGTGCGGCGAGGGCCTGCTGGACGCTGATGGGGAGGGCGGACAGCACCGCGGCCGCCGCCGCGCCGCCGAGGACGCTGCGGCGCGACAGTTCGGGCTTCGGACTCATCGGGGTGGGGCTCCTTGCTGACGGACCGCGGGTCTTCGGTACGGGGGCCGGCCGCGCGGTTCGGACCGGACCCGTTATGTGTACGAGACCGAAGTGGACGCGGCCGTGGTGTCCGATGACCGGCCGATGACCGTCAGGAGGCTCCGAGCTGTACAGACAACTTGACGTCATTTGATCAAGGAAGGCGGCCGGTGCGGGGAAAACCGCCGGACCGCCGCGCCGTCCGGTGGATCATGGAACCCCTGATGTCCCGTCAACGCGAGAGCGGTGCCCCCTGGTGATCCCCGCCGTGCCCGACCCGACCGTGCTGCACCCCTTCCCCGAACAGCCGCGGGTGGTGCTCCTCAAGCCGCTGCTCACCTCGCCGCTGATCGAGGTCGGCGAGTACTCGTACTACGACGACCCGGACGACCCGACGGCCTTCCAGACCCGCAACGTGCTCTACCACTACGGGCCGGAGAAGCTCGTCATCGGGAGGTTCTGCGCCTTCGCCACCGGGGTGCGGTTCGTCATGAACGGCGCCAACCACCGGATGGACGGGCCCTCCACCTTCCCCTTCCCCATCATGGGCGGCTCCTGGGCCGAGCACCTCGACCTGATCACCGGCCTGCCCGGGCGCGGCGACACCGTCGTCGGCCACGACGTGTGGCTCGGCTACCGCGTCACCGTCATGCCCGGGGTGCGCATCGGCCACGGCGCGGTCGTCGCCGCCGGATCCGTCGTCACCTCCGACATCCCCGACTACGCCGTCGCCGGCGGCAACCCGGCCAAGGTGATCCGGCTGCGGTACGACGAGGCCGACATCGCCCGCCTGCTGGACCTCGCCTGGTGGCACTGGCCCGCCGAGCACCTCACCCGCCACCTGCGCACCGTCATGTCCGGCACCGTCGACGAGCTGGCGGCCGCCGCGCCCGGCACGCCCGGCGCCTGATCCCGCGTACGGTGCCGGGCCCGCGGCCGGGGCCGCTCCCCCGCCGCGGGCCCGTCGCCGTCCCCCGGCTGCGGCCGTCCCCGGGCCGCGGCCGTGCTCAGGCCGTGGCGGGGCGGTGGAGCCGGCGGGCGGCGGTGCGGATGGCGAGGGTGTACGGGGCGTCCAGGGCGCGGGTGCGGGCGTCGAGGTCGTGGAAGGGCACCAGGGCCCGGTGGGTGTCGTCGGTGGTCTGGGTCCAGGCCGTCCAGGCGTTGTGGACGTCCTCGTCGGTGACCTGCTCGCCCTTGGCCTGCAGCAGCACGGCGTAGAGGCGGAACAGGTCGTCGGCGCCCTCGGGGGGTCTGGCCTCCGTGGGCAGGCAGGAGCGGATCAGGTCGGCGATGGGGTCGAGGTGGCTCATACGGCCAGTGTGCCGCTGACGAGCGTGCCGGTGAGCAGGATCAGATGGGCCGCCGCGAATATCATCGGCACGAGCCGTTCCGTGGTGCCGAGTTCGGTGTAGTGCCGGTGGCGCCGGCCGGCCGCCGCGGTGTTCCTGAGGGCGTCCCACTCGTCGGTGTAGATCCGCGCGGACAGCTTCTCCTCCAGGCTGTTGATGACCTGGAACTTGGCGCCGTTGAGGTCCCGGTAGCTGCGCAGCTGCATCCACCAGGCGCCGGAGAGGGTGATGCCGGCCAGCGCGACGGCGGTCGGCACCCACCACGGGGACTCGGACAACTTCGGTATGCCGAAGCCGATCAGGGTGACCAGCGCGGTCTGCACGGACAGGAAGAAGGTGTTGGCGCTGCCCCGGCGGGCCGAGACCCGGTCGGCCATCTCCACGGCGAGCAGGTACAGCTCCAGCAGTTCGGACCGACGGTTCGGCTCCGGCGGCGTGGTCATCGCGCATCCCCCTCGGGCAGGTGGTGTGCCGGCTTCGCCCGCTGCCCGGGCTCCCCCCGTTGTGTCCATCCTTCCCTTCGGGCGGGCCCGCCAGTGCTGCGCGGGGGTGCCCGGCCGCCGGCGGTGGGTCCGGTCGGCGAGGGTCCGGTCAGCGCGGGTAGGTCGACGGCCGCGCGTACGCCGGGCCGCCGGGGGCGGTGGCGGGCACGGCCGTGCCGGGCGCGACGGCGGCGGGCGACGCGGCGGAGGGCGCGACGGCGCCGGCCACGGCGGCGCCGCCGTCCGACAGGGCGCGCAGCGCGGCGCCCGCCTCCGACTCGCCCTCCCCGTACTGGTGCGCGCGGGCGGTGCGCAGCGCGGCGCCGAGGTGGCGGGCGGCCTCCTCGGGGTGGCCGGTGGCGGCCAGGGCGCGGCCGTAGAGGGTCTGCAGGACCACCCGGCGGGTGACCGGGAAGGGCGGTTCTGCGACGGCCAGGCCGCGGGCGGCGTGCTGGGCGGCCTCCTCGTGGGCGCCGGCGGCCAGGCACTCGTGGGCCAGGTGCTGGCGGGCGAGGCCGACGAGGTCGGCGCGGCCGGCCCGTTCGGCCAGGGACAGGGCCTTCAGCAGCAGGCCGTGCACCCGGGCCCGGCCGGCGTGGTCGCCGTGGCGGGCGAGCGCGACGGCGTGGTTGACCAGGGCGACGGCCTGGGCGCAGCCGTCGCCGGCCCGGGCGGCGAGGTCGGGGGCGCGTTCCAGGTGGTCGAGGGCCTGGTCGGGGCGGCCCTCCTCCAGCAGGACCCAGCCGAGCAGGGCCCGGGCGCGGGACTGGGCGCCGGGGTCGCGGTCGGCCTCGGCGGCGGCCAGGCCGTGTTCGAGCAGCGGTGCCCAGCCGTCCCGGACCTGCCAGACGATCAGCGGCCACTGGAGCAGCACCAGGCGCCAGGCGCGGTCGTGCAGTCCGGCGGCGACGGCCGCCTCGACGGCGCCGCGCAGGGTGTCGCGTTCGGCGGCGTACCAGGCGAGGGCGCTCGCCCGGTCGGGGAAGGGGCGGACCTCGGCGGGGCGGCGGGTGCCGGGCGGCAGGGCGCAGCACGGTTCGCTGCCCGGTTCGGCGGCGGCGCAGGCGGTGAGGAGGGTGTTGAGCAGGTGGTCGAGCAGGCGGGGCAGCACCTGGGTGTCGGTGTCGCCGGGCAGGCTGCGGGCGTAGAGGCGGACCAGGTCGTGCAGGGTGTAGGCGTCCCGGCCGATCTGCACGATCAGGTGGGCGGTGGCCAGTTGGGCCAGGGCGGCGGCGGCCTCGTCGGGGCGGCAGCCGGCCAGGGCGGCGGCGGTGCGGCTGTCGAGGGTGGCGCCGGTGTGGGCGCCGAGGCTGCGGAACGTCCGGCGGGCGGGTTCGCCCAGGTGCTGGACGGTCAGGGCGAGCGCGGCGGCGACGCTGGTGTCCTCGACGTCGAGGAGGTCCAGGCGGTCCTGCTCGTCGGCGAGTTCGTCGGCGAGGGCGGCCAGCGCGCGGGCCGGGCCGGTGGCGAGGCGGGCGGCGGCCAGCCGCAGGGCGAGCGGCAGGCCGTCGCACAAATCGGCCAGGCGGGCGGCGGCCTCGGGTTCGGCGGCGACCAGGTCGGGGCCGAGGGTCGCGGCGAGCAGGGTGACGGCCTGCGGGGAGGAGAGTTCGGCGAGCGGCACGGGGCGGGCGGCGTCGGAGGCGACCAGGCCGCCGAGCCGGTCGCGGCTGGTGACCAGGGTGACGCAGTCGTCGCCGTCGGGCAGCAGCGGGCGCACCTGGTCGGAGCGGCGGGCGTTGTCCAGGACGATCAGCATCCGGCGCCCGGCGGTCAGTTCGCGGTAGCGGGCGCCCATCGCCTCGGCGGTGGCGGGCATCCGCTCGACGGGCAGGCCCAGGGCGAGCAGCAGTTCGCGCAGGACGGCGGCGGTGTCGCGCTCGGGCAGCGGGCTGTGGCCGCACAGGTCGACGAAGAGCCGGCCGTCGGGGAAGTCCTGGTGGCGGCGGTGCGCCCAGGACAGGGCGAGGGTGGTCTTGCCGACGCCGGCGCCGCCGGTGAGCAGGGCGACGGCGCCGGGGGCGGCGGTGGCCCGGTCGAGCGCGGCCAGTTCGTCCTCCCGGCCGGCGAAGCCGCGCGGGCGGCGGGGGAAGGGCCAGGGGGTGTGCTGCGCGGCGGTGGCGGCGGGTGCTGCCGGGGGGCGGGCGGTGGCCGGTGCGGGCGCGGGTACGGGTGCGGGTCGCTGGTCGGGGACGGAGGCCAGGCCGCCGACGGTGGGGACCCGCGTGGGCGGCACGGGGTCGAACGCCGGCCGGTCGAAGGCCGGGCGGTCCGGCGGTTCCTGGTCGCTCGGGTGCCGGGCGGGCGGCACCCGGTCGGAGCGGCCCGGCGGCAGGGCGGGGCGCGGGCCGGCGTCGGGGCGGCTCGGCGGGGTGTCGGTGCGCAGCAGGCGGGCGTAGGCGTCGGTGAGTTCCGGTCCGGGGTCGATGCCGAGTTCCTCGGCCAGGGCCCGGCGGGTGCGGTGGAACCAGTCGAGGGCCTCGGAGCGGCGCCCCGCGCGGCCGAGCGCGTGCATGAGGTGGGCGACCAGCGGTTCGCGCAGCGGGTCGGCGGTGGCCTCGGTGTGCAGCAGGCCGGCGGCCGCGCAGTGGTCGCCGAGCCGGCCGTGGGCGCGGGCCAGGTCCTCGACGGCGGCCAGCCGCCGTTCCTCCAGGGCCCGGGCGGCGGACTGCAGCGGCAGGCCGGCGGTGGTGCCGGCCAGGGCGGGGCCCCGCCACAGGGCGAGTGCCTCGCGCAGGTCGGCGGCGGCCCGGGCGGTGTCGTCCAGGGAGCGGGCGCGGGCCACCAGGCGGTCGAACCGTACGGTGTCCACGGCCTGGTCGGGTGTCCGCAGCCGGTAGGCGCCGTTGTCGGTGACGAGTTCGACGCCGGCGGCGGGGGCGTCGTGGGCGGTGAGCAGGGAGCGCAGCCCGGAGACGTGGTTGTGGATGACGGTGCGCGAGTGCCGGGGCGGTTCCTCGTCCCAGAGGGTCTCGGTGAGCCGTTCGACGGTGACCGGTGCTCCGGGGTTCAGCAGGAGCATGGCCAGCAGGCTGCGGCGCTTGGCCGATCCGGCCGGAAGCTCGCGGCCGTCCGCGGCCACCACGGCCACCGAGCCCAGCAGTCGGAACTCCACGCACCCCCCTTGGATCAGATGTATATGACAAGCATATGACAGCACGCGATCCGTCGGTCGCGGAGCGTCGCCCACGAACGGGCGGGGCGGCGCACCGCGGACGGCGGGGCGGCGGGCACCGGCCCCGCCGCCCCGCCTGGTCCGGGGACTACGAGGTGACGGCGTCGTCCATGGACTGCTGCCAGTAGCCCACCTTGAGCGAGTCGTCGATGTACAGACCCTTGGCGGGCAGCGAAGGGTTGCTTCCCGCGCCGACGCTCTCGTTGCCGGAGGGACCGTGGAAGTAGACCGCCAGCGAGGTCTCGGTGCGGCCGTGGCCGCCGCTGCCGTCGGTGGCGGACAGGTTCACCGAGGCGTAGCCGGACTCGCCGGGCTTGAGCGTGACGACGGCCTGCGGCTTGGAGTCCTCGATGACCGGCGGCACCGACTGGGCCTCGCCGAAGCGCACGGCCGGGTAGCCGTAGAGGTAGCAGGGGGCGCTGCCGGTGTTGGTGACGGTCAGCAGCAGGTGGTTGACCGGGCGGGTCAGCGGGGCCGCGACGGTCTTGGTGACGGAACCCTCGCAGGTGACGGCCTTGCCGTCCGCGGGGCTCGGGGGCTTCGGGGCGGCGGGCGCCTTCGCGGAGGGCTTGGCGGAGGCGGGCGAGCCGGTCGCGGCGGGAGCACCGGTGGCGGGTACCGGTGCGGGGGCCGCCGGGGCGGGGGCGCTCGCGGCGGGCGGGGCGGTGGGCGCCGGGGAGTTCGCGGAGGTCCCCTTGCCGCCCGCGTCCCCCGCGTCGTCGTTGCACGCCGTCAGGGTGAGCGCGGCGAGCGCGGCGGTCGCGACGGCGGCCAGGATGCGGGTGCGGGAGGTACGGGCGGTGCGGATGCCGAGCATGTGGGCGTGGCCTCTTCGAAGATCGTTCGGTGTGGTGCTTGGATGACCGGAGCCTGCCCGGTGGCCCGTCCCAGCCGCCACGGTCGACGGCCGGTCAGGGACGCTGGGACACTGGGAGGGGCCCTGAGCAGGGGGGATGCCGGGGCCCTGGAACACGGGGATGAGACATGGGGGTTGGACGATGGGAATGCCGCACGCGACGGGGAGCCCGGCGGCGGACGATCTCGCGGCACTGCTGGGGGAACTGAAGGAGCGTTCGGGGCTCAGCTACGGGACGCTCGCCAAACGCCTGCACCTGAGCACCTCGACGCTGCACCGCTACTGCATCGGCGCCGTGGTGCCGCCCGAGTTCGCGCCGCTGGACCGCCTGGCGCGGCTCTGCCGGGCGACGCCGCAGGAGCTGATGGAACTGCACCGGCGCTGGATCCTGGCCGACGGGGCACGCCGGGCCCGGCCGGGGCAGGAGGCGGGGGCTTCCGCTCCCGCGGCCGCCGCCGCCGTACCTGCGGCCGTACCCGCTCCCGTCCCGGAGCCCGTACGGGAGGCGGACACCGGCCCGGCGCCGTCCGGGCCGGCGCCGTCTGAGCCGGCGCCGGACGGCGAGGAGGACGAGCCGGTCGCCGTCGGCGTGCCGTCCGGGGGCCCTGCGCCGGGGCGGGGCCGGCGCCGAGTGCTGCTGGCCGCCGTCACCGCGGCGGCCATGCTGGGGGCGGTGGCCTTCAGCCTCGTCCCCTCCGGCGGGCACGGGAACGGGGCCAACGGTGGGAGCGCGGAGACGGCCGCCGACCAGCGCCCGGCCGGCGCCGCCGAGGCGGCCGCCACCGACACCGGCCAGCCGGGCAGTGCCGGGCCCTCGACGCCGGGCGCCTCCGCGTCCACTCCCCCGGGCGGCGCGGGCCAGGCGCCCTCCGCCGCCCCCTCGTCCTCCGACGCCGGGCCCGGCCTCCTCGGTTCAGAGTCGGGCGGGGCCGGTGAGGCCGGCCCGGGCGTCTCCGTCTCCGCGAGCGGCTCCCCGGCCGGCGCCTCGCCCAGCGCCACCGCCACCGCCACCGCCACCGCCACCGCCACCGCCACCGCCGACCCGTCGCCGCTGAGGATCGCGACCCGCCCCTACGTCTACGAGAACCCGTGCTACCAGCACTTCCTCGTCGACAGCCCGCCCCAGCAGGTCGGCCCGCCCGCCAACGAGCCGGAGGCACCGCGCTGGGCCGCCGCGTACGGCGCGGTCGCCTCCGGGGAGCAGCGGGTCGCGCTGACCGTCCAGGGCACCGGGAAGGACACGGTCGTCCTGGAGGCGCTGCACGTACGGGTCGTGACCAAGGGCGCGCCGCTCCCCTGGAACGACTACGCGATGGGGGTGGGCTGCGGCGGCGGGGTGGAGAGCGCCTCCTTCGACATCGACCTGGACAGCGGCAGTCCGACGGTCACCGCCCGGGGCGGGCAGCGCTCCTTCCCGCGCAAGGTCAGCGAGTCCGATCCCGAGGTCTTCTACGTCACCGCGCATACCCGGGCGCACGACGTGCGCTGGGAGCTGACCCTGGACTGGTCCAGCGGCGGGCGCAAGGGCACGATGCGCGTCGCCGCGGGCAACACGCCGTTCCGTACCAGCGGGGCCACCGGGCGGCCGGGCTACGACTACCCGTTGGGCGGCAGCGAGTGGGAGCGCCGGCCGCGCTGAGCCCTCGGAAGCCGAGCCCGGCGGGCCGGACGAACCGCCCGCGCCGGGCGGGCCGGGCGGGCCGGGACCAAGCGGAGGAACCGACTCCGACGGCTGTTACCACACGTCCGCGCAGCTCACGCGCGGGCCGGGTGATCGCCAGGGCACCCGGCGGCCACCACAATGGTGCGGACAGTTCCTCGGAAGTACAGAGAAAGCGAAACACCCATGGATCTCGGCGTGCGCTGGAAGCTGCACGGCGACGGGCGTACGCCCGCGCCGGGGGCGGTGGTCCGTCCCGACGAACGGCTCTCCTGGCCCCGCACGGTAGGGCTGGGCGCCCAGCACGTGGTGGCGATGTTCGGGGCGAGCTTCGTGGCGCCCGTGCTGATGGGGCTCGACCCGAACCTCGCGATCATGATGTCCGGCGTGGCGACCGTGATCTTCCTGCTGGCCACCAAGGGCCGGGTGCCCAGCTACCTGGGCTGCTCGCTGTCCTTCGTGGGCGTGGCGGCGGTGATCCGGGCGCAGGGCGGCACCAGCGCGACGGTGACCGGCGCGGTGTTCGTGGTGGGCGTGGTGCTGTTCCTGGTCGGGGTGGCGGTCCAGCGGTTCGGGGCTCGGATCATCCACGCCACGATGCCGCCGATCGTCACCGGCGCGGTGGTCATGCTGATCGGCTTCAACCTCGCCCCGGTGACCGCCTCGACGTACTGGCCGCAGGACCAGTGGACGGCGCTGCTGGTGATGCTGTTCACCGGTCTGGCCGTGGTGTGCCTGCGCGGCTTCTGGTCGCGGGTGGCGATCTTCCTGGGGCTGCTGTTCGGGTACGGGATCTCCTGGCTGTTCGACCGGGTCTTCGGGAAGATCCACTCGGTGGACGGCGGCGGGCACATGACCGACCACTGGCGCCTGGACCTGTCGGGTGTCGGCAAGGCGGACTGGATCGGCCTGCCGACCTTCCACGGCCCGTCCTTCCAGTGGTCGGCGATCCTGGTGGCGCTGCCCGTGGTGATCGCGCTGGTCGCCGAGAACGCCGGGCACGTCAAGGCGGTCGGCGAGATGACCGGCTCCAACCTGGACGACAAGCTGGGCACCGCGATCTCGGCGGACGGCATCGGCTCCATGCTCTCCACCGCGGTCGGCGGCCCGCCGAACACCACGTACTCGGAGAACATCGGCGTCATGGCCGCCACCCGGGTCTACTCGACGGCCGCCTACTGGTGCGCCGCCGGCTTCGCCCTGCTGTTCGGCCTGTGCCCGAAGTTCGGCGCGATCGTCGCCGCGATCCCCGGCGGGGTGCTCGGCGGGATCACCGTGATCCTCTACGGCATGATCGGCCTGCTCGGCGCGCAGATCTGGACCAGGGCCCAGGTCGACCTGCGCAACCCGCTGAACCTGGTGCCGGCCGCGGCGGGCATCATCATCGGCATCGGCAACGTGTCGCTGAAGTTCACCGACACCTTCAGCATCAGCGGCATCGCGCTCGGCACGCTGGTCGTCATCACCGGCTACCACGCGCTGCGGGCGCTGGCCCCGGCGCACCTCAAGACGCAGGAGCCGCTGCTGGACGAGGGCACCTCCTCGTACGACGAGAACGCGGAAGGCACTGAGGGCGCCGGGGGCACCGGGGCACCGCGCACCCCGTAACGGACGGGAGCAGGGCCGGGTTCACCCCGGAGGACGGCCGGCGGAAGTGACCGAAAAGCACTTCCGTCGGCCGTTTCGTCTGGCCGGGCGGGCCGGTTGCTGGTCGAATCACTGCGCGCTCGTATCGGCCACTCATCCCCCCGGGAGAGGCATGTCCCCTCTGACCCACCGCCGCAAGGCCGCCACCGCGGCCGCCGCCCTCGCCACGCTGGCGCTCACCTGCGGCCAGGCCTCCGCCAGCAGCCCCGCCGCCGACGCGGGCAAGGTCCTGTGGACGCCGAGCACCAGCACGGGCCCGTCCTCGTTCAAGGCCGTCCAGTGCGCGGCGAACAACTTCGGCGTGGTGAAGGACCCCGCCAAGGGCAGCGTGTGGCGGGCCTTCCAGGCCGCCGGTGAGGAGCGCTGCGAGACGCTCAGCCCGGACCTGAAGGAGGGCGACACCTTCTACCTGGGCTGGTCGTCCAAGGTGGACATCAAGGACACCAACAGCCGGTACGTCTTCCAGCTGAAGTGCTCGCCGAGCACCGACACCGCCAACCACCCGATCGAGATCGACATCGTCAACGGGCGCGTCCGCCTCCAGGAGTGGGACACCGCCCACGTGGCGCACTCCCTGTGGACCGCGCAGACCACCAACAACACCTGGCACTCGTACGCGCTGAAGATCCGCCTGGGCCGCACGGACGGCACCATCGACTTCTGGTTCGACGGCGTGAAGCAGACGTTCACCACGGGCTCGGGCACGTTCAAGGGCACCACCTGGGACGGCAACCGCAACTACCTCAAGTGGGGCTCGTACCACCCCTCCACGGGCGACGCGACGAACACCTTCACCAGCCCGGTGATGGCCACCACCCTGGAGGCGGCCACCGCCGGCTCGTGAACAGCCGTGGGCCCGGACCGCGCCGGACGCGGTCCGGGCCCACTGTCCGGCGGAGTCGTGGTCGCCCGCCCCGCAGGCGAGTTCGCGTACGTACCGGCGCGTTGCCCGCCCGGGCAACCTTTGCTGCCCGCCCGTACCTGGCACTGGTTCGCCCCCGCCCAGTATCAAGGAGGAGTCGACCGCCCCGCGCCCGTGGAGAGCCTTCCTTGCACGATCACGAGACCACCAGAGCCACCGAGACAGGCGGCCGTACCCCCGCCCGCAAGCCCAGCCCCGCCCCGCCCACGCGGCTGCTCGGCCTCCAGGCCACGGTCGGCAACGCCGCGGTCGTCCAGATGCTCCGCCAGGCCGGCCGATCCCAGACCGGCCACTCCCAGGTCGGCCACTCCCAGGCCCGACCCGAACAGCACCGACACACCGTCGGCCACGTCCCGGCCCGTCCTCCGGCCGCCGTCCAGCGCGTTGAGGGCGGATCGGACACCGACGCCGAATCCGAGTTCCGGCTGGGCGTCGCAGCCACGTTGGAACGGGTCATCAACGACGACGTCAAGGACCGGCTGGGTGTCAGCGGGCTGCACCTGAGCATCGGCGGCGGAGGCGGGGTGGCCGCGCTGAAGGCCGCACGGCCCGTCCAGGACCTCGATCTGCGGCTCCACATCGCCGACCCCGAGGGCCAGGACCCGGAGCTGCGCCGGCAGGTCGTCGCGTACCTCGAAGCCCTGCTGCAGGACGAAGCGGGCACGGACGCCAACGGCACGACGGTGAAGGGCACGTTCGGCGGGGCCGAGGTCAGCGTCACGCTGGGCAAAGTGCCCACGGAGACGCGGGACATGCAGGTGCACGAGAGCTCCGCCCGGGTTCCCCTGACGGTCGTGGCGCCGCTGCGCCTGTTCACGGACAAGGTGACCGCCTTCGCCATGCGCAAGGAGAAGGAGGGAGAGGTCCTGGCGGAGAAGCGGCAGAGGGACGCCCGTGACCTGCTGACCCTCCACTCGCAGATCACCGCCGAGGGGGAACTGGCGGACGTCCTGGCCGAGAACGCGGACAACGACGAGCTCATCCACCACGGCCTGAAGAAAGCGGCCCAGTTCACGCAGGAACTGGGCCGCTACCGGAAGGACCACACGGGCGACTTCGAATCCGAGGAGTGGGAGCGTCTCCGGGAGATCGGACGGACCCTGGAGAGGGTCGCCAAGAACCTGCGCAAGTCCAAGGCCGAGCCCCCGGCGCAACCGGCGCAGCCGGCGAGCCCCTCCGGCACCGCCCCGACGGCCGTCGACGCCCCCGCCGGCACGGACTCCGGCGCGATGACCAAAGCCGACCGCAAGGCCGCCAAGCAGGCCAGGCGGCAGCAGAAGCTGATCGAGCGGCCACCGACGGACTGAGGGACCCCGCCCCGGACCGCGGGCCCGGACCGCCGTGGATGCGGTCCGGGCCCGCGGCTTCACACGGCCGCGGGGGTCGGCCGGGTCCTGCGGCGGATCAGCAGTACTTGAAGGAGCTGATCTTGTCGTTGATCCACGACGGGAGGGAGGGCCACCGCTCCCAGGGGCCGATCCTGAACTCCGCGCCGCCGTAGTCGTTGTGCTCGTAGAAGCAGATGCTGCTCCCGGTGTTGTTCACCACCGACGACGTGACGTCCTGCATCCCCGTCCACAGGCCGCCCTTCCGTTCCAGCTTGCCCATGTCGCTGATGTTCTGGTCCGAGGCGATCGCCGCGAACTTGCCGGTGGAGCCCGTGTTGCCGACGTAGCTGTTCTCGGTCCACAGGCAGACGTAGTTGGTGGGGCACGCGCCGGCGCCCTGACCGATGCCGAGGATCGTGTTGGCGCTGGCGGAGCCCGACACGGTCACGACCAGTCCGACGGCGGCGGCCGCGCACAGGCCGAGCCTGGTCATCTTCTGGGAAAGCTTCATGACGATCCGTTCAGGTCGAGGTGGGGAGTCGAGGTGGGGCTTCGAGGTGAGGGGGGTCAGCAGAACTTGAAGGAGCTGATCCTGTCGTTGATCCACGACGGGATGTAGGGCCAGTGCTCCCCGGGCCCGATCTTGAACTCCAGGCCGCCGTACCAGTTGTGCTCGTAGAAGCAGATGCTGCTCCCGGTGTTGTTCAGCACCGACGAGGTGATGTCCTGCATACCCTTGTCCCCACCGGAGTCGCGCTTCTGGAGCTTGCCCATGTCGCCGGTGTTCTGGTTCGACGCGAAGGAGCCGAACTTCGCGTCGTTGATGGTCCCGCCCCGGATGAAGTTGGCCTCCGACCACAGGCAGACGTAGCCGTCGGGGCACGACCCGGCCCCGTGGCCGATGTCGTAGACGTTGGTGGCGCTCGCGGAGGTCGCCCCGGTCACGATCAGGCCGACGGCGGCGGCGGCGGACAGGCCCAGCTTGGCCAGGTTCCTGGAGAGCTTCATGACGATCCGTTCAGGTCGAAGAAAAGGGGAGGAGGGGGAGGGGGCAGGTCAGCAGAACTTGAAGGAGCTGATCCTGTCGTTGATCCACGACGGGACGGAGGCCCACTTCTCCCGGGGGCCGATCCTGAACTCCAGGCCGCCGTAGTTGGTGTGCTCGTAGAAGCAGATGCTGCTCCCGGTGTTGTTCACGACCGAGGAGGCCTCGTCCGCCATGCCCTTCCAGCGCCAGAGCTTGCTCTCGAACTTGAACTTCCCCATGTCCGCGATGTTCTCGTTCGCGCCCACGGCCCCGTAGTCGACCCCGCCCTTCGGGTTCCCCACGATGTAGTTGTTCTCGCTCCACAGGCACACCCAGTTGGCGGGGCACTTGCCGGGACCGGTCTCGATCGAGGTGAGGATGTCGGCGCTCGCCGTCGTCGTCGTGGCGGCGAGCACCCCGGCCACCGTGGCGGCACCCACCGCGAGCCTCGTCGCCAGTCGCCGCAGGTTCATCATGATGGTCTCCTCTGCTCTTCAACTGCCCAGGGGGCGCTCCGACGTTCGTTCGCGGAGCAGCACCACTGTGGCGGCGAGGGCAGGCGGGACGCATCGGTCATCCGACTGCATGGGGAACCGGCGCCGGCGACCCAGTCGGCGACCTAAGTCGGCGACCTGGCCGGACCGTAGGCGTCCGGGCATAGGTAGCGTGGCCCGCGGACGCCGACGGGGCCCGGACCGCGGTGGCTGCGGTCCGGGCCCCGGGCTTTCCGTTCCCCGGCTGCTTCGGCTACTTCAGCAGGAAGTCGTACACCGCCTGCCTCCCGGCCGGGTTCGCCGCCCGGTTCTGCACCGAGTGCGCCGCACCCGGCACGATCACGATCTGCGGGTCGTGCGCCAACTTCGCCTGCTCGTAGAGCAGTTCGTACGGCGTGGCGATGTCGCGGTCGCCGCCGAGCAGCAGCACCGGCACGTCCGGCAGCTTGTGGTGCGCCGGCGGGAGCGGCGGCACCGGCTCGCGCGGCCAGTCCAGGCAGACCAGGAGGCTGCCGAGCCCGGTCGCGGTGGCCGGGTCGTACGGCCAGGTCTGCTCGGCGGTCAGCCGCTGCCGGGTGCGCTCCAGCGCCGCCGCCCGGCCTTCGACGGGGGTGTCGGTGCTGCCCCACGGGAAGCGCGCGTCCGCGCAGACGGTGGCGGAGTGCAGGCCCTGGCTGAGGTCCTCGGCCGGGGCGGCGTCGACCACCTGGTGGACGAGGTCGAAGAGGTCCTGGAGCTTGGCGGGCTGCCCGGCGGCGGCCTCGTGCAGCGCCTCCGGGACCCCGCCGAAGTCCGGGTCGATGAACTCGTAGCCGGTGAGCGCGCTCAGGATCTGCGCACCGTTGCCGTAGCGGCGGACGGTGGCGGCGAGGTCGGCGGCCGGGTCGGTGGTGCAGCCGGTGGCCTGGCAGGCGGCCCGCAGCACCCGGGCGGTCGCGGGCATCGCGGCCAGGTCGAGGGGGTCGAAGCCCCCTGGCGGCGCCACCGAGTCGAGCACCAGCCTGGCTACGCGGGACGGGTGGGCGAGCGCGTATCGCTCGGCGACGATGGTGCCGTACGAGACGCCGTCCAGGGTGAGGCGCCGGGCACCGAGGGCGCGGCGCAGCAGGTCGATGTCGGCGACGGTGTCGGCGGTGCTGTAGAAGCGGGCGTTCGGGCCGAGGGCGGCGGCGCAGTCGGCGATCGACTGCTTGCGCGGCACGGCGAGGTCGGAGGAGCCCATGTCCTCCTGGAGGCCGGGGCACTGGAGCGCGCCCCGGCCGGTGCCGCGCTGGTCGTACATGACCAGGCGGTAGTCCTTGAGGACGGGCTCCAGCTTGCCCGCCATCTGCCGCACCGTCGGGACGCTGGCCTGGCCGGGGCCGCCGGAGAGGAACAGCAGGTCGCCCTTGGGGGCCTTGGTGTTGCCGCCGACGGCCACGGCGAGGTCGAGGGTGCCGGGGATGGCGCCGCTGTGGTCGAGCGGGACGGTGAGGGTCCCGCAGGTGAACTCGGGCGCGTCCGGGCAGGGTGCCTGCCCGGTGATCCCGCCGCCTGGCCTGTCCGTGGCGGCTGCGGGGGTGGCGGGGGTGGCCAGGGTGGTGCCGGCGACCACCGCGACGGCGCCCAGCAGAGCGGCGATGCGGCCGCGCGTGCTCGTCATGTGAGTCCTTCCGCTCGCACCGCGCCCGTGCGACGCGGTCACGGAAGCAGCCTGCGCCCCAGGGGACTTCGATGGCGAGCACCCGGGCGGGATTCGCCCGGAGAGCGAGCCGTCACGACCCGGACGGCCCCCTGTTGCCGATCAGCCCCGAGCCGGGAACTCGCCCGCTTTGACGGCATCGAGGAAGCTCTGGAACGCCGCCGGGGTGAACTCCAGGACAGGGCCGCGCCGGTGCTGCTTGGTGTCGCGCACCGGGATGGCGCCGGTCACGGTCCGGCCGACCTCGACGCAGTTGCCGTTCTCGCTGCTGCTGTAGCTCGACTTGGCCCAGCAGTAGCCGCCCTGGTCGAGGGTGATGCCGTCGTGCATCGTCATCCCCTCAAAGTACGTCGAACTCACCACTGCGGACAGCGGTAACGAACAACTCCCACGCGTCGGCCGGAAACACGAGGGCCGGCCCCTCCGGATCCTTGGAGTCCCGAACCGGCATGACACCCAGGTAACCGTCCGCAACCTCGACACAGTCACCCCCATTGTTACTGTGAGTGCTCTTCCGCCACCCAGCTCCGGCCAGGTCAACTTCCGCAGCGTTCATAGCCCTTCCGTGCCCTCCCCCGCTCGCGCAAAAACGCTCGGCTGGGGTTCCCCAGCCGAGCGTTTGACTACCTCTTCACGGCCTCAATCTCTTGCAGGCTCCGGCTCAGACCTCGCCGAACTCGCCACTGCGGACAGCGGCGACGAACGACTCCCACGCGTCGGCCGGGAAGACCAGAGCGGGGCCGTCGGGTCCTTGGAGTCTCGGACGGGCATCAGTTCACGTGAGCCGCGCGCGACCTCAAGGCAATCGCCGCCTTGCTGGCTGTACGTCGACTTGACCCAGGAAACGCCGGACAGATCTCGGCAGTCGGCCATGACACTCCTCTCAAAGCACGTCGAACCCGCCGCTGCGGACAGCAGCCACGAACGACTTCCAGGCATCGGCCGGGAAGACGAGAGCCGGGCCCTGGGGGTCCTTGGAGTCACGGACGGGGACCAGGCCAGGGAAGTCGGGAGCCACCTCGACGCAGGTACCACCGTTGTTGCTGTAGCTGCTCTTGTTCCAGGAAGCACCCGTCAGGTCAACGTTCTCGCCCATGCTGAAGAGTCCCTTCACACCTGGCTGATCATAGGAACGGTGCCGCCCCACGGCAGGGCATCACCCCTGGAGTCGATCGCACTTCCGGACTGCTCTACCCACCCAGGAATCGACCAAAGCCCGGAGTGCCCGGCCTACCCGCCCCTCCGGTACTCGCCGATGTACGGCTGAACCGGGAACTCGCCCGCTTTGACGGCGTCGAGGAAGACCTGGAACGCCGCCGGGGTGAACTCCAGGACGGGGCCGCGCCGGTGCTGCTTGGTGTCACGCACCGGGATGGCGCCGACCGGGGTCCGGCCGACCTCTACGCAGTTGCCGTTCTCACCAGCCGAGTAGCTGGACTTGGCCCAGCAGTAGCCGCCCTGGTCGAGGGTGATGCCGTCGTGCATCGTCATCCCCTCAAAGTACGTCGAACTCACCACTGCGGACAGCGGTAACGAACAACTCCCACTCTTTGACCGGAAAGACGAGAGCTGGCCCCTCCGGATCCTTGGAGTCCCGGACCGGCATGACACCCGGATAGCCCTCCGCCACCTCGACGCAGTTGCCCCCGTTGTTGCTGTACGTGCTCTTCCGCCACCCGGCGCCGGCGAGGTCAAGTTCCATAACCCTCGCGTGCCCTCCCCCGCTCACGCAAAACGCTCGGCTGGGGAGGCCCCCAGCCGAGCGTTTGGCTGCCTGTTCGCGGCCTCGATCTGCACGACAACCAACCACGTGCCACCAGGCAGGTGACTCCTCTTTCAGGCTCCGGCTCAGACCTCGCCGAACTCACCACTGCGGAGGGCGGCGAGGAACGACGTCCAAGCCTCGCCAGCGAAGATCAGGGCCGGACCTTCCGGGTTCTTGGAGTCACGGACGGGGGCCAGGCCAGGGAAGTTGGGAGCCACCTCAACGCAATTGCCGCCTTGCTGACTGTAGCTCGCCTTCACCCAACGGGCAGCGGCCAAGTTGATGTCGGACATTCGATCCCTTTCCGAGCAGCGCGCATCCATTCGAGAGTCGCCGTCTCGGCCAGCGCTCCCACCTGGAGCCGATCGTAGCGTTTCCTCCAGCTGGCGAGCCGATCGGCGTCCCGCTCAAGGTGGCTCCGACCCTCGGACTCCGAGTAGCCCAGGAGAGACTTGTCAGGGAGAGTCAGGAGCACCATCGGCAAGGCGAACGGACGTTCCTCAGCCAGCGCGAACGGTGCAACTTGAAGGATCACGTTGTTGACGGCATACAGCGACTCCAGATGGGCGAACTGTGCCCTCATCACCTCACGACCACCGATAGGGCGATGCAGGCAACTCTCATCCAGTACGGCATGCACCAATGGCGGTCGAGCACGGTGGAGCAACTGCTGCCGCGTGAGCAGGTAGGTTACTCGTTCGTCCGCTTGCTGCGGCGTGATCATTCCCCGACGGACATCGCCAGCTACCAGAGCCCGGGCATAGGGCTCGATCTGGAAGAGACCTGGGATGACTCCAGCTTCGTAGATCCTTATCTCGGTGGCCTTCTGCTCCTGGGCTGCGAACTCGGGGAACCCCTCCAGCAATGCCGAGTGCTTGGCCTGAAGCCACATCAGCAGAAGGGTTCCACCCGTCTCCAGCACTCGATCGACATCACGTGCGAACGCCTCGCTTGGCGGGGTACGTCCAGGCGGAGCAAGTTCGGCATAGGAGACGTAGGAGGGATCGACCCCCACACGCTTCGCCAGCTGGGCCTGTGTGAGGCCAGCAGCCTTGCGGGACCTGCGAAGTTGCACCCCGAAGGGCGCCCACGGGCCTGATGTTGGATCAAGTTCTTTGAGGTTCACTGATCTTCACCTACTTGCCGAGCACCAACTTCAAGATTCAGATTGAGTTCCGATCGTAGCGGGCGAGGCGGCACTATGGCTACACCCGGTGATTCCCCGGGCGCACAGAGCAACCTGCGGAGATCTCATGCATCACGCACGGAATCCCGGACCTCTCCTCCAACTCCACGAAGCCAACCAGCACTTCGGCGATCTGGAGGACGGTGAGCCGCGCGAGGGCGTCTTCGCGGAGGCGACACTTCGGCCGCCCGGCCGCCGTCCCATCGACGAGCATCCGCTGCCGCCCGCCACCAATACCTCTTACCTGGAGCAGAGTTGAGCAGGACCAGCATCTTGACCAAACCCCCCGCCCGCCGGTCGGGCCAGCAGGTCTTCGCCCTGCGCGAGGACCCCGGCGAGTCGGGTGAACTCCTCGTCCTCCTGGTCGATCCCGTCTACCGGGACGGCCTGGTCCTCCCCGGCGGCAGCGCCGAGCAGGACGAACTCCCCCACCTCGCGGCCCGCCGGCACTTGGAGACCGAGACCGGGCTCGTCCTGCCCCTCCGCACCATCCTCACCATCGACTACGTGCCCGCCGCCGAGTTCCCCGAGGGCCTCGACCTCGTCTACGCGGGCGGGATGCTCACGCCCCAGCAGGCCGAACTCGTCCGCCACCACCAGCCCCCGGAGGAGATCCACGCCCTCCACTGGGTCCCCCGGTCCGAACTCCGCAACGCCATGGCCGACGACCAGTACCGCCGCGTCGAGGACGCCTGGGACGCCTGGGAGCACGGCGACGGCCTCCCCCTCCTCATCCAGGGCGTCCCGGTCCCGGTCGGCTGACCAAGGCGACACCCCCCAGGCCGGACCGCCATGGGCGCGGTCCAGGCCTTCAGTAACAGTCGCGCACGGCGCACTCCCCCCGCACGCACCCTCCCTCGAGGTACTTCGCCATGCTCAAAACCCGCCGCCCCCGCATGTTCGTCGCGCGCCTCGACTCCCGCATCGAGTCCACGCCCCTGGCGCGCTACCTCCTCCGTGCGTACCTCTCCGGCCTGCCCTCCGGCGACCGGTACGCCGACACCGCCGAGCTCCTCCTCGGCGAACTCTTCGCCAACGCCGTCCAGCACTCCGACGCGCCGGACGACCACCCCATCGAGATCCGCTTCACCCTCACCGGCTCCCGCCTCCGCCTCGAAGTCCACGACGCCGGCACCACCCACCCCACCCTCCGGACCGCCGCGCCGGACGCCGAGCACGGCCGCGGCCTGCTCCTCGTCAACGAACTCGCCGAACGCTGGGGCTGCTCCTCCCAGCCCGACGGCATCGGCAAGTACGTCTGGGCCCTCGTCGCCCCCACGCCCGCCCCCGCCCTCGTCACCGCCTGAAAGACCCAACCCCCATGCACCTCACGACCCTGGCCCGGCACGCCCTCTCCCGTGGCCGGACCCCCGCCGAGACGTACGCCCTCCTCGCCCGCCGCACCCGCAAGCCGTTGTCCTCCGCCCGCGCCGTCTGCCTCGCCCTCACCATCCCCCACGCCGAAACCACCCGACGCCTCAACGACTGCTACGACGCCCTCCTCGCCGACCCCCACCCGAACTCCGAGACCGACACCGGCGAACTCCTCGAAGCCCTCGGCGTCTTCGACATCCCCAAGTCCCTCACCGACACCGAACTCACCATCGTCGACCACCTCCTCACCGCCATCGACGCCCACGGCAGCCTCCGCCCCGGCCACCACCACGGCCTCCAGCGCTGGTTCACCACCGGCAACCTCACCACCGCCTACCTCTCCCTCACCACCACCCACCCCATGCCCCACACCGGCAACCCCACCCTCTACTGGACCACCCTCACCACCGCCGGCGAACTCCTCACCACCACCCACCACTCCGACACCCGCATCAAGTACGCCCTCGCCCACTGCCGCGCCCGAGCCACCCGACCCTGAGAACCCCACTGCGCAGGAAGTCGGCGGGTCCGACTTCCTGCGCAGCACGCTGGCGGACCCGCCGGCCTCCGCGGTGGTGACCATGCCGTCGAGCAATCCGAAGGACCATCACGTAGAAGAGGAGCCAACGGTGTTTCGGATGCGCGAGGCGACCGCGGCGGACGCTGCCGCGATCGCCGACATGATCCGCGAGCGTTCCCGCTGGTTGTCGGAGCGCGGGCTCGGCGAGTGCGAGGCGGCGGCCGACGAGTTCGGGGCCCAGGCCGCGAACCCGGACATTCCCGTGTGGGTGCTGGAGCACCGGGAACGCGGTGTCGTCGGCTGCACGACGATCATGCGGGAGGACGCCCTCCCCCTGTGGGGCTTCACCGACGAGGAACGTGCCGAGCCCAGCCTCTTCCTCACGACCAGCTTCACCCGGCCGAATCCCTACCGCCTCGGGCGCCTGCTCGCCTGGTGGGCCCTTGACCACGCTGCCGTGAACGGCATCCGCTGGGTGCGTCGCGGCACCGCCCAGGAACAGTTGTCGCGCTACTACCAGCGTGGTCAGGGCTGGCAGCTGCTGCGCGTCGCCGATCTCCCCGAGGCGAAGGTCCACCTCCTCCAGCGCCGGGCCGAGCGCTTGCCGGAACTGCCGGGCCTCATGTCCGGGCGTGCACTGCGGGAGGCGGCCCCAGGACGGCTGCTGACCGACACCACCGGCTGACGCCCGGGCCCGGACCGCCGCGCACGCGGTCCGGAGACCCGGGACTCGCCCGGCTCACAACAGGCCCAGCGTGTCCAGGGCGAGGTAGGCGGCGCCGTGTCGGTCATCTCGCCGCCGCGCAGGACGCGGGTGCGGAACTCCCGCAGGTCGACGGTGACGACGTCGATGAACTCGTTGCGCTCCGGGCGTGGTTCGGCGACCTTGACGCAGTCGGTGGCGACGAAGGCGTAGCGGCGGACGTCGGAGTAGGCGTCCAGCCAGTACGAGCCGGCGGCGCGGACCTGGCCCCGGTAGCCGGTCTCCTCCAGCAGCTCGCGGGCGGCGGCGTCCACCGCCTGTTCGCCGGGGTCCACGAGGCCGCCGGGCAGTTCGTACAGCACGCGGTCGGGGCCGGGCCGGTACTGGCGGGCGAGGATGACGCGCCGGTCGGGGGTGAGGGCGAGCACCGCGCCGCCCGGGTTCTCGCGCTTGAGGTAGAACTCCTCCGTCCTGCCGTCGGGCAGCTCGAACCCGACGCGGTCGACGGACCGCCCGAACTTGCTGAAGACGGTGGTGCGTTCACGTTCGCGCCACGACGCGGTGGTGTCGGTCATGACCGGGACTGTACGGGCCTGCCCGGTCGCCGGGCCCGCCCACCGCGGGCGGCGGCGGGCTCGCCGACCGAACAGCCGACTCCCCTACCCGGCGGGTCAGTTGTCGTTGTTGACCTTGGTGTAGGCCGCGCTGTAGCCGGTCGGGCAGTAGAGGGTGTCGCTGCCGTTGCCCATGTGCCAGAGGCCGTTGACGGTCGTCTGGTTGCCCTTGACGTTGTCGTTGTTGCAGACCAGCACCAGCTGCCAGTGGTTCTTCGTGGCGGTGGTCTGGCAGCTCACCGAGCCCCAGTTCGTCCCCTGGGTGGTGCTGCAGTACGAGGTCGCCGAGGCGCTCGGCGCCGCCATCACACCGGCGGCCACCAGCAGTGCCGCACCCGCCCCCAGAGCCGCGATTCGACGCATGGCCTTCCATACCTTTCTTCGTGGGATCGTTCTGGTCATTCGTAAGATCAGGGCACCCAGGGATGCCGGGTGTGGCTGTCATGTCATTGCCGCGTCCGTG
>NZ_JBSFKI010000017.1:0-205636 GCF_053598475.1 Kitasatospora sp. NPDC001119
GGGGGTGCCGGTGGCGCTTGTCCCGGAGCTGCATAGGGCGCGCCCGGGGGGGGGGGGGGGGGGCGGGGGGCCCCCCCCCCCCACACCCCGCCGACACCCCTGACCGACCGCCTGCGACCGACGGAACTGGCCACCATGCGTATCGTTCTTCTGCACATGCCCTGGGGCGCGATCGACGTGCCGTCGCTGGCGCTCGGGATCCTGCACACCACCGCCGCGCGCGCCGGCCACCAGGTCGACGTCCGGTACGCCAACCTGGACTTCGTGGACTGGGCCGCCGAGACCGCGGGTTTCGGCGCGGACGACTACCAGTACTTCTCCGAGAAGTCCTACTTCCAGGGCGCGGGCGACTGGGCGTTCGCCGGCGCGCTGTACGGCGACGACGACGGCGACGACGACAGCACCGACAGCACCGGCTACTTCGAGTACCTGGCCGCCAACGGCGCGAGCGAGCAGGAGATCGCCCTGACCCGGGCCACCCGCGCGATCGCCCCGGCGTTCATCGCCCGCCTGGTCGAGGAACTCGCCGCCGACCCGCCGGACCTGGTCGGCTTCACCACCACCTTCCAGCAGAACACCGCGAGCCTCGCCGCCGCCAGGCTGCTCAAGCAGCGCTGCCCGCAGGTGCGCACGGTGTTCGGCGGCGCGAACTGCGACGGTCCGCAGGGCGCCGCGCTGCACCGCAACTTCCCCTTCCTGGACTACGTGGTGCGCGGCGAGGGCGAGGCCGCCTTCCCGGCGCTCCTGAACGGCCTCCTGGCGGGCGGCGACCTCTCCGCCGTCCCCGGACTGTGCTGGCGCGACGGCTCCGGGGCGTCGACGGCCAACGCGATGACGAAGCGTCCGCTGCCGCCCTCCGCGATCCTGGCGCCCCGCTACGACGGCTTCTTCGAGCGGCTCGACGCCTCCGTCGCGGCCGGCTGGGTCGATCCCAAGCTGGTCGTCGAGGGCTCCCGGGGCTGCTGGTGGGGCGAGAAGCACCACTGCACCTTCTGCGGGCTCAACGGCTCCTCGATGGAGTTCCGCTCCAAGCCGCCGGCGGACTTCCTCGCCGAGGTGCTCGCGCTCGCCGAACGCCACCAGCTGCTGGACGTCTACGTGGTCGACAACATCCTGGACATGGGCTACTTCGACACCGTCCTGAAGTCGCTGGCCGAACTCCCGGTCGACCTGCGGCTGCACTTCGAGATCAAGGCCAACCTGCGCCGCCACCAGTTCCAACTGCTCGGCGACTCGGGCGCGGCCCAGGTGCAGCCCGGCATCGAGAACCTGAGCACCCGGGTCCTGCGGATCATGGACAAGGGGGTGACGGGCTGCCAGAACGTCCGCGCGCTGCGGGACGCGCAGAGCGCCGGGGTCTCGGTGACCTGGAACTACCTCTACGGCTTCCCGGGCGAACAGCCGGAGGACTACGAGTCGGTGATCCGCCAACTGCCCGTCCTGCACCACCTGGACCCGCCGACCGGGGCGGGCCGGATCGCGATCGAGCGGTTCAGCCCGTACTTCGACCGCCCCGAACTGGGCTTCGCGATCACCCGGCCGGCCTTCCAGTACCGCGCGACGTACCGCCTGCCGGAGAGTGAACTCAACGAACTGGCCTACGTGTTCACCGCACCGCCGCGCGGGATCGGCGGCGGGCTCGCGGAGCGGCTGGGCGCGGCGGTGGACACCTGGCTCGCGCGGTTCCCCGACAGCCGGCTCAGCTACCGGGACGCGGGCGGACGGGTCGTGCTCGTCAACACCCGTCCCGGGTACGACTGGCGGGTGGTCGAGCTGACCGATCCGGTGGAGCTCGCCGTCTTCCGGCTGCTGGTCCAGCCCCGCTCGGCCGCCGCGCTGGCCGCCAAGGTCCCCGGCGGGGCGGCGGCGGTCGAACCGGTGCTGGAGCGCTTCACCGCGCTGGGCCTGCTGTTCCACGACGGGGCCGGCTACCTCCAGGTCGCCGTCGAGTCCGACAACCAGGTGCTGATGCGGATGCGGCACCGGCACGGCACCGCCGCCGCCCTCCCCCGCACCGAGGAGGTGCCCGATGCCGTCGCGATCGGCTGAACGGAACGATGCCGCACGGGACGACGCCGGAAGGACCGGTGCTGGAAGGACCGACGCCGCCTGGCGCGCGGCCGGCCCGGAGGTCGAGCTCTGGCTCGACTACGACCCCGCCGCCCGGGAGCTGCCGGGCTTCGCCCTCGGCCGCCGCACCCTGTCCGGCCCGGCGCAGGAGGAGGTCACCGGGCTGCACCGCGCCGGGGTCCGCTGCCTGCGGCTCACCGAGCCGGTGCGGCTCTGCGCGGACGCGCCCGCGGCCTCCGCACGGGCGCTGATGCTGCTGCGCGAGGCGACCGGACAGGGGCTGGCCGTGCTCTGGCAGGCGGTCTGCACGGACGGCTGCGCCGCGCGGCGCCGGTTCCACCACCTGTACCCGCCCGAGCGGTTGACCGGCGGGCCGGAGGAGGTCGTCGCCGACTGGCGCGCCACGTACTACCCGAGCAAGTGCGTCTTCCGGCGCGGCCCCGGCTTCGTCGAGGTGCGCGACCGCCGGTTCGGGACGCTGGAGCTGTTCACCATCGACGAGCCGGACCACCTGGCGCAGGTGGACGCGCTGGCCGAGGGCGTCGAGGTCGGCCGGCTGCCGGAGGCCGTCCACCGGGACTTCGCCGAGGCCGGTCTGATCGCCGAACAGGCCGGCCGCGCCTGGTTCCTGCCGATGCGGGTGCGCCGCTGGCCCTTCCCGTCGCTGACGGTGTAGCCGCGTGACCGCGTAACCGCGAGAGTTCCGAGCCCGAGGAGAGATCCATGACCACCGCGGTCGACGACGCCGCCGGGCGGATGTCCGCCTTCATCCGCGACCCCTACCCCACCCTCGCCCGGATCCGCGAGGCCGGCGCGGTCTCCGTCGTGGAGTTCGGCGAAGGCCTGCCGGTCTACCTGGTGACGCGCTACCAGGACGTCCGGGCGGCGCTGATGGACCCGCGCTTCGGGCAGGACGTCCGCCGCAGCCAGGCCATCGCGAGCGGCCGGGGCTCCGGCCTGACGCTCGGCTCCGAGGTCGTCCACATGCTCAACAGCGACCCGCCGGACCACACCCGGCTGCGCCGCCTGATCCAGGGCGTCTTCACCCGCCGGCGGGTCGACCTGATGCGGCCGATGGTCGAGCGCATCGCCGGCGGCCTGCTGGACGGGCTGCGCGGACGGGAGACCGCCGACCTGGTGGCGGACTTCGCCTTCCCGCTGCCGATCATGGTCATCTGCGAGCTGCTGGGCTTCCCCCCGGAGGACATGCACGCCTTCCGCACCTGGTCGACGGCGATCCTCACCCAGGGCGGCGAGATGACCTTCGACCAGGCCACCGCCGAGATGAACGACTACCTCCGGGAGTTGATGACGGCCCGACGGGCCACCCCGGGCGAGGACGTCCTGACCGACCTGGTGCGGGCCCGCGACGCCGGCGAACTCACCGAGCAGGAGGTGTTCTCGATGGTCTTCCTGCTGCTGATCGGCGGTCACGAGACCACCGTCAACCTGCTCGGCACCGCCACCCTGGCCCTGCTCCACCACCCCGACCAGCTCGCCCGGCTGCGCGCCGACCCGGCGGCGATGCCCGTCGCCATCGACGAGTTCCTGCGCTACGAGTCCCCCGTGAGCATGGCCACCCTGCGGTTCACCAACGCCGACGTGATGGTCGACGACGTGGAGATCCCGGCGGACGAACTGGTGCTGCTCTCGCTCGGCGCGGCCAACCGGGACCCGGCCCGCTTCACCGATCCCGACCGGCTGATCCTGGACCGGGGCGATCCGGGCCACCTGGCCTTCGGACAGGGCCTGCACCGGTGCCTCGGCTCCTTCCTCGGCAGGCTGGAGAGCGAGGTCGCGCTGACCGGCCTGCTGGAGCGCTTCGCGCGGATCGAGCTGGCCGCCGCCGAGGAGACCCTGCCCTGGCGCAACACGATCATGCTGCGCGGCCTGGAGTCGCTGCCGGTCTCGCTCGATGGCTAGCGGCGCGAAGGCGGACGGCGCGAGGACAGCTGGCGCTTCGGGCCTGTTGCGGTTCCGCCCCCGGTTCGGCGTCGCCCCGCTGCGCTCGCGCGGCTTCCGGCTGCTGGTGATCGGCCAGGCCACCTCGGAGTTCGGCAACGCGTTCCAGGTGGTCGCCCTGCCGCTGCTGGTCTACTCCCTCGGCGGCGGCGCCCGCCAGTTGAGCCTGGTGGTCGCCGCCTACGGCGCGGGACGGCTGGCCGCCACCCCGCTCGGCGGGATCCTCGCCGACCGGTTCGGCGCCCGGCGGGTGATGCTGACCGCCGACCTCGGCCGGCTGCTCGCCACCGCCGGGCTCTGCGCGGTCGCCGCCGGCGGGGCGGCCGCGTTCTGGCTGATCGGCGGACTCGCCCTGCTGGTCGGCCTCGGGGCGGGGGTCTTCCTGCCTGCCGCCTGGGCGATCACCCCGGCCCTGCTGCCCGCCGAGGACCTGCACGCGGGCAACGCCCTGAACAGCACGGTCACCTTCGGCGCCGGCCTGCTCGGCCCGGCGGTGGCCGGCCCGCTGGTCGCCTGGCTGAACCCGGCCACCGCGCTGGGCGTGGACGCGGCGACCTTCGCCGTGTCCACGGCGACGCTGCTGCTGATCGGTCGCGGCGGCCTCGTCGCACCGCCCCGCCCGATCTCCGAACGCGCCTCCGTACCAAGGAACTTCCGCACCCTGCTACGGGAATCGCCGCTGCTGCGCGCGGTGCTGACGGTGACGGCGATCGCGAACCTGACGGTGGGCGGCGCCACCCGGGTCGCCCTGCCGACCCTGGCCACCCACGGCTTCTCCGCCGGTGCCGCCGGGCTGGGCCTGCTGCTCGCCGCGTTCACCGGCGGCGCGCTGGTCGGCGGCCTGTTCGCGGCCGGCCTCACCGAGGTGCGCTCCCGCGGCCGCACGGCGATGCTCTCCGGCCTGGTGATGGGCGCGGCGATCGGCCTGGTGCCCTTCACCGGCCTCGTCGGCGCCGTCCTGCTGCTCTGCGTGGCGGGCGGCGCCAGCACGGTGACCAACGTCCTGGTCGTCACCGGCGTGCAGAAGAGCACCCCGCCCGCGCTGCTGGCCCGGGTCATGGCGGCCGTCACCTTCTGCGCGCTGGGCGTCTTCCCGGTCTCGGTGATCGCGGCCGGCGCGGCGGTGGACGCCTTCGGCAGTCGGTGGGTGTTCGCGACCACCGGGCTGTGCCTGATCGGCGCCTTCGGATACGCGCTGACCAGGCGCGAGATGCGCGAGCTGTAGGACTCCCGACGCCGCTCCCGGACGACACGCGGTGCCCGCAGCGGCAACCATTCGTACCCGGCCGGTCCGGGGGCGTGTCTGACAATTCCCGCCGGGTGCGCGACGCCGGGGCACGCACCTCGCCGCGTTGTCGTCGGTCGCCAATGCTCCGCAGTGGCTCCCTCCTCCGCCTTGCGATGCACGCACCCCAACGCCGCGCGCTGATTTGACGCCAATTGTCAGACACGCCCTAGCGTGTGACCCACCGCAGCCCTGACGCTGCCCGAGAGAAAGGAAGCGCCCATGCCTTTCGTCACCGTCGGCCAGGAGAACTCCGCCCCCGTCGAGCTCTACTACGAGGACCACGGCTCCGGGCAGCCGGTCGTCCTCATCCACGGGTTCCCGCTGGACGGGCACTCCTGGGAACGGCAGAGCGCCGCACTGCTGGACGCCGGCCACCGGGTCGTCACCTACGACCGCCGCGGCTTCGGCCGCTCCTCCCAGCCCACCACCGGCTACGACTACGACACCTTCGCCGCCGACCTCCACACCCTGCTGGAGACCCTCGACCTGCGGGACGCCGTCCTGGTCGGCTTCTCGATGGGCACCGGCGAGGTCGCCCGCTACGTGTCCGCGTACGGCTCCGGCCGCGTCGCCAAGGTGGCCTTCCTCGGCTCGCTGGAGCCCTACCTCCTCAAGACCGACGACAACCCGGACGGCGCGGCCCCGAAGGACTTCTTCGACGGCATCGTGGCTGCCGTGAAGGCCGACCGGTACGCCTACTACACCGCCTTCTACCAGGACTTCTACAACCTCGACGAGAACCTCGGCACCCGGATCGGCGAGGAGGCCGTCCGCAACAGCTGGAACGTCGCGGCGGCCGGCGGCTGGTACGCCGCCGCCGCGGCACCCTCCACCTGGTACACCGACTTCCGCGCCGACATCCCGCGCATCGACGTGCCGGCCCTCATCCTGCACGGCACCGGCGACCGCATCCTGCCCATCGACAGCACCGCCCGCCCGTTCCACCGGGCCCTGCCCTCCGCCGAGTACGTGGAGATCGAGGGCGCACCGCACGGCCTGCTGTGGACCCACGCCGAAGAGGTCAACAAGGCGCTGCTGACCTTCCTCGCGAAGTAGCCGGATCCGTCCGGCCCCGAGGGCCCCGCACCCGCCCGTCCGGTTGCGGGGCCCTCGGGGCCGGTGCTCTCCTGCTGGTGTCGGGCCGTGCGACGGCCGGAGCCGAATCGCCCCGACGTCCCCGAGGGAAAGCCGGTGGCCCCCATGGCCGAGCGATCCACCGTCCGCACCGTGACGTACGACCTGCTGCGCACGCTCGGACTCACCACGGTCTTCGGCAATCCGGGCTCCACCGAGGAGCCCTTCCTCCAGGACTTCCCCGCGGACTTCCGCTACGTCCTGGCGCTCCAGGAGGCCTCCGCGATCACGATGGCCGACGCCTTCGCCCAGGTCACCGGCCGCCCCGCACTGGTCAACCTGCACTCCTCGGCCGGCACCGGCAACGCCATGGGCAACCTGGTGTCGGCCTCCCACGCGCACACGCCCCTGATCGTCACCTCCGGCCAGCAGCACCGGGAACTGCTGATCGGCGAGCCGTACCTCGCCAACCGCGAGGCGACCCTGCTGCCGCTGCCCTCGGTGAAGTGGTCCTACGAACCGGCCCGCGCCCAGGACGTCCCCGAGGCCGTCATGCGCGCCTACGCGCACGCGCTCCAGCCGCCCGCCGGGCCGGTCTACCTGTCGATCCCGCTGGACGACTGGAAGCAGCCGCTGTCCGCCTTCACCCGGGTGCGGACGGTCAGCCACCGGGTGGCCCCCGACCCCGCACGGCTGCGGGCCTTCGCCGAACGCCTCTCCGCCAGCCGCCGGCCCGCGCTCGTCCTCGGACCCGAGGTCGACCGCGGCGGCGGCTGGGACGCGGCCGTCGCCCTCGCCGAGAAGCTGCGCGCCACCGTCTACGGCCCCCCGCTCGCGGAGCGCACCTCCTTCCCCGAGGACCACCCGCTCTACGCCGGCCCGCTGGGCCTGTCGGTCAAGGCCGTCGGCGAACGCCTGACCGGACACGACCTGGTCGCCGTGATCGGCGCTGAGGTCTTCCGCTACTACCCGTACGTACCGGGCGACTACCTCCCCGCGGGCACCGCCCTGCTCCAGCTCACCGGCGACCCGCACGCCGCCGCCACCGCCCGGGCCGGCGACAGCCTGCTCGGCGACCCCCGGCTGGCCCTCGAAGGGCTGCTGGACCTGGTCCAGGAGGGCACGGCCCGCACCGCCCCCGACCCGATGCCCCGGCCCCGGATCCTGCCGGCCTCCCCGACCCTCCCGCTCCCCCCGCCCGCCGTCTACGCCGCCCTGAGCCGGGTCCGCCCACCGGACGCCGTCATCGTCAACGAGTCCACCTCGACCATGGCCCAGCAGCTCGAATGGCTGCCCACCACCCGCCCCGGATCCTTCTTCTCCACGGCCAGCGGCGGCATCGGCTGGGCCGTCCCCGCCGCCGTGGGCATCGCGCTCGCCGACCGGGAGCGCGGAGTGCGCCGCCCGGTGGTCGGCCTGATCGGCGACGGCTCCTTCCAGTACTGCGTCCAGGCCCTCTACACCGCGGCCCGGCACCGCCTCCCGATCGTCTACGTGGTCATGCGCAACCACGAGTACGCGATCCTCAAGTCCTTCGCCCGACTGGAGGACACCCCCGGCGTCCCCGCACTCGACCTCCCCGGCCTCGACATCGCCTCACTCGCCCGCGGCTTCGGCTGCCACGCCGTCGACGTAGAGACGACCGAGGACCTGGAACGGGAGTTCACCACGGCCCTGACCGCCGACACCACCACCGTCATCGTCGTCCCCACCCAACCCCAGCCCGCCACGCTGTAGGAGGCACGGCCGGGCCCGGGCGGCGGGAACTCAATCAGTCGCTTGACAATCATCGCGAGCCCCTGCTTGAGTCCGGACCATGGCACGGGCAGAGAAGACGGACCAGCGCCGGGAGACCGGCCGGCGCACCCGGGACGGCCTGCTGGCCGCCACCCTGGACCTCCTGGCGGAACGCGGCCAGGACGGCGTGAAGCTCCGCGACGTCACCGACCGCGCCGGGGCCAACGTCGCCGCGGTCAGCTACCACTTCGGTTCGCTGAGGGCGCTCTGCGACGCCGCGATCGAGCAGGCGCTGGAGCGGTACCTGGACGCCCAGATCCAGGCGCTCGACCCGCTCGGCCCCGACGCGACCCTCCAGGAGCTCGCGGCGGCGTTCGCCCGGCCGATGATCAGGGCACTGGCCGCCGGCGGACCGGAACTGGCCGTGATGCGCACCGTCGCCCGGGTCGGCATCGATCCGCCCCAGGGCTGGGACCGCCTGAGCGGCAAGTTCGAACGGGCCCGCCAGGACGCCGTCCGCGTCCTGGCGGCCCACCTGCCCGGTGTCGACGAGCGGGAACTCGTCTTCCGCACCCGCTGCGCCGCCGGCCTGCTGAACTGGCTCGCCCTGGCCCCCATCGGCGCCGAGCTGGCCAGCGAGCCCGCCGAACGGATCGAGCGGCAGCTGCTGCCCGTCCTGACCGGCGTGTTCCACGGGCAGCCGTACCCCGGCTGACCTGCACGGACCCCCGTCCGACCAGAACCATTCAAGCAAATGCTTGACCACTCGCCATGACGCTCCCATAATTTCAAGCAAGCATTTGATTGCTTTCATGGAAGGGGAAGTGCGATGACCACCGACGCGGAAGCCGTGGTGCGGGCCGCCTACCACGCGGCCGAGGGCCACGTCCTCGACGTACCGGGCTTCATCGACAGGTTCGCCGAGGACGGGGTGTTCAACAACGTCCTCGCGGGCGAGAGCTACCGCGGCGAACACCTCGGCGACCAGGTCGTCTTCATGGCAGCCCTGGCACCCGACATCCACCGCGAACTCCACCGGGTCCACGTCATCGGCGACGTGGTCGCCGTCGAGCTGACGACCGAGGGCACCGTCACCGGCCCCTTCGAGACGCCCGCCGGCACCGTCCGGGCGCCCGGCGCCCGACTCGGCATCCCCACCGCCGACTTCTGGTACGTCGAGAACGGGAAGGTCAAGGAGTTCAACTGCTACGTCGGGCTCAGCGTCATGCTCGCCCAACTCGGCGTGCACCCCGACTTCGCCGCCGCCGTCGCCTCCTCGGCGGCCCCACCGTCCTGACCGCCCGGGCCCGGCCCCCGATCCGTCAGGCTTCCGCCCTCACGAACCGCCGCTCCCCAGCATCAGGTCCGTCCCGCCCAGGAAGGTCAGCCCGGCCGCGTCGCTCAACTCGTCGGGGAGGCAGGTGAGGGCGAGCTGCAGCGCCTGCAACGAGTCGACGCCGAAGATCGCCGTCACGCGGTCGGCGATGCCGGGGTGCCCGGTGATCCGGTACGGGCAGTACCAGTCCGGCCCCTCCGGGTCGCGGGACGGCGCCCCGACCTCCACCAGCACCGGCACCCTCGTCCCGTCCGGAGCGGTGAAGACCAGCTCACGGCTGGCCACGGCCCGACCAAGTTCGTACTCAGTGCTCACCGCCGCAGTACACCACACGACGTACCACCGGGTGATCGACGGCAGGTCCCCCGCGCGGCCGGGCGCCGGCCCTCGTCCCGATGATCCTCGGGTCCGCTCCGGGCGGCGGAGGAGCGGAAGGGCGCCGCTCGGCGCGGACTCCCGCCGGATGGTGCCGAAGCGCGGTCTCGCCCGCTCCGGGGCGGGCGGTGGCGGCCTGCTGCTGGTAGACGGCCATGTGGGCCGAGAGCCCCGTCGCGCGGGCGCCGCCGACGGTCTCGCGCAGCAGGACCAGGCGGCGCGGTCCGGGCGGCACCCTGGCCGCGGCCAGCGCGGACAGGGCGGTGCGGACGGCCTCCCGGAGGGTGGCCCAGGCCGCGTCCTGCTGCTGCGGCCAGGCCGTGTCGGGCACCTGGAGCATTCGCGCCGCGCACCCGAGGTGGCGCCGTGCGTCCCACTCCGCCACCTCCCGGGGGTGGCCGCCGGACGCGGGGCGGGAGGCGAGCGAGATCATGCCGACCGTCCCCTTCGGCGGGCGGCGACCAGGAACGAGTGCAGCGGCCCGGCCAGTTCCCCGGCGCGGGTGAAGGAGTGGTAGCGGGCGTCCACCAGCGGGGCCAGGTCCTGCAGGAGGGTCGTCCTGATCGGGCAGGAGGCGTGGACGGCGAAGAAGACGGGCAGCCGGGGCCCGGCGTGGACGTTGTAGGCCACCTCGTAGGCGCCGGACTCGCTCAGCTCGGTGCGCACCACCAGCATCGCGTGGGCGCTGTCGAGCAGGCCCAGCCGCCAGGCGCGGAACGCCGCAGGCGTGAACGCCAGGCCGGTCTCCTCGGTGAAGGCTTCCTTGAACGTCCCCGCGTGCTGGGCGGCGGGGTAGGGCAGCAGGGTCACCGGGCCGCTCGCCACCCCTGGGTCGGTGGCCAGGTCGACCACGCTCTGCACCACGTCCCGGTCGCCCGGGCCGGAACGGGTCAACGGCTGGCGGACGAACAGGCGCAGCGGCCCCGCTCGGGGCGTGGTCGTCGGCGTCGCGGCCAGGGAGGAGGAGGCGGTCAGGGAAGGGGAGGAGGTTGGGAGGGGAGGCATCACGATCACCCCATAGTGGTTTACCTTTCCGAAATCTGTCCGTAATCTCAAGGTTACCCAATGAGGTGTCCGGCCGGTGCTCCGCACGCCTCCGCCCCGGCCTCCCCGGCGGGCGCCGATCGAGGAGCCGCCTTAGCATTCCGGTGGAGCAGGGGGCCGTCCCCAGGAGATCCCGAGGAGCTTCGCGATGAGTACGCACCTTGACCCTGCTCATGACCGCCACTCCCGGTCGCTGCGGGTGCGCTGCCACCTGTGGCCGCACGGGCAGGCCGCCCGGCGGCATCCGCACCCGCCGACGGTCCACGGCGTGGCCGCCCACCTGGCGGAGGCGGCGGCGGCGCTGCACAGCCTCGGCGAGGACGACGACCAGGAGCGCACCGCGATCCTGCGGACCGCGCGCCAGGCGACCGACACCGCGCTCGGCGTGCTCACCGCCCTGGGCGCCGCCCCCGGCCCCCACCGACTGGAGCTGCTGCGCGACTCGGTCCGCGCCGCGCACGGCACGGTGGAGTCCGGGAAGACGGCGATCCACCGGAGCACCGGCACCCGGCTCGGCTGAGTCCGCCACCGATGCCGGCCGGTTTCAGTGCGGGCGACACCGCCTTCGTGCTCATCAGTGCGGCCCTGGTCATGCTGATGACCCCCGGGCTGGCCTTCTTCTACGGGGGCATGGTCAGGGCCAAGAGCACGCTGAACATGCTGTCGATGTGCTTCGTCGTGCTGGCGATCGTCAGCGTGCTGTGGGTGCTCTACGGCTACTCGCTCAGCTTCGGCCCCGACGCCTTCCACGGCCTGATCGGCAACCTCGACCACCTGGGGATGCGCGGCATCGGGCGGGACGAGCTGCACGGCTCGATCCCGGTCACCGTGTTCGCCGTGTTCCAGCTGATGTTCGCGGTGATCACCCCGGCGCTGGTCAGCGGCGCGATCGCGGACCGCGCCAGGTTCACCGCCTGGACGCTGTTCGTCACGGTCTGGGCCACGGTGGTGTACTTCCCGGTCGCGCACTGGGTGTTCAGCACCGACAACGGGCGCGGCGGCTGGCTGGTCGACCGGGTGGGCGTGATCGACTTCGCCGGCGGCACCGCGGTGCACGTCAACGCCGGGGTCGCGGGCCTGGCGCTCTGCCTGGTGCTGGACAAGCGGGTCGGTTTCCGGAAGCACCCGATGCGCCCGCACAGCCTGCCGCTGGTGATGCTCGGCTCCGGGCTGCTCTGGTTCGGCTGGTTCGGCTTCAACGCGGGCTCGGCGCTGGCCGCCGACGGCGTCGCCGGCGCGGCGTTCCTGAACACCCAGATCGCCACCGCCGCCGCGATGCTCGGCTGGCTGGCCTACGTACGGGCGAGGAACGGCGCCTTCACCTCGCTGGGCGCGGCCTCCGGCGCGGTGGCCGGACTGGTCGCCATCACCCCGGCCTGCGGGTCGGTCTCGGTGCTCGGTTCCATCGTGATCGGGCTGGTCGCGGGCGCGGTCTGCGCGGCGGCGGTCAGCCTCAAGTACCGGCTGGGCTTCGACGACTCGCTCGACGTGGTCGGCGTGCACGCGGTCGGCGGGGCGATCGGCTCGCTGCTGATCGGCCTGCTCGCCACCGGGCACGTCGGCGAGAGTGCCAGGGGCCTGTTCTACGGCGGCGGCTTCGGGCAGCTCGGCAAGCAGGCGGTCGGAGTCGTGGTGGTCGCCTGCTATTCCTTCGTGCTCTCCTGGCTGCTCGGCCGGGCGATCCAGCGGACCGTCGGCTTCCGGGTCGCCGAGGAGGTCGAGGTGGTCGGCATCGACCAGACCGAGCACGCCGAGACCGCCTACGACTTCACGGCGTCGGGGGCTCCCTGGCCCGAGCCCCCGGCGTCCCGGCCCCGCTCCCGGTCCTGGTCCCGGTCCCGGGGAGTGGCGGACGGCCTGGCGACGGCCGTGCGGAAGGCGTTGCGGAGGAGGGCCCCGTAGCCGGCGGGACGTGCCGGGGCCCCCTTCACCGGCCGAGGGCCGCCGTCACCAGGTGACGGGCAGTGCGTGCAGCCCGTAGACCTCGTTGTTGACCCGGTAGGGCACCTCTTCGGCGGGGCACGCGAGCGCGAGGCCGGGCAGTCGCCGCAGCAGCGCGGGCAGCGCGATCCGCAGTTCGGCGCGGGCCAGCGGTGCGCCGAGGCAGTGGTGCGGGCCGTGCCCGAAGGTCAGGTGCGACACGGGCTCGCGTCCGATGTCGAGGCGGTCCATCCCGGCGCCGAGCGCCGGGTCCCGGTTGGCCACCGGCAGCTGGCAGACGACCTGCTCGCCGGCCTTGACCGGCACGCCGCCGATCTCGGTGTCGCACCGCGCCGTCCGGGCCAGCGCGGTGCTGGACACGGACAGGTACCGCAGCAGTTCCTCGACGGCGGCGTCGACCACCGGATCGCCCTCGGGCGCGTCGCGCAGCCGGTCGGCCTGCTCCGGGTGCGACAGCAGGGCGAGCACGCCCAGGCCGATCGTGTTGGACACCGTGACGTGGCCGGCGAGCAGCAGCAGCTCGCAGACCCCGACCAGTTCGGAGTCCGACACCGCGCCGCCGTGCTCCCGGACGAGCATGCCGATCATCCCGTCGTCCGGGCTGCGCCGCTTCTCCGCCACCAGGGAGGCCACGTACGCGTGCGACTCCCGGCCGGCCGCGAGCCGTTCCTCCATGGGAAGCCCGAGGTCCAGCGTGGTCCGGGACCAGCGGTGGAAGTCCCCCTGGTCCGGGTCGGGGACGCCGAGCATCGCGCAGATCACCCCGAGCGGCAGCGGCAGGGCGAAGGCGTCCATCAGGTCCGCCGCGGGCCCCCGCGCCTCCATGGCGTCGAGCAGCTCGCCGACCAGGGCGCGGATCATCGGCTCCAGGGAGCGGATCCGTTTCCCGGTGAACTCCGGCGTCAGCACGTGGCGCAGCCGGGTGTGCTCCGGCGGGTCCATGTTGAGGAGTTCGTTCGGCAGGACCGGGGCGCGTTCCGGGTCGTACATCGCGAAGGTCTCCTGGTCGGCCAGGACGCGCCGCACGTCGGCGTGCCGGGTGACGAGGCGGTACTCGCCGACCCGGTGCAGCCAGAAGTCCCGGACCCGCCGGGCCGGGTCCCCGCGCTGGGCCTCGCCCAGGGCCGGGCCCGGGTCGAACCCGTCGCGACGGTAGAAGATCGAGATCGGCGGCACGTCCTGCTCGCTCATGGAACCTCCCGTGATCATCCGGTACCCCCTTCCCGATACCCCGGGCCCCGGGCCGCCGCGCGTGTCGGCGGCGATCCCGTGCGGCGCGCGGGGGCGCGGCGGCCTCGCACGCGCCCCCTCTCCCGAGCCGGAGCCGCCCCCGGCGCGCCTCACCCCAGGCTCACCTGCCCTTCCCGTCCGCCAGCAGACCCGCCTGCCGGTCCGTCAGGAGACCCTCGGCACGGAGCCAGCGCACCGTGTCGGCCATGGTCTCCGCGATCGGCCTCGGCACCAGTCCGCAGGTGCTCGCGGCCGGGTGGACGGGAGCCGCGCAGGCGCAGGTGTAGACGGCGCCGTACTCCGCGGGGATGTGCCAGGGCCAGCCGCGCTGCACCAGGGTGGCCAGGGCGCCGACCGGCAGCATGGCGCGGGCGGGCAGGAAGACCGCGGGCAGCCGCCGCCCGGTGACCTCCCGCAGGGTCCGCACGTACTCCCGGGTGGCCAGTTGGCGGCCCGGGGCGAAGTGGCGGTCGAGGCCCGTCCTCGGTGCGGTCAGCAGTCGGGCGTGCAGCCGCGCGGTGTCGCGGACGTCGCCGACCGGGAAGCCGCCGAGCGGCCAGACCGGCATCAGCCCGCGCAGGGTGTTGCGCAGCCGGGTGTTCTGGTCGCCCGGCCCCGGGTCCAGCGGGCCGAGCAGCGCGGGCGGGTAGCTGATGACCACCGGTGCGCCGTCCCGCTGGTAGCGGCGGGCGACGCGCTCGGCGGCGGCCTTGGTGGCCATGTACGTCTCCCGGGGGCGGCCGACCGGGGAGTCCTCCCGGAGCGGCCGCCGGCGGGTCGGCAGCAGCGCGACGATGCTCGACACGTGGATGACCGGATCGGCGCCCGACCGGCGGGCCGCGGCCAGCACCAGGTCGGTCCCCCGCTCGTTGGTCCGGCGCATGGCCGCGTACCGCCGGCTGTCGAAGGAGTACACCGAGGCCGCGTGCAGGACGGCGTCGGCGCCGCGCACCGCGCGGGCCGCACCGGCCTCGTCCGTCACGTCCCCGACGACCAGGTCGACGGCGCCCGGGGCCACCTCCATCAGGGCGAGGGCCCGTTCCGCGCGGGCCGGGTCGCGCACCAGCATCCGCACCCGGTGCCCGCCCCGGACCATCGCCGCGACCGAGTGGATGCCGACGAACCCGGTGCCGCCGGTCACGCTCACCAACATCGGACCACCCCTCCGCTCAGCCGGTCCCGTCGCCGGCACCGCCGACGCCCCGGTGGAATCCTCCGCCGTAGAACAGCAGCGCCTGCCGACCCTCCGTCCAGCCCGACCCGAGCACGCTGCCGAGGAAGACCGAGTGGTCGCCGCCGTCGTACTGCGCGGCCAGCTTGCACTCCAGCCAGGCGAGCGAGCCCGACAGCAGCGGGGCGCCGGTGAACGGGCCGGGCCGCCAGTCGACGCCGTGGAACTGGGCGGCGCCGCGCGGCCGGCCGCGGCCCGCGAAGTACCGTGCCAGCGGCTCCTGTTCGGCCCCCAGGACGGAGACCGCGAAGGACCCGGTCGCCGTGATCGCCCGGTGCATCGTCGCGGTGCGGGCGACGCAGCACAGCACCAGCGGCGGCTCCAGCGACACCGAGCTGAACGCGTTGGCGGTCATCCCGTGGACGTGCTCGCCACCGGTGGTCAGCACCGTGATCCCGGTGGCGAACCGGGCCATCGTCTCGCGCAGCGCGTCCGGCGGAACGGCGGCGTGCCGGGAGGACGGCGAGGTCGTGGACGGTGACGGGTCGTCGACCAGGGCGCGGCCGTTGTCGCTCACCGCGCCCTCCCCGTGCCCACCGGCCGGCCGGGCGGGGCCGGCGCCGCCAGGACCCGGGCGGCCACCGCGTCCTCGGCGTACGGCGCCAGGGCCCGGCGCAGCTCCTCCGGCACCGGGGCCGGGACGGTCGCCGTGTTCGGCCCGCGCATGCACGCGATCCGCTGGCGGCCGCGGGCGACCGGGCTCCCCTGCCCGCCGTCGATCCGCAGGTAGTCGAAGCTGAACTGGACCTGGGTCCGGGTCAGTTCCTCCAGTCGCATCCGGACCGACAGCTCGTCGAACGCGGTGATCTCGGCGAAGAACTCGCACTCCACCTTGAGGGTGAACAGCTTCAGGTCCTCCCGCAGCTCGGCGAGCACCCCGGGCGCCTTCTCCTTGAGGAACATCTCCCGGCAACGCCCCTGCCAGCGCAGGTAGTTCACGTAGTAGACGTTGCCGACGAGGTTGGTCTCCTCGAACCCCACGGTGTGGCGCAGCTCGTAGTAGCCCGACATCAGTTCTCCTTTCCGGCGAGTACGGCGAAGACGACCGGCCCGGGCCGTCCGTTGACGGTGGTCACCCAGGTGGCGACGGCGGCGTCGCCGGCGGACAGGACGGCCCAGCCGTCCGGGTGGACGCGGTCGAGGGTCAGCGCCTGCGTGGTCGCACCGGACTTGCGCAGGCACTCCAGCGCGCTCCAGACCCTGGTGCCGGCCACCTCCGGGGCCTCGGCGGCCTCGGCCGCCAGCAGGTCCCGCAGGGCGTGTTGGCCGGGGCCGAGCAGCGCGTCCCAGTCCTCGGGGGTCCGTTCCAGGACGGACTCGGCGTCGCAGGCGAGGCGCCCCCGGCCCACCACCGCCAGGGTCAGGCCGCCGTCGTGCGAGGCCGACACCGTCCAGCCCTCGAGCCCCGGCCCGCCGCCGAGTTCGGGCCTGCCGTCCGGCCGGTGGTTCAGCTCCACCGGCCGGCCCAGCGCCCGACCGACGGCGGTCGCGGTGCGGGCCCGGCGGTCGCGGTGCCCGGCGTCGCCGTCCGCGGCGGGTTCGACGACCACCGCGCGGCTGCCGCCCAGGACCCGTTCCAGGCTGCGTTCCAGGTACGAGCCGAGCATCGCGGGCACCCACGGGCCGGCGCCGTCGCGCCGGCGCACGGCGACCAGGGTCAGCCCCTGCCAGTGCTCGACCACCGCTCCGGAGGGCGTGCGCACGACGAGGTCGTAGACGTAGCGGTCCCCGTCCTGGGAGCGCTCCCGGGCGTCGAGCACGACGAACCCGGTGTCCTGGTCCGCCCGGTCGGCCAGCCAGAGCCGCTCGATGCTCTGCGGCAGCAGGGTGGCGTCCGGCACGCAGCACTGGATGGCGTGCATCATCGCGTCCCGGGTGCCCGGGTCGGCCAACTGCTGCTCCTGCGGCAGGAAGGCGGCGAACCAGGGCGCCTGGGCGGCGGTGGAGATCTCCGCCAGGGCGTGCCGGGCGCTCGCCCGCCGGTACTCCAGCAGGCGCTGGAACCGCTTGCCCTGGAACAGCACGCCGCCGTACAGCTCCGTCACCGGGTCGACCGGCACCGTCGGCAGGCCGGACCAGACCGGCGGCGGTGTGCCGGGCGGCTCGGGACGGGGGTAGCGCAGCCTCGCCCGGAAGTGGTCGGCCGTGAAGCCGGTGTCCTCGCTGCGCAGCACCACGTCGACCGTCCCGGGGGCCTGCACCAGCGCGGCGATCCGGATGGTGGTCGAGCCGCCCGGGCGGACCACCACGGGGCGGCGGAACTCGACGTCCTCCAGCAGCGGCGAGCCCTGGTGCCCGCTCACCGCGGCGGCCACCTGGGCCATCGCCTCCATGCCCAGGACGGCCGGGAAGAGCAGGTCGCCCTGGAGCCGGTGGTCGGTCAGGTACGGGTCGCTGCCCTCGGACAGCTCGGCCTCGGTGATCAGCTCGATCTCCGGGTGGTGGGCGACCACCCGCTCCACGAACCTGGTCAGCGGCAGTTCGCGCTGGACCGTGGCCAGGGTGGGCAGGCCGCCGGCCCGTCCGCTCACCACCAGGACGGGGCCGGCCGAGGGGTCCGCGAGCACCTCGCGGAGCACCCGGATCCCGTCCTCGGTGGAGATCGGCGTGATGCCCTCCCGGATCAGCGCCTCGACGACGCCGAGCCGTTCGCCCATCCCCGCGCCCGACCAGACCGACCACTCCAGGGCGATCGCCCGGGCCCGCGGGTGCCGGTCCCGGAAGCGGAGGGTCAACTCCGTCATCCAGTCGTTGGCGGTGGCGTAGTGGGCCTCGCCGCGGAGCCCGGCCCGGCCGATGATCGAGCCGAAGGTGACCAGCAGCTTCAGGCGGTCCGGGTCGACGGCCGCCAGCACCGCCGCCAGGCCGTCGGTCTTGGGCGCCAGGGTCCGCCGGAAGTCCTCGGCGGTCAGCGCGTCCAGGGCGGCCGGCTCGTTGCGGCCGGCGCCGTGCAGCACCGCGGTGACCGGGCCGAGTTCGCGCTCCAGCCGGCCCACCGCGGCGGCGACCTCCTCGGGCGAGGTCACGTCCGCCCGGGTGTAGCGGTAGCGCAGGCGGGCGGCGTCCATCCTGGCCAGGTTCCCGGCGAGTTCGCGGTCGGCGGCCGGGTCGGCGCGGCCGATCAGGGCCAGGGCCGCCCCGGAGTCCCGGGCGACCGCCAGGGCGCACTCGGCGGTGATGCCCTTGCCGCCGCCGGTGACCAGGAGGACGTCCCGCGCGTCGAGCGGTGACTCCCCCTCCGCCACCGGGCGGCGCGGCAGGGGGCGGAGCACCGGGACGGTGCGGCGGCCGTCCCGCTGGTAGCGGACCTCCGCGAAGCCGGCCGTGGCGGCGGCCTCGGCGACGACGCGGGCCACCGCCTCGTCGCGGGCGGCCCCCTCGGGGGCGGTGTCAGGCAGCTCGACCACCGTGGTCGGGACGGACGGGTGTTCCAGGTGCAGAGTCTTCGCCAGCCCCGCGGCCCCGAGGCGGTGCTGGACCACGACCAGCCTGGTGCCCTCGGGGGCGGCCAGGACGGCTCGTGCGGCGGTCAGGAAGAGCTCCGTGTCCTGCGCGCCGCACTCGTCCGGGAGGCAGAGCAGGACGCCGTCCCCGAGGCCCGCCGCGGCGAGCGCGGTGCGCAGCGGTGCGGCCAGCGGGTGGCCGGGCGTGGCGAAGACCGTCCAGCCGTCGGCCGAAGCCCGGGGGTCGGACGCCCCGCGGCCGGGGTGCGGCCCGGCTGGCAGGGGAGCCGCCACGTGCTCGACCGCGAAGGGGCGCACCCACGGGGCCACCCCGGGGACCTCGCCCGCCGGCTCCGCCCCGGCCTGCGAGGTGTCCGCCAACCGGTCGATCAGCTCGGCGAGTTCGCCCAGCCGTACGGTCGCGAAGCCGGTCGTGGCGGCGAGCGCGGGCTGGCCCAGCGCCCGGGTGACGTCGTTGACGATCTGGCCGACCGTGATGGAGCTCAGGTGCAGGTCGTCCATCGGGTGGGTCCGCGCGGTGACGGAGTCCAGCGGCAGCTCGACCCGCTCGGCCGCGAGCCGGCGCAGCAGGTCCAGGGTGGAGACCGGGCCGGTGCCGGTGTCCGCGCCCGCCGGACGCGCGGACCGCTCGGCGCCGTCCGCCCCGTCGTCCGCCCCGCCGGCCTGCGCCACCAGGGCCGCGCCGATGGCCGGAGCCGCCTCGCAGGGGCTGGCCAGGAAGGTGGGCTCGCTCTCCGGCGGCAGCGGCCGGACCAGGCGGTCGCCGAACAGGGCCGCGGTCCGCACCGGCGCACCGAGCACGTACGCGGCGCCGGCGACCCTGAGCAGCGGGCCGAGCGAGGCGCTGTCGGTGTCGACCGCCAGCACCGCGAGGTCCGGCGCGATCTCCGCCAGCAGGCCGGACAGCACCCGGCCGGGGCCGACCTCCACCACCAGGTCGGCGTCGGCGGCCGCGGCCTCGGCGGCCTCGTGGAACCGGACCGGGAGCAGCACCTGGGCGCGCAGCAGCTCCCGCAGGTCGGCGGTCGGGTCCAGCAGCCGGCCGGTGACCGTGGAGGCGACCGGGCGGACCGGCGGGCGGAGGTCGAACCCGGCCAGTTCGGCCGCCATCGCGGCCGCGGCCGGTTCGACCAGCGGCGAGTGGAAGGCGTGCGACACCCGCAGCCTGGTCGCCGTGACGCCCTCGGCCGCCGCCCGGCGGCAGACCTCGTCGACCGCCTCGGCCGGGCCGGAGACCACGGTCTGCCGGGGGCCGTTGTAGCCCGCGACGACGACGTCCGATCCGTCCGACAGCCGGGCGGTCCGCTCCGGGGTCGCCGCCAGGCCGGCCATCGCGCCGCCGCCGAGGCTCGCCCGCGCCATCACCCGGCCGCGGACCGTGGCGAGGCGCACCAGTTGCTCCTCGCTCATCGCCCCGGCCCAGTGCAGCGCCGTCAGCTCGCCCAGGCTGTGCCCGACGGCGGCCCCGGCCCGGATGCCCAGTCCGTCCAGCACCCGGAGGGCGGCCAGCGAACCGGTGACGATGCGCGGCTGGGCCACCTCGGTGGCGACCTGGTCCGCACCGGCGGGCGGTCCGGCCGCGCCGAACACCTCCTCCGCGGTGGCGAACCGGCGCCGGATCGCGCCGACGGCGCCGTGTCCCGAGCCCTGCCCGGGGAAGAGGTAGACGATCCGGGGCGCGGTCCGCGCCCGGCCGAGGAAGACCCCCTCGGCGGCCGAGAACGCCTCCCGAGCGCCCGAGTCGAGCAGCGCGGCCAGCCGTTCGAGGGCCCGCGCGGCGTCGTCCGGCGAGGTCGCGACGACGGCGGCCCGGACCGGGGCGCCGGAGAGCCGCTCGGCCAGCGTTCCGGCCAGGTCCGCGAGTTCGGCCTGGGCCAGTCGGGGCACCAGGTCGAGCAGTGGGCCCAGCTCCGCGCGCAGCGCGGCCGGGTCCGCGCCGTCCAGCAGCAGCAGTTCGGCGTCCTGGCGTCCGGCGACCAGCCGGGTGGTGCGCTCGTCGAGCGCCTCGCGCCGGGTGCGGCCGGGGCCCTCGGCGACCGCGACGTGGGTGTTGATCCCGCCGAAGCCCATGGCCGACACGCCCGCCCGGACGGGCTGGTCGGCCGGCCAGAGCTCGGCCCGGCCCGGCACGTACATGGCCGCCGTCTCGCCGAGCAGGCCGGGGTGCGGGTCGTGGTGGCCGGTCGCCGGGGGGATCACCTGGTGGTGCACGGCGAGGGCGGCCTTGATCAGGCCGGCCACGCCCGCCGCGGCCTTGGTGTGCCCGAAGTTCCCCTTGACCGTCCCGAGCGCGGCCGGTCGGGCCGTCGGGTCGGCGGCGCGGCGCGCGGAGGACAGTGCCTCGATCTCGGTCGCGTCGCCGAGGGCCGTACCGGTGCCGTGGCCCTCGAAGTACGAGACCGTCTCGACCCCGTAGCCCGCCCGCCGGTAGGCGCGGTCCAGTGCCAGCCGGTGGCCGCCCGCCTCGGGCCGGGTGATGCCGCCCCTGCCGTCCGAGGAGACCCCCCAGCCGCTGATGCTCGCGTAGATCCGCCGCCCCTGCGCCACCGCGTCCCGCTCGCGCATCAGCACCAGCATGCCGGAGCCCTCGCCGGGCCAGAAGCCGTTGGAGTCCCGGTCGTAGACCTTCATCTCCCCGGTGGCCAGCGCGCCGGTCTTGGCGAAGCCGATCACCTCGAACGGGTCGATGGACAGGTCGACCCCGCCGGCGACGGCCACGTCCAGGTCGCCGTCGCAGAGCGCCCCGGCGGCCGTGACCACGGACAGCAGGGAGGAGGAGCAGGCGCCGTCGACGGTGTACCCGCCTCCGCGCAGGTCGAAGTGGTTGCAGATCCGCCCGGCGATGGTGTTGGCGAGGCCTCCCGCCAGCGAGTCCTCGTCGATCGGCGGGAAGGGCGCCTTGTACTGCGGCTCCAGCTCCCCGAGGAAGGCGGCGACGTCGCCCTCGGGCCAGCCCTTGCCCGCCAGGGCGGCGGCCACCGTCCGGCGCACGTAGGGCCAGCGCAGCCGCATGGTGTTGGCGCGCGAGAACTCGCCGGTGAGGCTGTTGCCGACCACCACGCCGGTGGCCTGCCGCGGCAGGCCCGCGCCGTCCGGGAACCCGGCGTCGGCGAGCGCCTCGGCGGCCACGTCGAGGGCCAGCCAGTGGGTCAGGTCGGTCGCCCGGTACGTGCTGCCGGCGACGCTGTACCCGACCCGGTCGAAGCTGTAGTCCCGGAGGACGGCGGCCTTGGTCGCGTAGTACCGGTCGGGCGCGGTGCGGTCCGCCGACCAGTAGTCCGCCTGGTTCATCCGCTCGTCCGGCAGCCTCCGGAAGGCCCGGCGGCCGCCCAGTACGTTGTCCCACAACTCGCCCGGGGAATTGGCGTCCGGATAGCGGAGGCCGATTCCCACGATTGCGATCCGTTCACTGCTCATGTATCCACCACCCATGGAGATGAATTGACGGCGAATCCCTTCGCCAACCCGGCAGTCCACCCATCGGTCAAGCGTGCGACCAAGGCCGGGAAAATGCCTTCTCCGAGTTTGCTTTACCACCCGCGCGGGTCGCGTTCTTTCAATAACGGCGTTATTTCCCCGCGTTCGCATTCCATAACGCCGTGATATTCCGCGCGGCACACCGGAGCCGACGGCCGTGAACGCACCGGGGCCCCCGCCGCGCGGCGGGGGCCTCGGTGCGTTCGGAGTGCCGCGGGCGGCTTCGGTGTCAGCCGTGACCGCCCGTCAGAGCCCGCTCCCCCAGCCTGGCGCCCAGCTCCCGGGCCGCCGCCAGGGCGGCCCAGGAGGCGAGCTCGACCAGCGCGGCGTCGCCGGGCCGGCCACGCCGGAACTCGGCGACGAGACCGTCGTCGACCCGGTACGAGGCCTTGGCGACCAGCAGCGCCAGCCGGCCCGCCGGGCGCTGCTCCTCGGGCAGGGCCGACACCTCGTCCTCGACCCAGGCGCGGCCGGTCCCGGGCGGCCCGCCGTCCCACCCGGCGAGTCCGGCCGTCACCAGCCGCCGGACGCCGTCCGGCACCGAGCGGGCCCCCGCCTCGTCGATCGCGGCGGCGGCCCGCGCGAACGCGCCGGCGATGCTCGGGGTGCCCGCCGCCCACCGCAGGTCCGCCGGCAGCGGCGCGGAGGGCAGCAGGTCCAGCGAGGCACCGGCCGGCGGGGTGCCGCGCGCGCTGCGGCGCATCAGCCGGCCGAGCACGGCCGTCGCCGCCGACCGCGCGGGCGCCGGGAGGCCGGCCGGGAGCGGGCTCTCCTCCAGGAACAGGTTGACCATGCGGTTCAGGTAGTGGAAGGTGACCGCCACGCCGACCAGTTCGGGCACCCGGTCCGCGGGGAACGGCGGTCGCGCACCCCGGCCGCCCACGCCGTCCCCGGTCTCCCGGAGCCAGTCGGCCACCTCCCGCTCCCTCCCCGCCGCCGCCCGAGCCCCGGCGGACGCCCCCGGTCCGGGCCGCAGCGCGGCCAGCGTCGCGCCGTGCACCTCCGTGCAGAACGGGCAGGCGTTGGCCTCCGACACGGCGACGGCCACCGCCTCCTTGAGCGCCCGGTCGACCCGCCCGGCGGCGAGCAGGGTCTCCCGGAGCATCACCCACGAGGCGGCGAGCACCGCCGGCGAGGGCGCGTGCAGGCCGATCGGCGGTGCGAGCAGGCCGAACTCCCGCTCGACCTCGGCATAGACCCGGGCCACCTCCTTCCCCGCGTCGGCCGGGCGGACCGGGGCGACCCGGCGGATCTGCGCCAGCGGCCGCAGGGCCGGCCGCAGCAGCGGTATCACCATCGCTCTCCTCCTCTCTGGCTCGATCTGTCGTCGTGGCGCGCTTGGGACGTGTCTGACAATTCCCGCCGGGTGCGCGACGCCAATGGTCAGACACGCCCTAAGGCCGCGTCAGGCCGGGCAGTTGCGTCCGCACCCCGCGCCGTCCGCTGGTCCCGCCGTCCGGCGAGGGCGCGCCGTACCGGACGTTCACGCCGCGCTCGCGCGCTGCGCGCACGATGCCGGGGACCGCGCGTTCGGCGAGCGCGGAGATGGTCAGCGCGGGGTTGACGGTGAGCGCTCCCGGGACGGCGGAGCCGTCGGTGACGAAGATGCCCGGGTGGTCGCGGAGTTCGTGCCGGTCGTCGAGCGCCGAGGTCCCCGGGTCGTCGCCGATCCGGCAGGACGCCAGCGGGTGCACGGTGTACGCGCCGACCAGGTCGTTGGTCCACGGCATGACGCGGGCCAGGCCGTCGCGCTCCAGGATGTCCTTCACCACGGCGTCCGACTCGGCCCAGCCGCGCAGGGTGTTCTCGGTCGGCCGGTACCTGATCGGTCCGCGCCCGAGCATCTGCTGGGAGATCCGGTCCGCGTTGCCGGTGGCCGGCGGCGGGCCGAAGACGCCCTCGTTGTCGTCCTCGACCATGGTGAAGACGGTCAGCCAGGACTGCCACCGCCGGACCATCTCCTTCTTCTCCACGCCGAACCAGCCGGGGCCGGTCGCGTCGGGCACCTGCGCCAGGATGGTGCCGAACCCGGGCGGGAAGTAGAGCTGTTCCAGGGAGAACCGCGAGTGCTCCGGGAGCGAGCCGTCGAGGTTGTCCCAGCTCGCCACGACCGGCCCCTTGCCGATCTGGTTGGCCCCGAACGCCAGGCCGTCGGAGCGCTTGAGCCCGAGCAGGTCGCGGGCCCGGTCCTCGTCGACGACGGCCGTGTTGAGGCGCTCCCCGTTGCCGGAGAAGTAGCGGCCGACGGCGGAGGGCATCGTGCCGAGGTCCGCCTCGGAGCGCTGGAGGATCACCGGGGTGGCGCCGGCGCCGGCCGCGAGCACGACGATCTTCGCGTCGATCGTGCCGCTGCCGACGTGCACCCGGTAGTCGGTGTCGTCGACGACGTCGTAGTGCACCCGGTAGCCGCCGCCGTCCGTCCGGGAGAGCCGCTGCACCTCGTGCAACGGCCGGATCTCGGCCCCGTGCGCGAGCGCGGCGGGCAGGTAGTTCAGCAGCAGCGACCGCTTCGCGTCGAAGCGGCAACCGGACATCATCCAGTTGCAGTTGGTGCACTTCGCCCGGTCGATGGCGGCCGGGACGGGGTTGGCGGTGCGCCCCGCGTGGTCGCAGGCGGCGGCGAACAGGCCGCCCGCGTAGGTGACGTCGTTCCAGTCCTGCTGGGTGATCGGCAGCGCCTCGGCCACCCGGTCGTACCAGGGGTCGAGGGTGTCCCGGGTGATGGCCGCCGGCCACATCCGGCGGCCGATGCCGCCGCGGCGCTCGAAGGCGAACCGGGGCGCGCGCGGCATCGCGGCGAAGTACACCACGCTGCCGCCGCCGACGCAGTTCCCGCCGAGCAGGCTCATGCCGTCGCCGACCACGAAGTCGAAGATGCGGGTGTAGGAGGACCCGAGCAGGAAGTCGTGCTCGAAGTCGGGCGCCTCCAGCCACGGGCCGCGCTCCAGCACGGTGACCCGCGCGCCGCCGGCCGCCAGGTGGTAGGCGGCGATGGCGCCGCCGAAGCCGCTGCCGACGATCAGGACGTCGGTGCTCTCGGTGCTCGTCATGCGGGGCTCCCTGTGGACGTGGTGCCCGGGTGGGGTTCGGCCAGCTGCCGCCGGTACGAGAAGTCGGAGAACCGCCACAGGCCGTCGGCGTCCGGGTCCATGAACCCCATCGCCGTGAGGCCGGGGTGGCCCGCCGCGATCGCGTCCGCGGTGTGCAGGTGGGCGGCGGTGTCGTAGGCCATGTTGCTGAACAGCGCCAGCAGGACCCACAGTTCGCGCTCCGGGTGGTCCGGGCCGGTCAGCGTCCGCACCAGGCCGGTGCGGTCCGCGAACGGAAGGGCGACGAACGGCGGCACCGCGTCGTCGAGCGGCCGGCCGTGCTCCTGCGCGTAGGCGCGGGCGTGGCGGTTGAGCGCCTGCTCGTAGTCGTCCAGGGCGTTCGACAGCCCGGTCGCGGGCGTCTCCAGCAGTTCGATGGCGCCTGCCTGCACCGCGCCGCCTCCGGTCGAGGCGCCGGCCACGGCCCGGTCGTCGGGGGAGCGCTTCTCCCCCGGGACGATCGTGTCCGCGAACGCCTCGAGCGTCATGGTGCGGTAATCCTGCTGATCTGGGATACGCGAGCCCACCGGCATCTCCTCAGGTGGTCGTCGAAAAAACGGGCCCGACGCACCGGCCGACCCCGATTCGCATACGCGACTTTGGCATCGTCCGGGCAATACCTCCACCTCCGCATCTCCTGCGTTGCTGAGGAGCGTTGATCGGCTTCGGCGGCCTCAACCCGGCGGCCGCGCGGCGGCGTTGACCCGTGAGCGCACCATCCCCCACCGCGGGTCGGCGGTGGTGCGCACCCGATCCCGCCCGTTCCGGCAATCGCCCTTGACAATCGGGTTCAAACATACGAACCCCCCCGGCATCCCAACTTTCAGACATGCCAACGGAATGTGCCAACGCGCCATTGCACTTGTCATGCACCAACTGATAACGTCGTCTCTCGTTATGGCGGCGGCCCCCTTTCGTCCTCCCCTTTCCGGCGGGGGACGCCTTCGCATGCCATGGCCTCTCTGACCGCCGGCCCGGAAACCACGGCCGCGACTTTCGTACCCGACCATCGCACGGGCGGAATTTCTGTTCATTCGCATGTACAGCAGAGAACCTGGAGTCGATCATGAAATCTGCCATCGAGCAAGCCGTGACCCGGGCCATCGAGACCATGCACGAGAACATCGGCGAGCTGCTGACCATAGACGATATGGCGCAGGCGGCCATGTACAGCAAATTCCATTTCTCCCGTGAGTTCCAACGGATGACCGGGGTCTCGCCACGGCGATTCCTCTCCGCCATACGCCTGGAGACCGCGAAACGCCTCCTCATCGAGACGACGTTCACCGTGACGGAGATCAGCCACCGGGTCGGGTACAACAGCGTCGGCACGTTCAGCTCCCGGTTCACCAGCAGCGTCGGCGCCTCCCCCACGATGTTCCGTCAGCTCCGGGGCTTCACTCCCCGGATCGAGGTCGACTTACACGGCCGGGGCCGCGGCGCGGAACTCTCGACGTTCCGGGGCGAGATCCGGGCCTCGGTCGCGGGGGACCTCGGCCGGGTGTTCGTCGGACTCTTCCCGACCCGGATCCCGGAGGGACGGCCGGCCGCCTGTTGCGTCCTCCCCCGCCCCGGGGCCTTCCTGCTCGACCGGGTGCCGAGCGGCACCTGGTACCTGCTGGCGCACTCCGTCCCCGTCTCCTTCGACGAGGTGCTGACCGGCGACGGCGAGCTCTCGGTGGGATCGGTCGGACCGATCGAGGTGCGGCCGGACGTGCCGCTGCTGCCGATGGAACTGCGGCTGCGCCCGATCCGGGCCCTGGACCCACCGGTCCTGCTGGCGCTGCTGGACGTACGGTCGACGGCGTTCAACGAGCTGTCCCAGGTCGCCGAGGCCCCCCGGGCCGACAGCGCCTGAGCCGCCGCCCGCCCCGACAGGACGGTGAAGACCCGACGGACGGCGAAGTCCTTACGGCCCGGATCCCCCCGCGGAGGTCCTCTGCGGGGGGATCCGGGCCGCGACGGAGGGTGTGCCTCAGCCGGCCGGGTGCACGGTCATCGGCAGGCCGCCGGCCACCCGCAGCGACAGCATCGGCTCGGGCGTCACCCGGTGGCCGGGCACCTTGACCAGCCGGAGGTCCCGGGCCACCACGGCGATCGTGAAGACGGCCTCCAGCAGCCCGAGGTGGTTGCCGACGCAGAAGCGCGGCCCCGCCCCGAACGGGATGTAGGCGTAGCGCGGCCGGTCCGTGGCCCGGTCCGGGTCGAAGCGCTCCGGGTCGAACTGCTCGGGCGCGTCCCAGAAGCGGGGGTGGCGGTGCAGCGTGTACGGGCAGATCAGGACGTCGGCGCCGGCCGGCACGTGGTAGCCGCCCACCTCGTCGTCCGCCTGCGCCTGCCGCGGGAGGATCCACACCGGCGGGTAGAGCCGCATGACCTCGTCCACCACCCTGGAGGTGTACCGGAGGCGGTGCAGGTCCTCGAACTCGGGCAGCCGGTCGCCGAGCACCTCGACGGCCTCGGCGTGCAGCCGCTCCCGCACCTCGGGGTGCCGGTCGATCAGGTGGAAGGTCCAGCCGAGGGTGCTCGCCGTGGTCTCGTGGCCGGCGAGCAGCAGGGTGACCAGTTCGTCGCGCATCCGCTGCCGGCCGACCCGCGGGTCGGGCTCCTCCGCGGTGGCCGTGATCAGCCGGGACAGCGCGTCGTCGCCCGTGCTCCGCCCGCCGTCGCGGGCGGTCCGGTCCGCGACCAGCCGGTCGACCACCCGCTGCAGGTCCTGCCGGGCCCGCCGGAAGCGCAGCTGCTTGGCGAGCGGCACCCAGGAGGGCACCGCGCCCATGGTGACCATGTCGAACATCGCCTGGTCCTGCACGGCCTCGAAGTCGTGGCCGACCGCCTCGAAGGCGCCGAGGTCGACGTCCAGCAGCGTGCGGCCGAGCACCCCGAGGGTGAGCGCCGTCACCTCGTGGACCACGTCGACGGGCCCGCCGCCCTCGTGCGCCCGCAGCCGGCCGACCAGCTTGACCGCCTCCTCCGCGACGACCCCGGCCTGCCGGGCGATCCGCTTGTGCTGGAAGGCGGGCTGGATCTGCCGGCGCTGCTTGCGCCAGAGCTCGCCCTCGCTGGTCAACAGGCCGTTGCCGAGGGCCCGTCGGGCCTGCACCAGGCCGATTCCCTTGTGGTAGTTGGCCGCGTTGTCCGCGAGCACGTGCTTGGCGTGCTCGGGGTGGTTGAAGAAGTAGAGCGTCTTGGGGCCGATGGAGATCCGGACCGCGTCGCCGTACTCCCGCGCGGCGGAGCGCATCAGCTCCAGCCGGTCCCCCACCAGCCTGCGCAGCAGGACCGGGGCGGCCCGGCGCGGCGGTCCTGGCGGCACCCGGCGGGTCGCGGGCACGGCTAGCACCCCCCGTCGTTCGCCAGGCGGTCGGCGACGGCCCGGCGCCACACCTCGTACGCGGGCAGCGCGCCCGGCACCGGCCCGGCCGGCCGGACGTCCCGGGTGACCCTGGCCGCCTCCTCCGGTCCCATGCCGCAGAGGACCCGGGTGGCCAGTTCCGTGTGCGGGACCAGCAGACCGGCCCGCAGCCGGGCCTCGGCCGCGAACGCGCTGCCCTGCGCGACGATGGCCCGGTGCGGTCCGGCCCGGTCCCGGAACGCCCGCAGCTCCGCCTCGTCCGCGCCCCCGGCGTATGTGGCCGCCAGTCCGGCCCCGCTGTAGAGGTCGGACCACCGGGACTCCGGGAACTTCTCGATCATGGTCGCGACCAGGTCCGCGTCGGTGCCGCCGACGAACCACAGGGCCCGGCCGATGCCCTGGTCGATCGCGTGGCCGGCGTACGACGGCGTGTCACCGGCCGGCCAGGGGAAGGCCGGCTCGCGGTACTGCTCGTGGACGTACCGGGCGGTACGGAAGTACGCCTGGTGGAACCCGTACCCGTCGAGCACGAGCCAGCGCAGCAGCGGGTCGAGCCCGTCGACGTCCGGCCGGCGGAACCTCGGCAGCCGGGCCATCGCCCAGCCGATCCCGACGTAGACCATGTAGACGTGGTCCGCGCCCCGCCCGGCGAGGAAGCGCCCCACCGAGCCGCGGCCGGACAGCGGCAGCCCGTCGAGCACGGCGAAGCCCATGCCGGCGCCCTCGTAGGCGAATCCGCGGAACGGGGCCGGAACGCCCTCCAGGCGGAGCTCCGCCGCCGCCGGGTCCCGGGCCTCCATCGCGTACGCGTAGCCCTCCAGGAACCGCCCGCCGACCGACTCCAGCAGGTGCTGGGCGTCCGGTGACTTCCGGTGGAAGCCGCGCTTCTCCAGTAGGGTCTCCGAGGTGCTCGGGGTGAGAACGCGTCGTCGGAGCGTTCGCCATGCACTGGGCACGCCATTCTCCTCTCAGGTCTTCCTCACGTCGGTGTGCTGCCACGCGGATGGTGCCCGGCCGGCTCCGGCGGGGCTTCTCCGCACCTGCTCAGTTCGCGGGGGCCGCCGCGGGCGGCCGGGGCCGGTCCGGCTGCCCGGCGGCACGGAAGTGCGTCCGCACGTTGGCCCGCCACAGCTCGTACGCCGGCGGTCCGGCGGCGGCGCCCGGGGCACGGCCGGCCGCGGCGGGCTCGTCCACCGCGCAGTCGTCGGCCAGCTTCGCGGCCCCGTCGACCGACAGGCCGGTCAGGGCCGTGGCGGCGGCCTCGCAGTGCGCGGGCACGAAGCCCGCGTACGCGCGCGCCTTCGCGGCGAACACCGACCCCTGGGCGAGCTCCGCCCGGTGCTCCCCCGCCTCCCCGCGCAGTGCGGCCAGGCCGTCCGCCGTGGCGCCGCCGGCGAAGGTCGCGGCCAGTCCCACCCCGCTCCACAGGTCGGCCCGCCGGTCGGCGCGGAACCTCCGCACCGCGACGGCCACCTGCTCCGGCACCCCGCCGTGGATGAACCACAGCGCCCGCCCGATGCCCTGGTCGACGGCCCGCCGGAAGTACTCCGGCGCACCCTGCCACGGGTACGGCTTCACCTCGCGCTGCTCGTCCACCCAGCGTCGGGTGCCGAAGTAGGCGAGGTCGAAGCCGTACCCGTCGACCGCCAGCCAGCTCATCGTCGGGTGGTACGGCGTCCCGGCCAGGTCCGGCAGCACCTTGCGCCACAGCGGCCGCGGCAGGCGCGCCATGGCGAAGCCGATGCCGATGTACGCCAGGAAGATGTGCGGCTGCCCCGGCCCGGCCAGCAGGTCGCGGGTGCGGCTGCCCCGGCCCGTCGCGTCCAGGACGGTGAAGGCCATCGTGGCGCCCTCGTAGGCGAATCCGCGCTGCTCCGGGTCGACCAGGCGCAGCCGGCGCTCGACCTCCCACTGGTTGCGGGCGTCGATGCCCCACTCGAAGCCGCAGACCACCGCCTGGGGCACCGCCTCCAGGCGTTCGGTGGCGGCCGTGGGGGTCACCGGGAAGCCCCTTCCGGCGAAGGCCACCGAGGCCAGTGACGGTGTCAGCACCAGTCGGCGCAGTGATCCGAAGGTCGTCGGCACGATCCCTCCCAGCCCAGCGTCCTGAATGACGGCCCCTCCATGCTCCGGGGGCGGCGGGGGCGGCCGCATCTCCGCGGTTGCGTTCTTTTCGGCCGGATGACCGTCGCTACCCGAACTCCCTTTCACGAAGCGGCCTTTCCCCACCTGAGGTTTCCTCGGCCAGGCCGCCGAAAGGCCTCGGAAACCGCGCCCGGGGGTGCCGCGGACCGTGTTGTCGAAATCCCCGGCGGCGCGGTGGAATGGGGCCGTGCGGGACCGGGTGCCCGGCGCCGTCGGGTCCGTTCCCCGTCCAGGCCGTCCCATCGAAGGAGTGCGCGCATGAACACGCGTCACCAGCAGGACGAGGCCCCGCCCGAGCCGCTCTGGGACCGGGCGCCCGACTGCGTGGCCTACCGCCGGTCCCGGCGGAACATCACCGAACTGCTGCTCGCCGCCCGGCCCGGGGCGGCCGGCGTCCCGGTCCCCGCCTGTCCCGGGTGGACCGTCCTGGACCTGCTCGGCCACCTGGTCGAGGTCTGCCGGACGGTGGCCGCCGACGTGCCCGGCAACCTGTGGGAGGTGCCGCACGCCGAGTCCGGCACCGGCCTGGCCGGCCTGCTCGAGGAGTGGTCGCGGCTGGACGGCCCGGTGGAGCGGGTGCTCTCGGACACGCCGCAGCTGCGGCACACCATGATGATGATGGACGCGTTCACCCACGAACTCGACCTGCGCGGCGCGCTCCGGGCGCCGGTGGTCGCGGACCAGCCGTCGTACCCCTCGGCCCTGGACCTGGTCGTCCGGGGCTTCGCCAACTCGGTGCGCTCCCACGGGCTTCCGGCGCTGCGCATCCGGACGGCGGGCGCCGAGTGGCAGGCCGGTGACGGCGAGCCGGCCGCCGTCCTCCAGGGGCACCGCCACGACCTGCTCCGGTCGCTCACCGGCCGGCGGACGGTCGGGCAGGTCTCCGGACTGGCCTGGAGCACCGCGCCGGACGCCTGGCTGCCCGCGTTCACCTGGGGGCCGTTCCGGCCGCCGGAGCGGCCCGTGGAGGCCGCCGTCGCCGCGCGGTAGCGCCCGGGCCGCGGAACGGCTCCGTGGCGCCGCCCGAGCGGGCGGCGCCACGGAGAGGTCACGGTGTCACGCGGCGGTCGTGGTGCGGCAGACCGGCCGCGGCCTCACGCCACGGCCGCCCCGACCTGGCTCTGCTGCGGCTGGACGGCCGTTCCGCCCCCGGACGCCCCGGCGGCGTCCGCCCGCCGGGAGCGCCGGCGCAGGTGCACGACCCACCACCCGAGCCCGCGCAGGGCGCAGACCAGCGTGGTGGCGAAGAACAGCGTGTAGACGACGTTGAACACCATCAGGATCGCGTACACGAAGGCGACCGAGCTGCCGAACACGAACTGGGCCCGGCCCTTCACCGGCGTCGTGCCCGGGTCGCTGATCATGTAGTTGGTGAACAGCACGAAGGCGACACCGGTCATCGGGCCGAGCGCGGAGAACAGCGCGACGTCCCAGATCCAGTGCCGGAGGAACGCCTGGATGGCGAACGCGCCGAGCCAGCCGACGATCAGCGGGGTCCGCTTCGTGAGCAGCGCGTTGATCACGGTTCCGGCCGTGGCGATGATCAGCGGGATCATCACCCGGAAGAAGGTGTTCGCGTTCTCCGTGAACTCGTAGGGCGGCGCGATGCTGAACCACGAGCCGAAGCACACCAGCGACATCGTGATCCCGAAGTTGGACGGGTTCATGAAGTGCCGCATCCGGCCGGCGATCGGTGCCTGCAGGGCGTGCTTGCCGCCGACGCCGATGACCACGCCGAAGACGATCGGCAGCAGCTGGTTGTTGCCGTAGGTCAGCATGTTGACCGCGAGCGCCGTGATGTGGGCCGGCAGCAGGAACTCGTACACGCCGCGGAACCCGTTCCCGCGGAAGCGGGGGGCGCGGCGCTGGGCCCAGGCGCTGATCAGCTCGAAGCCGATCTCGCAGGCGTAGGCGGTGAACACCGCGACGAACGGCCACAGCCAGGGCTGCTCGAAGCCGAGCAGGGTGTAGCCGAAGATGTTGAACACGCTGATCGAGAGGGCGAAGTTCCGCAGGGCGAGGTACCGCGGGTCCTTCGGCTTCGCGGGGGCGGCCGGTGCGGCCGCCGGGGCGCCGCCGGCTCGGGGTTGCACGCTCGCGCTCATCGGTTCGGGACCTCCTGGACCTGGTCGGTCAGCACGAGCGTGTGCGTGCCGGGGCTGAGCTGCTCGCTCTTCTCGTGCAGTCCCCCGGCGGCGTCCCGCCACCTCAGGTCGACGGTGACCGGCCCCTGGTGGGCGCCGAGACCGAAGCGCACGTCGAAGCTGCGGAAGCCGCCGTGGCCGCCCCCGCCGTCGAGCCGGGAGATCTGGGTGCCGGTCGGGGTGGTGACCCGCACGGTGGCGTCGTACGCGGGCGCCCCGGTGTTCACCAGGCCCTGTCCCGCGGCGCCCTCACCGGTCGGCCGGTAGAGCCGCAGGTTCAGCTGACTGCCCAGCGCCGGCGCGGTGTTGGCGTAGAAGGCGGGCGGCCCCCACTGGCGGGCCACCGCGAAGTCCAGCCGGCCGGTGCCCGTGGTGTCGCCGGTGGCGAGGCCGCGGGTCGGCGTCGGCACGGCGATGCCCAGCCGGGAGCTGATGTTCACGTACGGGCCGTCGGGGGTCTTGGCGTAGAAGGCGATCGCCTCGTCCCCGGCGATGTCGTCGCCGGGCTGGACGTTGGGCCACATCGCGGGGTTGGACAGCAGGTCGTCGTTGGTCATGGCCATCTCCTGGAGCCACGGCCAGCGGTCGATCTTCCCCTTGACGAAGCCGGTGGCCTGGAGCACCGCGAGGTCGCCGCTGTTGAGGAAGTCGCCCATCTTGGTGTCCCAGCCCCACCCGGTCCAGGCCATGCCGTGCTCCTGGGCCTCCTGGGTGAACGGGGCGATGCCGGCGGCGAGCTTGCGGCGCATGTCGGCCTCGTCCTTGGCCTTGTTGATCCAGAGGAAGTTGCTCTCCTCCAGGCCCCAGGCGACGGTGATGTTGCTGACCATCATGTCGAAGTCGCCGTTGCGGCCGATGTCGCCGAAGTCGACGCCCATGCCCTTGAACGAGCCGTTGCCGAGGACGAAGGACTTGGGCGTGGTCGGCGTGCGCTCACCCTTGGCCTCGCTGAACTCGATGTGCCCGGGCGTGGACCGGTTGTAGAGCAGGTGCCCGTGTCCGAAGTCGTTGGCGATGTACAGCTCGGGCAGTCCGTCACCGGTCAGGTCGGCGCCCGAGATGGCCAGCGTCCACCCGGTCGACGCGTCGTAGGGGATCGCGCCCTTCTCCTCCACGTACGACGCGGTGGGCTCCGTCCCCGAGGTGCTCTGCTGCCAGCGCAGCACGTGGTCGCCGCCGGCGTTCTTGGCGCTGGACAGCGAGTCGTTCATCACGACGTTGTTCAGCCCGTTCGGGTCGAGCACGTCGGAGTCGGGGAAGTAGTTGCCGATCACGATCGACGGGCGCCCGCTGCCGTCGATGTCGCCGACGTAGTCCGCGTCGGTGTTCCAGCGCGGGCCGTGGTACTTCCCGTCCAGGGACTCCGAGGGCACCAGCTCGCGCGGCACGTAGGAGGCCGCGGCGGGGGTCGTGGCGTCCGACCTGGCCATGAACAGGATCGGCGTGCGGCCCCAGTACGTCACCAGCAGGTCCATCCGGCCGTCGCCGTTGAAGTCGCCGGGCGTGCAGCCGGTGGGCGCCATGGTGTCGTCCATCGGCAGCGGCCTGCCGTCCAGCACGAAGGGCGTGAAGCGGTCGGCCGGCCGGGCGGTCGGGGTGTACGTCACGATCACGCTGTCGGTCCTGGTGTCGACGATGCACATGCCGTCGGCCACGCCGTGCCCGGTCAGGTCGTTGATCGCGATGCTGGCCCCGACCGAGGAGATCCACGAACGGATCTTCTGGTAGGCCGGGTTGACGGTCCGGACCGTCCGCATCGGCCGCTGCTCGTAGCCGGGCGGCATCGCGATGGGCAGTTCCTTGAAGCCGTACTGCTTCGCGACCTCCTCCGCCCCGGCCGCCGCGACCGAGGTCCGTACGGCGAAGAACAGCGAGGTGGCCACCATTATCACCACCAGGCCTGGAATCAGTCTGCGGATTCGTTCACGGTACGCCACCGGGTTCCCCTCTCGACGGATCGAATACGACCCCGTGCCCGCGTCGAGTGCAGGACGCGGCCAAAACCCCCTGCTGGCAGGACGGTTCGGGATGACGGAATTCACGACCCGAAATGCGCCGGCGATAGGCACGTCACGCGCGGGTCTACTGTACGAGGATGTACGCAAAGCACTCGGAATCGCTACTTCCCCGTTGCTCAGCGGGAGGAATTGCGGCCGCCGCCGGGACCGTCGGCCGGCCCTCGACCGCACGACGAAGCGCCCTCCCGCGCGCGTGCCGCGGAAGGGCGCTTCCAGAACTCAAGAGAGGTTCACCGGGGGGGGGGGAATGGCTTCTCCCGTCCGCCGGTTCACCGGTTCACCGGTCAGGCGTACGTGACGACCGCGCGGAAGCGCGCCTCACCCCGCTCGACCCGGTCCAGCGCCTCGGCGACCCGCTCCTTGGGGAAGGTCTCGACCAGCGGCGTGACGGCCCCGGAGGCGACTAGGTCGAGGGCCTCGGTGAGCCGGTCGAGGCCGTTGTGGGTGGCGCCGATCACCTGCTGGCGCTGCGCCCAGAACGGGCTGGTCGGCGGGATGGCGAAGGGCTCGACCGGGTCGATGGTGGCCAGCACCATCCGGCCGTTCGGCCGCAGCCCCTGGAGGGCCCCGGCGGCGGCCCGGTAGGAGGTGCCGGTCACCAGGACGACGTCGGCGCCGCCGATCGCCCGCAGCCCCTCACCGTCGGCGACCACGTGGTCCGCGCCCAGGGTCCGGGCCAGCCGGTGCTTGTCCGGCGAGCTGGTGACGGCCACGGTCTCGAAGCCGCTGGCCCGGGCGAACTGCACGGCGAGGTGGCCGAGTCCGCCGATCCCGAGCACCGCGACCCGTTCGCGCGGTCCGGGATCGGCGGCGCGCAGCGCGCTCCACGCGGTGTAGCCCGCGCACAGCACGGGGGCGGCGGTCTCGTACGGGACGGCGTCCGGCAGCAGCACGGTGCTCGCGGCCGCCACCGCGACGTACTCCGCGTGTCCTCCTTGCACGGTGAGGCCGCTCATCACGGCCTCCGGGCAGTTCATCCCGGACTGCCCGGAGAGCGGGAGGTTGAGCCGGCAGTACGCGCACCGGCCGCAGGTCGCCTGCACCCAGGTGGCGCCGACCCGGTCGCCGACCCGGCGGCCGGTCACCCCGGCGCCGACCTCGACAACCTCGCCGGCGGCCTCGTGCCCGACCACCACCGGAGCGAACGCCGGGAAGGGGAACACGCCCTGACTGACCAGCAGGTCGTTGTGGCAGACCCCGCAGGCGTGGACCCGGATCAGCACCTGGCCGGGACCGGGCCTCGGGGTAGGGATCTCGCGAAGCTCCCAGCGCGCCTTGGCCTCGGGTACGACGGCTGCCCACATCGGCCGAACCACCTTTCCCTGTCAACTGCTCCGCGGCCCGAGCCGGACCGGGAGGGTCTGGACGCCGTTCATGATGAAGGTGGCCTGCGGTGCCAACTCCTCGGCGGGTACGGAGAGTTCGAGGTCCGGGAAGCGCCGGAACAGCGCGGCGAGGGCGGTCTCGGCCTCCATCCGGGCCAGCGGCATGCCGATGCAGCGGTAGACGCCGTGGCCGAAGGAGAGGTGCTCCTTGTTCGCCCGGGTGGCGTCGAAGGCGTCGGCGTCCTCCCCGTGGACGGCGCGGTCGCGGCCCGCCGCCGCGAAGTTGATCAGGACGGGCTCCCCCTTGGCGATGGTGACCCCGCCGAGCTCGATGTCCTCCACCGCGAAGCGGAACGGCAGGTGCGCGACCGGCGCTTCGGCGCGCAGGCTCTCCTCGATCACCTCCGCCCAGCCCACCGCGCCGGACCGGAGCAGCGCCCGCTGGTCGGGGTGGGTGAGCACGGCCCGGACGGTGTTGGCGAGCAGGTTCATCACCGGCTCGGTCCCGGTGGCGAGCAGCAGGTGCAGGGTGCCGACCAGTTCGGAGTCGCTCAGCCGGGATCCGTCCTCCTCCTGGGCCTGGACCAGGTCGCTGGTCAGATCGTCCCCGGGGTCGCGGCGCTTGCCCTCGACGAACTCCAGCATCTCCCGGTGCCACCGCTCGACGTTGGCCGCGGACTCCTCCGGGGTGATGGTGGTGTCGACGTTCACCTCGCCGCCGCGCAGCATCCGCTCACGGTCCCCGGCCGGCACGCCGAACAGGTCGCAGATCACCCGGGCCGGCATCGGATGGGCGAAGCGGGCCTTGAGGTCGACCACCTCGCCGGGCGCGAGGCGGCCGAGGTCGTCCAGCAGCTCCTCGACGGCCTTCTCCACCTCGGCCCGCATCGCCTCGACCCGGCGCGGGGTGAAGGCGCCGGCGGTCAGCCGCCGCAGCCGGGTGTGGTCGGCGCCGTAGCGGGTGGTGAGGTTGTCCATCAGCACCCAGCCGATGAGCGGGAAGTCCGCGCCGATCCGGCCCTCGGCGAACGCCGCCCAGTGCCGGCGCGGGTCCTTGGACAGGCGGTGGTCGGCCAGGGCCCGCCGGGCGACGTCCTGGCCGGTGATCGACCAGGCCGGTACGCCACCGGGCAGTTCGATCCGGGCGACCGGGCCGTTCGCCCGGATCCGGGCGCCCTCCGCGTGGATGTCACGTCCGGCTCGGTCGATGACGACGGGGGCGGGGAGTGACACGGAAGCCTCCAGGCGGTCGGAGCGGGGCGCGGGCGGAGTCAGGGAGTCGCCGGGTCGCGGGGCCACGCGGCAGCGGGGCCAGGGCCGTTGACCGGCCCTGTCGAGGCTGGCACCCGCGCGGGGTGCCCGCATCTCCCGGCTTGCGGCGTCCCCCCCGGCCGGCGGCTGGGCGGCCGCCCAGCGCAATCGGGAAGATGCGGCGGCCGACGGCCCGGTGTGACGCTGGCCGTCACCGGGCCGTGGTGATCGCGGCCGGGAACCGCCGGATAAGGAGAGAGCCATGTCCGCCACTCCCCCGCCCACCGCCGCCGACGTCGCCGCGCTGCGCGCCGTCCCGGAACTCATCATCGCGGCCTGGGCACGGCACGACGCCGACGGCTTCGCCGCGGTCTTCACCGACGACGCGACGCTGATCCTGCCCGGGGACGTCTACCTGACCGGCCGCGAGCAGATCCGCGCCTTCATGGCGCAGGCGTTCGCCGGCCCGTTCAAGGGCACCCAGGTCACCGGTGAGCCGCAGTCGGTCCGCCCGCTGGCCGACGACGTGGCCGTCCTGGTCACCAAGGGCGGCGTGCTGGCCCCCGGGGACACCGAGGTGACGCCCGAGCGGGCGATCCGGGCGACCTGGGTGCTGGCCAGGCAGGGCGCCGACTGGCGGATCGCCTCGTACCAGAACACCCCCGTCGCCGCCTGAGCCCGGAGCCGGAGCGGCGGGGCCGTCGCCTGTTCTCCCCCCGGAGACCGCGCGGCGGCCCCGGCTCCGCACCGACCGCCGGCCCTCCCCCGGCGGCCCGGCCGATCGACGCTCCGGGGCGCCGCGCGGCCGGTACAGTGCCGTGCGGGACGGTGCCGTACGGCTGCGGCACCCCCGCACGGACCGGCCGGTACGCCGGCCGCCACCCCTCCGGCGCCGGCCCGGGTCGGCGCACGGTCCCGCTGAGAGGACTCGGATGCGTCCCTTCCGTATCGACATCCCGCAAGAAGCCCTCGACGACCTGGACCGCCGGCTCGCGGCCACCCGCTGGCCCGGCGAACTCCCCGGCGCCGGCTGGCGGCGCGGCGTGCCGCTCGGCTACCTGAAGGAACTGGCCGAGTACTGGCGCACCGGCTTCGACTGGCGCAAGGCCGAGGCGCACCTCAACTCCTTCCCGCAGTTCCTGACCGAAGTCGACGGCGTGGACGTCCACTTCCTGCACGTCCGCTCGCCCGAGCCGGACGCCCTGCCGCTGGTCGTCACCCACGGCTGGCCCGGCTCGGTGGCGGAGTTCCTGGACGTGATCGGCCCGCTGACCGATCCGCGGGCCCACGGCGGCGATCCCGCCGACGCGTTCCACCTGGTCATACCCTCGCTGCCCGGCTACGGCTTCTCCGGCCACCCCCGGGAGGCCGGCTGGGACACCGCCCGGGTCGCCCGGGCCTGGGCCGAGCTGATGCGCCGGCTCGGCTACGACCGGTACCTCGTCCAGGGCGGCGACTGGGGCATGCCGGTCTCGCTGCAGCTGGGCCTGGCCGACCCGGAGCACGTGGCCGGCGTCCACCTCAACATGCTCGCCACCTTCCCGCCGCAGGACCCGGCCGAGTTCGCCCGGCTGGACCCGGCGGACCGGGCCCGGCTGGAGTTCGCCGGGTACTTCGAGCAGGACGGGGCCGGCTGGCGGAAGATCCAATCCACCCGGCCGCAGACCCTCGCGTACGGCCTGACCGATTCGCCGGTGGGCCAACTCGCCTGGATCGTCGAGAAGTTCATGGAGTGGACGGCGGCCGGGACGGTTCCCGAGGACGTCGTCGACCGGGACCGGCTGCTGACCGACGTGGCGATCTACTGGTTCACCGCCTCCGCCGGCTCCAGCGCCCAGCTCTACTACGAGTCCAACCGGCTGGACGCCGACTTCCTCCGCACCTGGGCCGGCCCCTGGCCGCTGTCCGCACCGGTCGGGGTGGCGGTGTTCCCCGAGGACGCGGTCCGGCCGGTCCGGCGCTGGGCCGAACGGATCCTGCCGACCCTCGCCCACTGGTCCGAGTTCGACCGCGGCGGGCACTTCGCCGCCCTGGAGCAGCCCGGGCTGTTCGTCGACGACGTCCGGGAGTTCGCGCGTCGGGTCCGCTGAGCGGACCGTTCACGGAGTCGCCCGGCACCGGGAGTCCGGTGCCGGGCGCGGCCGTTCCGGCGGGCGGCCGTACCGGTGGGCGCGGCCGTGCCGGCGGGCGGCCCGTTCCGATCGGCCGCCGCCGGCTCAGTTCCGGCCGGAGAGCTCCGGAGCGCCCGCGTGGGCGCCGGCCGGGGGCGGGACGGGCCGGCGGGCGGCGCGCAGCACCCGCAGCAGGGTGCGCGGGTGCATCAGCGACTGCGGGGTGGCCACCAGTCCGGCGATCCGCACCAGTGCCTCGGTGATCCGGGGATCGTGGACCGCCGCCCGCTGGGCCAGCGCCGCGTAGCGGTTGACCAGGTGGGTCTGCGGGGTGCGGCGGCCCGCGACGCCCGGGTAGCCCAGGTCGGTCACCGCGGCGAAGGACCAGGGGGCCCGGATCTCCCGCGCGACGTCGCGGAAGTAGGCCCGGGGGTTCGGCAGCCGCCGCCCCGCGGTGTGCCGCCGCAGCACCAGGGCCTGCAGCGCGGCGGAGGTCATGCCCTGGGCGTAGGCCGGGTTGAAGCTGCACACCGCGTCGCCCAGGACGACCAGCCCGGCGGGGAAGCGCTCCAGCCGGTGGTAGTCCCTGCGGACACTGGCCGGGAAGCGGAACCGCAGGGGCTCGTCGAGCGGTTCGGCGTCGCGGATCGCCTCGTGGATCTCGGGGACGGGCAGCGAGCGGACGAAGGCGTGGAACCCCTCGGGGTCGACGGGCGGGTGGTCGCCCACGATCCCGGTCACCGACAGCTCCACCCGGTTGTCCTCGCCGGGCACCCGGTAGAAGAAGGCCCCGCGCGGGTGCGAGGGCGTGGCGGCGGGGATGATGGCGATGTCGCTGCCGAACGGATCCCCCTTGAGGCGGTAGTGGCGGGTGGTGTACGCCAGGTCGATCTCGATCCGCTCCTCGGGGGGTGCCTCGTACCCGAGGTCGGCCAGCCAGCGCGGGGTGCGCGAGCCGCGGCCGGTGGTGTCGACGACCAGGTGCGCGGAGAGCGTGCGCTCCGTGCTCCCGGGGGCGCGCCGCTGCACCCGGACCCCGGTGACCCGGCGCCTGGTGGTGTCGGTCACCGGGGCGATGACGTCGTGTTCCTCCAGGAACGTCACCTCCGGCAGCGCCCGTACCCGCTCGCGCAGGTGGTGTTCGAGCACCGGCCGGGTGGCGGGTACGGACGGCAGGCCGGTGTGCGCCGGCCGCAGCCGCAGCCCGTTGAAGTACCAGCGGATGTCGGCGCTGAAGTCGCCGGGCCGCACCCCGGCGGCGACCAGTTCGTCGGTGAGGCCGGGGAACAGCGACTCCATGATCTGGTGGCCGCGGGCGACCAGCCCGTGGGCGTGGTTGCCGTGCGGGACGCCGCGCCGCGGCCCGCGGACGCCGAGGATCCGGTCGCGTTCGACGACGACGACCCGGGGATAGGACTCGGCGAGCACCCTCGCTGCCAACAGGCCTGCGATGCTTCCGCCGAGAACCACGGCGCATTCGTCGGTACGGGTGCCCATGACGGTCCCTTCTGTCGGGTGTGGGACGGGTGGCGGTCCCCGTGCTGGTGCGCCGCCGCGCTGTCGGCCTTCGCCCGGAGCGCGCGTGCGCGCGGGTCCGCGGCACCCCCGCCCGGTGCCGCGGACCCGGTGGCGCTTGCGGTCAGTGCCCGGTCAGTGCCCGGTCGACCGGAACTGGCCGGGCGTGCGGCCCGGACCGGCCGGGCCGCGGTAGGCCTGGGCGAGGTCGAGCCAGGCCTCGGCGTCCTCGCCACGGGCCGTCAGGGCGAGGTCGTCGCGGTGCCGGCGCCTGGTCACCAGCAGGCAGAAGTCGACGGCGGGTCCGCTGACGCGCTGCTCCGCGTCGGCGGGGCCGAACTCCCACCGAGCGCCCGACGGAGCGGTGATCTCGAAACGGAACGTTGTCTCCGGCGGCGTGAGCCCGCGGGCCTGGTAGCCGAAGTCCCAGGTGCGGACGGCGAACTCGACCAGGTAGCGGATCCGGTCGGTGTGCTCGCGGCGCTCCCCGAGCGCGTCGGCGATGTCCTGGCCGTGGCCGAACAGTTCCATCATGCCGGCGGCGGCGAGCACGGGGGCCGTCAGCGGGCGGACCAGCCACGGCAGCGGCCGGTCCGCCGGAACGGCCGCCAGGGCCTCCTCGGCGGCCCGGCGCTCGGTCTGCCAGCTCTCCAGCAGGAGCTTCGGCGCCTTCGCCAGGTAGGGCTTGAGGGCCTGCTGCACCGCACCGTCCATGTCCTGCCCGATGCCGGCGGCGACCGCCCGGAAGGCCTCGGGGTCGCCCGCCGCGAGTCCGGCCAGCCTGAAGGTGGCCGTGAGGTGGGCGACCTGGTGGGCGACGGTCCAGCCGGGGGCCGGCGTGGGGCGTGCCCAGTCGGCTTCGGGCAGGTTCGCCACCAGCGCGTCGACGGCCTCGCCGTCCAGCACCAGCGCGGAGATCACGTCCTGTCGGTCGACCATGCCTCTTCCTTCCGTTGAGCGGAACCGGCCGGATGCCCGGCGCACTCCCAATCCGCCTCGAACCATGGCGAGTTGGGCGAATCCAGTATCTGCTCCCGGAGATCGGCGGGCTTCTCCGCCCGTGCTCTGCCACCGGCCGCACCCGCGCCCCTGTCACCCGCGCCCCGTCACTCGGAGGCCGCGCCGAGCGCCGGGGCCGCGAGCCGGCTCCGGCGGCTGATGTACCAGGCGGCCGCGCCGCACAGCAGCGCCAGCACGGAGACCGCCAGCAGGACGTCGGAGGCCGAGGACACCAGGCCCGCCAGCAGCAGCGGCCCGCACAGGCCGCCCAGCCGGTTGAAGAAGGAGACCCAGCCGGTGGTCCGGCCGCGCCGTTCCGGATCGGCCAGGTCGGCCGCGATCGGCAGGAAGATCGCGGCCATCGAGTTCACCGAGAACAGCGCCGCCACCAGCGCGCCCGCGCAGATCCAGCCCACCTGCGCCACCGCGCCGCTGGCGGTGAGCGCCAGCAGCAGCACGGCGGTGACGGTGGCCAGGCCCGCCGCCATGCTGGTCGGGCCGAACCGGCGGTAGCCCAGCATCAGCAGCAGGGCGCACGGGACCATCACCACCGCCGCCACGGTCAGCATCAGGTTCGCGGTGCGCACCGGCACACCGCCGATCCGGGCCAGGCTCGGCACCCAGGTGGTGAGGCCGAAGGTGAGCAGGCCGATCAGGGTGGCGAACGCCCGCTGGAGGCCGTGGGTGAGGGCCCGCGCGGACCGTGAGTCCCGCCGCGGGGCCGGTGCGCTCCGCGCCGCCGGGGCGGAGAGCGCCACGTAGTCGGGAACGAAGGGCGTCAGCACGGCCAGCACGGCGCCGGTGGGGGCGCCGATCAGCCAGAGGATCCGCCAGCCGAACACCGGCTCCAGCCACAGGGCCGAGCCGGCGGCGATCAGGTAGCCGACGGCGGTGGCGACGACGGAGAGCGCCACCACCACCGAGCCGCGGACCCGCCCGCCGACCGCCTCGGTGAGCAGCGTGATCAGCAGCGGGGCGAGGCCGCCGACCGCCAGGCCCATCAGCCCGCACATCAGCAGGTTCCCGCGGAAGGTGGGCATCGAGCCGCACATGCTGGTGGCGGTGAAGCCGAGGGTGGCGATCAGGTAGGAGCTGCGGCGGCCGATCCGGTCGGTGAGCACACCGAACAGCAGTGCCCCGGCCGCCGTCCCGGTCAGTCCGCAGACCGCCAGCAGGGAGGCCGTCCGGGGGTCGAGGCCGTAGTCGGCCCGCATGCCGGGGATGACGAAGCCCAGCGTGGAGGTCTTGCTGATGTCGACGGTCAGGGCGGCCGTACCGATGACGGCGATCAGCAGCCGGCCGCGCCGGCCGCCACGGAGTTCGGTCGGGGCCGAGCGCGGCCGTCCGCGCAGGGCGGCGCCGGCCACCACGAGCAGCAGTCCGGCGAAGGCGGTGAACATCTCCGGCATCTCCGCCAGCGGCATGCCGCCGAGCTTCCGTCCGGCGTCGGCCGGGGCGTGCGCCATCTCCATCTGCATCGGCATCGGCATCGCGGGGTCCATGGCGAAGGCGTGGTGGAAGGCCAGTGCGGAGGAGACCAGCACGATCGCGCTGCCCGCGTACAGGAGCATCGCGGCGCCGAGGGGTCTGGAGAACACGGGGCGGCCTTTCGGTCGGGGGCGGCGGTCGCGCCGGGTGACTGGGAAGCTACGCCGGGCGTCCTGAGGGCCGCTTCTCGCAGTGTGCTGGGATCGGGAGTTGTGGACCCGCGACCGGTTCCGGCACCACGGCGTTTTGGTTGACTGGGGACATGAGTCCGCGTCGCTCGGATCCCCGTGCCCGCCCGGGGCTGGTGACCATCGCCGCCCGGCTGCTGGCGGAGGAGGGGCCGCAGGCACTGTCCACCCGCCGCATCGCGAGCGAGGTCGGCACCTCGACGATGGCCCTGTACACCCACTTCAACGGAATGCGCGGGCTGGCGCGGGCCATCGTCCACGAGGGGTTCGCCCGGCTCCAGCAGCACTTCACCCAGGTGCGGCCCAGTGACGACCCGGTGTGCGACCTCGCGCTGCTGGGCCGTGCCTACCGGTGCAACGCGCTGGCCAACCCCCACCTGTACGCGGTGATGTTCGGCGGTTCCTCGCTGGCCGGGTTCTCGCTCGACGAGGAGGACCGCCAGTACGGCCGCTACACGCTGGCCGGTGTGACCGAGTGCGCGGCCCGGTGCGTCGGGGCGGGCCGGTTCCGCCCGGCGGACCCGGAACTGGTGGCGCACCAGATGTGGTCGGCGGTGCACGGCCTGGTCGTCCTGGAGCTCGGCGGCTACCTGATCGAGCCCTGCGACGCCGACCGCCTGCTGGAGGCGCAGCTGGTGGGGCTGATGGTCGGTGTCGGCGACACCCGGGAGGCCGCCGCCGGATCGGTGGCGGCCTCGGCCCGGCGGCTGCGGGAGGAGGTGGTGCCGGTGGTGGACCCGGCGGGGCCGGAATAGTCCGGCGCCGGGCACCCGAACTCTTTCCGGACCGCTTTCTCCCGTCGTGCTCTTGCCGTTCGGAACGTCTTGGTGGAGAAGGGACGCTGCGCTAGCTTCTCGAACAGGAGGCATTGTCCGCCATCCGCCAGGAGAATTCGGGGAGTGTGGGAGAGCATGCAGCCGAAGACCTACGAGTACGATCCGGCCGTGTTCGACTTCGCCGCGGCGGTGCGGTCGATCTACCGGACCGAGGACCTGAGCGCGTTGCGGCCGGACGCCCCGATGGAGCTGCTCACCTGGCGGACCGACCAGTCCACGGAGTTCCACGCCGCCTTCTACCGGGAGTTCGAGCCCAGGCTCCGGGACCTGTACCGCGGCTTCGTGAAATCCTTCGTGCCGGACGTGCTCGGCACCGACGAGTTCTGCTTCCAGCGCGTTCCCACCTTCCGGATCCATTTCCCGGGAAATGTCGCGGTCGGCGAGTTCCACAAGGACGGCGACTACCACCACGCCGACGGCGAGGTGAACTTCTGGCTGCCGCTGACCCGGGCCTGGGGGACCAACTCCGTGTGGGTCGAGCGGGAGCAGGGGTCGGAGGACTACGCGGCGACCGAACTCGACGTGGGGCAGCTGCTGGTCTTCGACGCGGTCGGCTGGAACCACGGGAACAAGGTGAACGACACCGACTCGACCCGGGTGAGCTTCGACTTCCGCTGCATCCGGCTCGCCGACTACCGCGCCTCGGACCTGCGGACGGTGGACGCCGGCCGGGGGCTGTGGATCGGGGACTACTTCGACGTCTTCTGACCGGTTCCGCTCCGGCGCCGCCGGCCCCGCGTCCGTGACGCGGGGCCGGCGGCGCACCGGCGCGGTCATCCCAACTGCCGGCCCAGCGGCGTCAGGTCCAGGTAGTTGTGGACGGCGAGGAGGATGTCCAGCCCGCGCGAGAAGGTCGAGTAAGTGTGGTAGACCTCCTCGCCGTCCCGCAGGAAGACGCTGACCGCGGGGAGTTCGTGGCCCCAGATGTCCCATGGGCCGACGGCGGCCTCGTGCTCCTCCCTGGTCCGGAAGTTGATCAGGAGCGGGGTCACGGACTCGTCCAGCGTGGCGTGGAAGTCGTAGTTGAAGCGGCTCCCGTACGACGAGTAGTACGGGATGTCCCAGCCCATCCGCTCCTTGTACCGGCGGATCTTCTCCTGCGGCGCGCGGGAGACCAGCACCAGCGTGGTGTCCCGCTCGTGCAGGTGCGGCAGGTACCCGATCTCCCGGATCTGGAACCGGCAGCTGGGGCAGCCCTCCTCCCACTCCGGGTCGAACATCACGTGATGGACGATCAGTTGCCGGCGTCCCTCGAAGAGGTCGGCCAGGGACGCCTTGCCGTCGGGGCCCTCGAAGACGTAGTCCTCCTCGACCCGGACCATCGGGAGCCGCCTGCGCTCGGCGCTCAGCGCCTCCCGGGCGTGCGTGAACTCCTTCTCCCTGACCAGGAACTCCCTGCGGGCGGCGAGCCACTCCTCCCGCCCGACGACCTGGGGGAGCTCCGACTGCGGTTCCGTGTCCATGGTGCCGTTCTTCCTCTCGTGCGGTGCGGTGTTCCGTACTGCGGTGTTCCGTACTGCCGTGCTCCGTACTGCCGTGTTCCGTGCCGCGGTGTTCCGGGCCGCGGTGTTCCGCGGCGCTCTGCTGCGGCGGGTCATTCCACGGCCGTGGCGGTCGGTGCGGGCGACTCCTCCGCCGCCGGGGACACCGCCCCGGCCGCGGAGCGCGACCCGAGCGCGCCGAGCGCCAGGACACCGAGGGCGGCGACCAGGACGGCACTGACCACGGCGGCGGCGTTCAGGCCCGAGGTGAACGCCTCGCGCGCGTGCTCGAGCAGGCGCGCGCCCGCGTCCCCGGACAGCCGCCCGGCTTCCTGCGCGGCGGCCTCGACGCTCTGCCGGACGTCGGGGAGCGCGCCGGCCGGGGCCCCGGACGGGCTGAAGCCGTCCATCCGGGCACCGTAGACGGCGGCTCCTATGCTCCCCAGCGCGGCCACCCCCAGCGAGATGCCGAAGTCGCCGCTGGTCTGCGAGAGCGCCGCCGCCGCCCCGGCGTTCGCGGGGGGCACGGAACCCACCACGAGGTCCTGGCCGAGCGCGCCCACGAACCCGATCCCGAGGAAGACCAGGATGATGCCGCCCACCAGCTGGGACAGCCCGTCCGAGGTGTCCAGGACGGCGAGCAGCGCGAAGCCGACCGCGGCGAGGCCCATGCCGGCAGCGATCACCACCCGGGGGGTGAACCGGCGTGCGGCGAGCGGCGCCAGCATGCTCCCGACCACCATCGCCAGCGAGGACGGGACGAGCCACAGGCCCGCGTGCAGCGGGGTGAACCCCTCGACCGACTGCAGGTACCGGCTGATCAGGAACATCACCCCGCCCTGGGTGGCCACCCCGAGCATCAGGATCACCAGCGCCGCGGTGAACGCGAGCCGCTTGAAGAGCCGGACGTCGAGGAGCGGGTCGTCGAGCCGGCGCTGCCGCGCCACGAACACGGCCCCGAAGGCCAGGCCGGCGACGGCCGCGGCCGCGCCCAGCGGCTGGACCCCGTCCCGGGCCATGTCCTTGATGCCGTAGACCAGGGGAAGCATCGCCAGCAGGGACAGGGCGACGCTCAGCGGGTCCGCGCCGCGGACCTGCGGGGAGCGGTACTCGGGCAGGAACACCGGGCCGACGGCCAGCAGCAGCACCATCACCGGGATGGCCAGCAGGAACACCGAGCCCCACCAGAAGTGGCTGAGCAGCGCGCCGCCGATGACCGGCCCGGCGGCCGCGCCGCCCATGAAGCAGCTCATCCACACGGCGAAGGCCATGCCGCGCTGCCGCGGGTCCTGGAACATGTTGCTGATCAGCGCGAGCGTGGAGGGCATCAGGGTGGCCCCGGCGACGCCCATCGCGGCGCGCGCCGCGATCAGCATGCCCGGGCTGGTCGACCAGGCGGCCACCGCCGAGGCGATCCCGAAGGCCACCGCGCCGTACAGCAGCAGCTTGCGGCGGCCGACGCGGTCACCCAGCGTGCCCATGGTGACCAGGAAGCCGGCCGTCAGGAAGCCGTACACGTCGGTGATCCACAGCTGCTCGGTGGCGCCGGCCCCGAGGTCGTCGGTCAGGCTGGGCAGCGCCAGGTAGGTCACGCTGAGATCCAGCGCGAGCAGGAGTGTGGGCAGGGCGAGAACCGCCAGGCCCGTCCACTCGCGGCGCCCCGCTCGCGGCGGGGAGGCCGCGGTCGTCGGCGAGGTCATGGGTACGTCCTCCAGAGTCGGGTTGTACGGGACGGGACCGCCCCCGGAGGGCGTCCGTCACCCCGGGGTCGGAGCCGCGGCCTGCGATCCGACATCCGCTTCGCTATCGTCGTCCACGAAGTTCCGGAACAGGCCGCGGAGGACGTGCGTGAAGTACATGCTGCTGATCTACAGCGACCCGGTGGTGTGGGAAGCGCTCACGGAGGCGGAGCGGGCCTCGCTCGGCCCCGAGCACGCGGCGCTGATCGGCGAACTGGAGGCGTCCGGGGAGTGGGTCGGCGGCTCGGTGCTGGCTCCCCCGGAGCGGAGCCGGGCGGTGCGGGTCCGCAACGGCGCGGTGCAGGTCGTGGACGGTCCGTTCGCCGAGGTCAAGGAGCACCTGGCGGGCTACGACATCGTCGACTGCGACGGCATGGAGCGGGCGGCGGAGATCGCCGCCCGCATTCCCGACGCCCGGCTGGCCCGGGTGGAGATCAGGCCCATGGTGGGGCCGGAGGCGTGACCGGAGGGGCCCGGCGGCCCTTCCCTCAGGCGGACACCGGGAGCCGTCGCCGCGGCTTCCGGTCCAGCCAGAGCTGTACGAGGACGAGGTTGACCATCCAGCCGAGCCAGCGCGCGACCTCGAACAGGTAGTCGAGCGGGACGGGCGCACCCGTGTGGACCATGACGTCGACCATGGCGCGGCCCCACAGCACGCCGGCGGCGAGCGCGAAGCTCCGCAGCATCCACCGGCGGTGCTCGGCCCAGCGGTGCCGGCGGGCCGCCACCGTCCCGGCCACCGTGGTCGCGATCCACAGCAGCGCCTGGAGCGCGATCCCGATGTCGCCGCGCCACTCGGGCATCAGCGGCATGATCACCAGCGCGGTGACGGCACAGGGCAGGGCGCCGGCGTACACGTAGAGCCGACCGCTGAGCCGGTGCACCCGCGGGCGGGTCCGCCGCAGCCCGGGCCACAGCTGGAGCACGACGGTGACCAGCGCGATCGACCCGAAGGCGATGTGCGCCACCAGGACCGCGTAGTGCCACGGGACCTGGGGGTCCAGGTTGATGCGCGCCTTCGCCGGATCGAAGCGCAGGTAGGGCGGGAGCTCGTCGACGAGGAAGAGCCCGACGAGCAGGGCGAGCAGCGCGGCCCACCGGCGGGCGGAGGCCCGCCCCGCGCCCCGCCCGCCGTCCGCGCCCGCTCCGCCGGACTCGTCCCGCCCGCCGGAGTCGCGGCGCCGGCCGGACTCGGGGAGCGCGGCGGTGGCGGTGCTGTCGGTCTGCTGAGCCATGGGTGTCCTTCCCCGCCCGGGTGACGAATGGCCGCCAGCTTCACAAACCGAGCGGCCGGACGGCACCTCCCGGCTTGCTGTCCCTCCTGCGCAATCCACGAGAAGACAGGGGCCCCTGCGACGGACGACGATGCGTCTGGAGCCGATCGGGGCGACGGGCGAGGAGGGACGGCTGTGCTGGACGGTGTCGGGGACCGGTCGGGTCCGCAGCGTCCGGGGTCCGATCGGATCGATCTCATGGTTCGTCAACTCACCTGTACGCTGACGGAGTTCGTCGAACGAACCCCCGGGCCTCGACGTGCCGCCGCGTGGCCGTCCCGGTCACCGCGCCGGTCCGCGCCCACGTGCGGAGGCTTCGCCGAGAGCCGCCGGGGAGACAACTCCGCCCACTGTTTCCGGAGGTAGTACGTGAGTGATGTGACGGATCCCGGAGGTCTCGCCCCGGCCCGGGCCGACGGGACGGTCGTCCGCCCCGAGGACAGCCGGTACAGCAGCCTGACCATCGGCCACAACCAACGGTTCGTCGGCCGCCCCGACTCGGTGCGCGTGGTGCACGGCACCAAGCAGGTCGTCGCCGTCGTCGAGGAGGCGGTGCGGGCCGGGAAGCGGATCGGGGTGCGCAGCGGCGGCCACTGCTTCGAGGGCTTCACCTTCGCTCCGGAGGTCGAGACGCTGATCGACCTGTCGCTGCTGGACGAGGTCCGCCACGACCCGGAGCGCCGGGCCTTCGCGATAGGTCCGGGCGCCACGCTCGGGCACGTCTACCGCACCCTCTTCAAGGAGTGGGGCGTCACCCTGCCGGCCGGGGCCTGCATGGACGTGGCGATCGGCGGGCACCTGACGGGCGGCGGCTACGGCCACCTCTCCCGCCGGGACGGCCTGGTGGCGGACCACCTGTACGCGGTGGAGGTGGTGGTCGTCGACGAGAAGGGCAGGGCCCGCACCGTCGTCGCCACCCGTGAGGAGGGCGACCCGAACCGGGACCTGTGGTGGGCGCACGCCGGCGGCGGGGGCGGCAGCTTCGGCGTGGTCACCCGGTTCTGGCTGCGCAGCCGGGGCGTGCGCTCCGACCGGCCGGCGGACCTGCTGCCGAAGGCCCCCGGCAACGCGCGCCGGCGGACGGTGATGTACTCCTGGGACGGCATGGACGAGGCGTCGTTCGGCACGCTGATCCGCAACTACGGCACCTGGTACGAGCGGAACAGCGATCCCGGCACGCCGGCCTGCGACATCTGGGGGGTCCTCCAGCTCTTCCACCGCTCGGGGGGCATGCTCGGCCTGATCTCCGTCATCGACGACGCGCTCCCGGGCGCGTCGGAGCGACTGAACACCCATGTCGACTTCCTCACCGCCGGGGTCGGCGCCACGCCCGTGATCGACACCGACCAGGTCATCCCCTGGATGTCCCCGCAGAACTGGCCCTACGAGCCGTCCGGGAACTACAAGCACAAGGCCGGGGACCTCCGCAAGGGGTACACGGACGAGCAGATAGCGGTCATCTGGAGGTACCTGAGCAGCACCGACTACCACAACCCGGCCGCGAACCTCGGCCTCTCCGGGTTCGGCGGCCAGGTCAACGCGCTGCCCGCCGACGCCACCGCCACGGCCCAGCGGGACGCGATCGTGAAGGCCGTCTACTCCACCGGGAACTGGGAGGGGGGCTCGGGCGCCGAGCACCTCGACTGGGTCCGCTCCTTCTACCGCGACGTCTACGCCGCCACCGGCGGCGTCCCGCTCCCGGACGAGCGGAACTCCGGGAGCTACATCAACTACCCCGACGTCGACCTGCTGGACCCGAAGCTGAACGACTTCGGGGTCTCCTGGACGACGCTGTACTACCGGGACAACTACGCCCGGCTGCAGGCGGTCAAGAAGCGGTACGACCCCGGGAACGTCTTCCGCCACGCGATGTCGGTGGAACTCCCGTCCTAGCGCGTTCCGGCCGGGCGGTTCGCGCCGCCCGGCCGGGGCCGGCCCCCCGGGGTGACCTCCGCGCCGATTCCCGTGACAGCCGATTCCCCTGAAAGGACGTGGAGTTGAGCACCATCGGTACGGTTCGTGGAGGCATCGGAACCCGGCTTCCGGCCCTCACCCGGCGCCCCGCCGCGGCACCGGGCCGGGACGGTCCGGGCGCCTCGGCCGACGAGATAGCGCACTGGCTGTCCGCCCGGGTGCGGGCCGACCGCTTCCGGGTCGAGCGCATCCCGTTCGACCGGCTCCGCGGGTGGTCCTTCGCCCCGGACACCGGCGACCTGGTGCACGACAGCGGGCGCTTCTTCTCGATCCAGGGCGTCGAGGTGGAGACGGCCGACGGCCCGGTGCCGACCTGGCGCCAGCCCATCATCGACCAGCCCGAGGTCGGCATCCTGGGGATCATCGCCAAGGACTTCGGCGGGGTGCGCCACTACCTGATGCAGGCGAAGATGGAGCCGGGCAACCCCAACATCGTCCAGCTCTCCCCCACCGTGCAGGCGACCCACAGCAACTACACCGGCGTGCACAAGGGCGCGCCGGTCGCCTACCTGGAGTACTTCCTCGATCCGTCCCGGGGGCGTCCCGTCGCGGACGTGCTGCAGTCCGAGCACGGCGACTGGTTCAACCGGAAGTTCAACCGGAACACGATCGTGCTGGTCGACGAGGAGGTGCCGGTCGCCGAGAACTTCCGCTGGCTGACCCTCGACCGGATCGCCGCGCTGCTGCACCGCGACAACCTCGTCAACATGGACGCCCGCACGGTGCTCTCCTGCCTCCCCCTCCCCGTCTCGGGAGCGAGCGGGCTGATCTCCGTGGAGCACATCGAGGGCTGGCTGGCCGCGGAGCGGGCCCGCCGCTCGCTGCGGGTGCGGCGCGTCCCGCTGCGCGAAACCGGGGGCTGGATACGGACCGCGCACGCGATCCGCCGGGTCCCGGACCGCCACTTCCGCGTGGTCGCGGTGGCCGTCGAGGCGGGCAGCCGCGAGGTGGCCCAGTGGACGCAGCCGCTGGTCGAACCCGTACGGCTGGGGCTGAGCGCCTTCGTGCTGCGGTACTTCTCGGGCGTGCCGCACCTGCTGGCCCGGGCCGGCGTGGAGGTCGGCTTCCAGGAGATCGCGGAACTCGCGCCGACGGTGCAGTGCACCCCGGAGCACCACCGCGGCCGCCCCCGCGGGCCCCGCCACCACTTCCTGGACGTCGTCGAGACCGCCGCGCCCTCCCGCGTCCGCTACTCGGCCCTCCACTCCGAGGAGGGCGGCCGCTTCCTGAACGCGGTGAGCCGCTACGCCATCGTGGAGGCGGACGGAGCGCAGGCGCCGTCCCAACCACCGCCCGGGTACTGCTGGGTGACACCTGGTCAGCTCTCCGCGCTGGTGACCCGCGGCGGGCGGGTGAACGTCCAGGCCCGCACCCTGCTCTCGGCGCTGACCACGCGCGCCGTCCGGCTCTGATCCCCCCGGCTCCGATCCCCCCGCAACGCCGTCCACGGGGTGCGGGACCGCCACCGCGCGACCGGTGGACCCGCCCCCGCCATGCCCCGAATTCCGCTGCCCCGTCCTTCACCAGGGAGAGCACGTCATGACGGACACCACCGCAACGACCGCCGTCCCCGACCGCGCCGAGATCCTCCGCCGGGCGCGCGAGGTGGCGCCGGTCCTGAGGAACAACGCGCCCTGGGGCGACGAGAACCGGCGCCTGTCGAAGGAGACCGTCTCGGTCCTGGCGGACGCCGGCCTGCTCCGCACCCGGATCCCCAGGCGCCTCGGCGGTTTCGAGGTCGACATGCGCACCCAGGCCGAGCTCCTGGTGGAGCTGGCCCGCGCCGACGGCGCGGCGTCCTGGACGGCCGGCGTCTGGTCGATCAGCGCCTGGGTCGCCGCACTGTTCCCGGACGAGGTGCAGGACCGGGTCCTCGCCTCCCCGGACGCCCTGGTCAGCGGCATCATCAGCCCGACGGCCACCGCCGTCCCGGTCGACGGCGGCATCCTCGTCAACGGCTCCTGGAAGTTCAACAGCGGTGTCCAGCACAGCACCTGGGACACCAACGCGGCGGTCCTGCTCACCCCCGACGCGGCCCCCCGGCCCATCATGACGCTGATCCCGGTCTCCGACCTGGAGGTGGTCGACGACTGGCACACCGTGGGGCTGCGCGGGTCCGGCAGCGTCACCACGGTCGCGCGGGACGTCTTCGTCCCCGCGGAGCGCTACATCCCGATGGAGCCGGTCATGATCGGCGGCGGCGGGGCGGGCAGCAACGCCGGCTCGGAGATCTACCGGGCCCCGATCATGCCGACGGCCTGCGCGACGGTGAGCGCGACCGCCCTCGGCCTCGCGATCGCCGCGAAGGACGCCTTCTTCGAGCGCCTCCCCGACCGGCGGATCACCTACACCGACTACACCGACCAGCGCGAGGCGCCGCTGACCCACCTCCAGGTCGCGGAGGCCGCGGTGAAGATCGACGAGGCGGAGTTCCACTGCTACCGCCTCGCGGACCTCGTCGACGCGAAGAACGCCGCCGCCGAGCCCTGGACGCTGGAGGAGCGCGCCCTGGCCCGCCTGGAGACCGGCGCGGTCTGCGCGCGCGTCAAGGAGGCGGTGGACATCCTGGCCACCGCGAGCGGGGCGTCCTCGGTCTACCTGGACGTGCCGATCCAGCGGATCGAGCGGGACGTCCGGACCCTCCACCTGCACGCCGTCATGCACCCGAACACCAACCTGGAACTCTACGGCCGGCTGCTGTGCGGCCAGGCGCCGAACACCCAGTACCTCTGAACCGCCGGTGCGAGCGCGATGCCCGGCCGGAACGAAACGGGAGGCGAACTGTGCTGACGGAGGCCGCGAACGAGGCCGCGCGCCCGGACCTGTCCGCGCCGGTCAGCGAGGCGGGCCGCAAGCTGCTCGGCCTCGTCCGGGAGCAGGTGCCGGCGATCCGCGCCGACGCCGACGTACGGGACCGGACCGGCACCTTCCCGGTCGAGGTCTTCGAACGCTTCGCACGCGCCGGCGTGCTCGGCGGCACCGTCCCGGCGGAACTCGGCGGGCTCGGCGTGGACCGCCTCCACGACGTCGCCCTGGCGCTCCAGGAGGTGGCCCGGGCCGACGCCTCGACGGCGCTCGCCCTGCACGTCCAGTTCAGCCGGGGCCTGACGCTGGCGTACGAGTGGCGCAACGGCAAGCCGGAGGCGGCGGCGCTCGCCGAGCGGGTGCTGCGCGCCATGGCGACCGGCGAGGCGCGGGTGTGCGGCGCCGTCAAGGACCCCCCGGGCACCGTGACGCGGCTGGAGCCGGACGGCTCCGGCGGCTGGCTGCTCTCCGGCCGCAAGACGCTGGTGAGCATGGCCCCGGTGGCCACCCACTTCTTCGCCTACGCCCTGGTCGAGGCGGACGGCCGCACCTGCCTCGCGGCGCCCCTCGTCGCCCTCGGCACCCCCGGCCTGACCGTCCTGGACACCTGGGACGGCCTCGGGATGCGCGCCTCCGGCACCTGGGACATCGCCTTCGACCGGTGCCCCGTACCGGACGCCGACGTGCTGGTGCGGGGCCCGGTCGGGGAACGCGGCGACGCCGCGCTGGCCGGGCAGACCGTCAGCTCGATCACCATGCTCGGCATCTACCTGGGCGTCGCCCGGGCCGCGCGGGACGCCGCCGTGGAGTGGCAGCGGGAGCGCCCCGGCGCGCCCGCCGCCGTCCGCACGCTCGTCGCCGAGGTCGAGGCCCGCCTGTACGCGGCGCGCGCCACCACCGCCGCGGCCCTGGCCGAGGCCGACGCGCTGACCGCCGGCGTGCCCGATCCGGCCGTGCGCGGCCCCCGGATGATGACGGCGTTCCAGTGCGCGAAGCTGACGCTCAACCGGCTCGCGCCCGACATCGTCAACGACTGCCTCACCATCGTCGGCGGCGCCTCGTACGCCGGGAGTTCGAGCCTGGCCCGGCTCTACCGGGACGTCCGGGCCGGGTGGTTCATGCAGCCCTACACCTACCCCGACGCCGTCGACCACCTCAGTGCGCGGGCGCTGCGCATCGACCGGGACGACGACTACATGAGCACCCGCGCCGCCCGCCCCGCCGGGCGGCGCTGACCCACCGAGGAGGGCGCAGATGACAACGCGGGTATGGGACTACCTTCCGGAGTACCGGAACGAACGCGAGGACCTGCTCGACGCCGTCGAGACGGTGTTCGGCTCCGGGCAGCTGGTGCTCGGCGCGAGCGTGCGCGGCTTCGAGGCGGAGTTCGCCGCCTGGCACGGGCTGGACCACTGCGTCGGGGTCGACAACGGCACCAACGCCATCGTCCTCGGGCTGGAGGCGCTCGGCGTCGGGCCGGGCGACGAGGTCGTCACGGTGTCCAACACGGCCGCCCCGACCGTGGTCGCGATCGACGCCGTGGGGGCGGTGCCCGTCTTCGTCGACGTGCGCGAGGACGACTACCTGATGGACACCGACCTGCTAGCGGCGGCCGTCACCGACCGCACCAGGGCGATCGTCCCCGTCCACCTCTACGGCCAGTGCGTCGACATGGACGCGGTGCTCCGGGTGGCGCGCGAACACGGCCTGGCGGTCCTGGAGGACTGCGCCCAGGCGCACGGGGCACGCCACCGCGGCCGGACGGCCGGCACCATGGGCGACGCCGGCGCCTTCTCGTTCTACCCGACCAAGGTACTGGGCGCGTACGGCGACGGCGGGGCCGTGGTCACCCGCGACCCGGACACCGACCGCGCGCTGCGGCGGCTGCGCTACTACGGGATGGAGGAGACCTACTACGTCGTCGACACCCCCGGCCACAACAGCCGGCTGGACGAGGTGCAGGCCGAGATCCTCCGGCGCAAACTGACCCGCCTGGACGCGTACATCGAGGGCCGCCGGAGCGTGGCGCGCCGGTACGAGGAGGCCCTCTCCGACCTCGCCGCCCCCGACGGCCTGGTGCTGCCCCGGACCACGCCCGGCAACGAGCACGTCCACTACCTCTACGTGGTGCGCCACCCGCGGCGCGACCTCGTCCTGAAGGAACTGCTCCGGCACGACATCGCCCTGAACATCAGCTACCCGTGGCCCGTCCACACCATGAAGGGGTTCCGCCACCTCGGCGTGGGCGAGGGCGCGCTGCCCGTGACCGAGCGGCTCGCCGGCGAGATCTTCTCGCTGCCGATGTACCCCTCGCTGCCCCCGGACCTCCAGGACCGGGTGATCGAGGCCCTGCGCGAGGTCCTGGCCGGGCTCTGACCTCCCGCTCCCCCGCGCCCGCAGCCGCAGCCGTGCCGACGACGATGACGATGGAGGCCCGACGATGACCGACCGGATCGACACCGCGCCGCCCGCCCCGCCCGCCCCACCGCACCCGTGCCGGATCTGCGGCGCGGCGACCGAGGAGTTCCTCGACCTCGGCCGCCAACCGCTCTCCGACGCCTTCCCGGCGCGGACGCCCGTCGCCGACGAGTTCTTCTACCGGCTCCGGGTCGCCCGCTGCACCGCCTGCACCATGGTGCAGCTGGTCGACGAGGTGCCCAGGGAGCGGATGTTCCACGAGGACTACCCGTACTACTCGTCCGGGTCGGCCGTGATGCGCGAGCACTTCGCCCGCACCGCCGGCGAGTTCCTGGCCTCGGAACTGGCCCGCGACAGCGCGTTCGCCGTCGAGATCGGCTGCAACGACGGGGTGATGCTCCGGACCGTCGGCGAGGCCGGCGTCCGCCACCTCGGCTTCGAACCCTCCCGCAAGGTCGCCGAGGTCGCGCGCGCAGCCGGCGTGCGGGTACGCGGCGACTTCTTCGAGGAGGCGACCGCGGCCGACGTCCGGCGCGCGGAGGGGCCCGCCGACGTGATCTACGCGGCCAACACCATCTGTCACATCCCCTACCTGGAGTCCGTCTTCCGCGGCGTCGACGCACTGCTCGCCCCCGACGGCGTGTTCGTCTTCGAGGACCCGTACTTCGGCGACGTCGTCGAGAAGACCTCCTTCGACCAGATCTACGACGAGCACTTCTACCTCTTCACCGCGCGCTCCGTCCACGCGATGGCCGAACGCTTCGGCTTCGAGCTCGTCGACGTCCGCCGACTGCCGGTGCACGGCGGGGAGATCAGGTACACCCTCGCCCGGCCCGGCACCCGGCGCCCCTCGCCGGCCGTGGGCGAGCTGCTCGCCCACGAGGAGGAACGGCGGCTCGCGGCCCCGGACACCCTGCGCGGCTTCGCCGACGCCGTGTCGGCGGTCCGGGACGACCTGCTCGCGCTGCTCACCCGGCTCCGCGACGAGGGCCGCACGGTGGTGGCCTACGGCGCGACGGCCAAGAGCGCGACGGTCGCCAACTACTGCGGCATCGGCCCCGACCTGGTCTCCTTCGTCTGCGACACCACCCCGGCCAAGCAGGGCCGCCTGACCCCCGGAACGCACATCCCGGTGCGCCCCGCCGAGGCGTTCGCCGACCCGTACCCGGACTGTGCGCTGCTCTTCGCCTGGAACCACGCGGACGAGATCATGGCCAAGGAGACCGGCTTCCGCGAGGCCGGCGGCCGGTGGATCCGCTACGTCCCCGAGGTACGCGTCGACTGACCGCGGCCCACCCGGCCGGGGAACGCCCTTCCCCGGCCGGCCCGCGAGGAGAGGAGTGCCATGGACGTACGGGAGTTGGCGGTCGAAGGCGCGCTGGAGTTCACCCCGCGCGTCTTCCCCGACGACCGGGGGGAGTTCCTGTCCGGCTACCAGGAGGCGGACTTCCGCGCGGCCACCGGGAGAACGCTGTTCGCCGTCCGACAGGCCAGCCACAGCCGGTCGCGGAGCGGGGTGCTCCGCGGGGTGCACTACACGGCCACCCCGCCCGGCTGCGAGAAGTACGTGACGTGCCCGCGCGGGCGGGCCCTGGACGTCGTCGTCGACCTGCGGGTCGGGTCCCCGACCTTCGGGCGGTGGGACTCCGTCGAGCTCGGCCCGGACCGGTACCGCGCCGTGTACCTGCCCGTGGGCGTGGGGCACCTGTTCCTCGCGCTGGAGGACGACACCGTCGTGTCCTACCTGCTGTCACAGGAGTACGTCCCGCGCAACGAGCTGGCGCTGTCGCCGTTCGACCCCGCGCTGGCCCTGCCCGTCCCCGAGGCGTCCCGGACGCTCCTCTCGGCGCGCGACCGGGACGCGCCGTCGCTCGCCGAGGCCCGCTCCGCCGGGCTGCTGCCCGACTACCGGGAGTGCCGGCGGGCCGGGTCCGGAGGGCGGTGATCGGCTAGCCTGGACCGCAACGCTGGGGAGGTCCGGGTGGCGGTCGTCGTCGAGGAACTGCTGCGCCGGTCGGCGCCGCGCGCGCTCGGCCTGCTCACCCGCCGCCACCCCACGCAGTTCGACCACTGCGAGGACGCCATGCAGGAGGCGCAGCTCGCCGCGGTCGTGCAGTGGCCGAGGGACGGGGTGCCGGACGACCCGGTCGCCTGGCTCCTCACCGTCGCCACCCGCCGCCTCCAGGACGTGATCCGCAGCGAGAGCGCCCGGCACCGGCGCGAGGCCGTGGTGGTGGCCCGGTCGGCCGCCGGCGAGCCGGCCGTCCCCCCGGCCGACGAGGCCGGCCCGGGCGACACCGACGACACCCTGCGCCTGCTGTTCCTCTGCTGCCACCCCGAGCTCTCGCCGCAGGCCCAGGCCGCGCTGACGCTCCGTGCGGTCGGCGGGCTGACCACCGCGGAGATCGCCCGTGCCTTCCTGGTGCCGGAGGCCACCATGAGCCAGCGGATCCGGCGGGCGAAGCAGCGGGTGAAGGAGGTCGGGGGCGGGTTCCGGATGCCCGTCGGCGAGGAGGGCGCCGCGCGGGTGCAGGTGGTCCTCCAGGTGCTGTACCTGATCTTCAACGAGGGGCACACCGCGTCCAGCGGGTCGAACGTGGTGCGCCCGGACCTGACGGCGTGGGCGCTGCGCCTGGTCCGCGACCTGCACCGCGCCCTGCCGCAGGAGGGCGAGGTGGCGGGGCTGCTCGCGCTGATGCTGCTGACCGAGGCCCGGCGGGACGCCCGCGCCGCACCGGACGGCGCGCTCGTCCCGCTCGCCGACCAGGACCGCACCCGGTGGGACCGGGACGCGATCGCGGAGGGGGTCGCCCTGGTGGCCCGGACCCTCGAACGCTTCGGGCCGGGCCCGTACCGGTTGCAGGCCGCGATCGCCGCCCTGCACGCGGAGGCGCCCGGCGTCGCGGAGACGGACTGGCCGCAGATCCTGATGCTGTACCGCATCCTGGAGCGCATCGCGCCGAGCCCGGTGGTCACGCTCAGCCGTTCGGTGGCGACGGCCATGGTCCACGGCCCGCTCGCCGGGCTGGAGGTGCTCGCCGAGGTCGCGGACGACCCCGCGCTGGCGCAGAACCACCGGGTCGACACCGTCCGGGCCCATCTGCTGGAACTCGCGGACCGCCCCGCCGAGGCCGGGGCCGCCTACGAGGCCGCGGCGCGGCGCACCGAGAGCGACCCCGAGCGGCGCTACCTGCTGGCGCAGGCGGAGCGGGTCCGTCAGCCGGGCGGGTCCCGGGGCGGCCCGGCCCGGCGGTGAGCCGGCGGTCCCGGGGCGGGGCGGGCGGCCCGGCGGGCCGGTGCGGGGGTCAGGCCGGGTAACGGTGCTTGGCGGTGAGCCCCTCCAGGACCGGGACGAGGTCGTGCGGGCTCGGCAGGGCGGCCGACTGCGCGGACACCCGCGCGGCGCCCTCCCGGAAGGCCGGGTCCTCCAGGACCCGCCGCAGCTCGGAGCGGAGCAGCTCGCCGGTCAGCCCGTCGGCGTCGGCGACGTACCGGCCGGCGCCCTGCTCCTCCAGCCCGGAGGCCATCGCCACCGGCCCCCACCACTTCTCGCTCCAGTACACGTTGGGCACGATCAGCTGCGGGACGGCGTGTTCGACGGCGGCCGCGAAGGCCCCCGCCCCGCCGCTGTGGATGACGGCCGCGCAGGTGGGCAGGAGGTCGTTGAGCGGGACGAAGTCGACCACCCGCACGTTGTCGGGAACGCGGAGCCCCGGCGGGAGTTGACCGGGGGCGAGGGTCGCGACCACCTCGACGTCGAGGTCCGCGATGGCGTCGAAGACCTCGCGCGGCGAGGCGGACACCCCGTGGCCGCGGCCCTCCCGGTGCGCCAGTCCGAGGGTGAAGCAGACCCGCCGCCGCTCCGGACGCCGGTACACCCAGGACGGCGTGGCGCTCGGGCCGTTGAACGGGACGTGCCGCATCGGGACGTACGGGATCCCGGCCGGGCGCCAGACCCAGGTGGGCATCGGGAAGACCGTCCACTGCCCGAGGACCGCCTCCTCGTCGAACTCCACGCCGAACCGGCCGAACACCGGCTCCAGCCACTCCCGCAGCGGATCGACGCCGTCCCAACCGGAGCCCTGCGCCCGCCACTGCGCGCGGCAGGCCGTGCGCAGCTGGCCGAGCCCGTCCGCGCCGAACAGCATGCGGGCGTGCGCCGCCCCGACCCGGCGGGCGGCGGGCGCGCCCGAGAGGACGAAGGTGTCGGAGACGACGAGGTCGGGGCGCCACAGCTCGGCGAACGCGACCAGGTCGTCGAAGGACGAGTCGGGGTTGAACAGCGTCCGCCAGCCGGCCGCGTTGGAGGCCAGCTCGGCGGTCGGGTCGCCGAGGGGGTAGTCGCTCTGGTGCGACTTCCGGCCCCCGGCCGGCGCCGCCGGGGCGCGCTCCGGCTCCGACCGCGCCATCAGGTCCCCGAGGTCGACCTCCTCGCCGATCGGCACGGGCGTGAGCCCGGTGCGGACGACGTCCTCGGTCAGGCGGGGCGAGCAGGCGACCCGGACCTCGTGGCCGGCCGTGCGCAGCGCCCAGGCGAGCGGCGTCTGCACGTAGAGGTGCGAGCGGAACGGTGCGGTGACGAACAGTACGCGCAACGGGCCCTCCGAGCTCGGACGAATCCCGGTGATTCTGGCACCGCGGCGGACGGCCGCACTTCTCGCGGAGTGCTGTGTTCGGGGCGGCGGGGGCGGCGGGCGGCCGGGCCGGCCGGGAACAGCACGATCGAGGAAGCCCCCGTCGGCCGGGCCTCCTAGCATCGGCAGCCATGGATGACAGGTACGCCCCCAGCGCACTGTGGGAATACAACAACTCCGTCAAGGTGACCGAGCAGGGCGTGGCCGAGCTCGGATCCTTCAAGTCCGAGCCGGTGAACTTCAAGCTCGCCCTCTGGGATCCGCAGGTCAACGGCGTTCGCTACCTCAAGGCGCTCATCTTCGAACTCGCCACGCGGCTCACGCCGGAGAACCGGTCCCGCCTGCGCCGGATCCGCGGCCGCGAACTCGGCTCGCCCATCACCGTGACCCACGACGGCGACCGGGTCTGCATGGACTACCTGCTCGCCGTCCACGAACTGGACTTCATCTCCCGCCACCTCCCGCTGGACGGCGCCCGCGTCCTGGAGATCGGCGCCGGCTACGGCCGGACCTGCCACGCGATCTTCGCCAACCACCGCGTCGAGGAGTACTGCATCGTCGACCTGGCCCGCGTGCTCTCGCTGTCGCGGGCGTACCTCGGCAGGGTGCTCGCCCCCGAGGACTTCGCGCGTGTCAGGTTCGTCCCGGTCGACGACACGGACGACCTGGACCGGGCCCTCGGCGGGAGCCGCTTCGAACTCTGCCTCAACATCGACTCGTTCGCGGAGATGCCGCCCGGGACGGTGCTCAACTACCTCGACCTGGTCGACCGCCGGTGCGCGGCGCTCTACGTGAACAACCCGGTCGGCAAGTACCTGGAGAAGGAGCTGGACAACCACGCCCAGGGCGAGGAGGTCGTCCGGATGGCCCTGGCGACCGGGCTGCTGCGGGACGTCCTCGACATCCACGACAGCCGCGCCGTCGAGGCACTGGCGCCGAAGTTCCTCTCGTCCTACCGCCCCGGGCCGCTCTGGGAGACCGTCGCCGACGGCGGGGCCGTCCCGTGGAGCTACTACTGGCAGGCCCTGTACCGGCGGTCCGACGCGGGAGTCGGCACGGCCCGGCCGCCGGCCGACACGGCGTGAGCGGCCCCGTCGCGGCGGCGCGCCGCCCCCGCGTCACCGTGCTGGGCGCCTCGGGCTTCGTCGGCTCCGTCGTCCTCGGGGCGCTCGCCCAACGGCCGCTCCGGCTGCGAGCGGTGGCCCGGGGGGCGGTCGCCGTGCCGCTCGCCGGGCGGGCCGAGGTCGAGGTGGTCGCCGCCGACGTGACGGACCCCGAGGCCCTCCGGGCCGCCGTCGCCGGATCCGACGCGGTCGTCCACCTGGTCTCGCACCGCGCGGGGTGGCGCGGCACCGGCCAGCCCGAGGAGGCGCTGGGGCGGACCAACGCCGGCGTGATGAGCTCGCTCCTGCCGGCCCTCCGGCAGGAGCGCGCACGGCGCGGCGGCGCCCCCGTGGTCGTCCTGTTCGCCGGTTCGACCTCGCAGGCCGGGCCGGACGCGCCGATCCCGGTCGACGAGTCCGCGCCCGACGCCCCGGCCAGCCCGTACGACCGCCAGAAGACTGCGGCGGAACGGGAGTTGCTGGCCGCCACGGCCGAGGGCGCGGTACGCGGCGCCTGTCTGCGGCTGCCGACGGTCTACGGCCGCGGCGCACCGGCGGGGCGGGGCGACCGGGGGGTGCTGGCGACGATGGTGCGCCGCGCGCTGGCCGGGGAGCCGCTGACGATGTGGCACGACGGCTCCGTACGGCGCGACCTGCTCCACGTCGACGACACCGGGCGGGCCTTCCTGGCCGCCCTGGACCGGCCCGACGCGGTCGCCGGCCGGCACTGGGTGCTCGGCACCGGGCACGGCGAGCCGCTCGGGCGGGTCTTCCGGGCGATCGCCGACGGCGTCGCGGTGCGGACCGGCCGTCCCGCCGTGCCGGTGGTCTCCGTCCCCCCGCCGGAGCACGCGCTGCCGACCGACCTGCGGAGCACCGTCGCGGACTCCTCGCGGTTCCGCGCCGCGACCGGATGGCGCCCGCTGATCCCGCTGGACGCCGGACTCGCCGACCTGATCGCCAACCTCGCGGACCTCGCGGACCTGTGACCACCCGGGCCGGCATCCGCACGCCCCGCCGCCCCGGCGCCGCCCACCGCGCCGCTCGCGGGCGGGTCTTTTGCCCGGAACCCCTTGACAGGTATAGACCACTCCGCTTGAGTCTGGGGCAGCCCCGCACCGGCCCGCACCCCGGTCGGCCCGTCCCCCACGACGTGCCCCCACCCCGCGGGGCCCGGCTCCCCTGCCCCGACGTCCCTACCTCCACGACCGTGCGGCCCCACACCGCACAAGGGGTGATCAAGTGTCCACGAAACGCCTGCTCGCACTGCTCTCCGCCGTCGCCACGGCGCTGACGGTGCTCCTGCTGCTGCCCGCGACCAACGCCAGCGCCGCCGTCTGCGCCACGCCCTGGAGCTCCTCGGCCGTCTACACCGGCGGCGCCGCCGTCTCCTACAACGGCCACAACTGGCTCGCCAAGTGGTGGACCCAGAACGAGCCGCCCAGCACCGGCGGCTCCGGCGTCTGGTCCGACCAGGGCGGCTGCGGCACCGGCCCGAGCCCGACCGCCACGCCGACGTCCACCGGCACCCCGAACCCGGGCGGGTTCCCGGTCAGCCAGGCCCAGTTCAACCAGATGTTCCCGAACCGGAACGCCTTCTACACCTACCAGGGCCTGATCGACGCCCTCGCCGCCTACCCCGCCTTCGCCGCCACCGGCAGCGACACCGTCCGCAGGCAGGAGGCCGCGGCCTTCCTGGCCAACGTCAACCACGAGACCGGCGCCCTGGTCTACGTGGTCGAGCAGAACACCGCCAACTACCCCCACTACTGCGACACCTCGCAGCCGTACGGCTGCCCGGCCGGGCAGGCCGCGTACTACGGGCGCGGCCCGATCCAGCTGAGCTGGAACTTCAACTACAAGGCGGCCGGCGACGCCCTCGGCATCGACCTGCTGCGCAACCCCAACCTGGTGCAGACCGACCCGGCCGTCGCCTGGAAGACCGCGCTCTGGTACTGGAACACCCAGAACGGGCCGGGCACCATGACCCCGCACAACGCGATCGTCAACGGCTACGGCTTCGGCGAGACGATCCGCAGCATCAACGGCTCGCTGGAGTGCAACGGCGGCAACCCCGCGCAGGTGCAGAGCCGGATCGACGCCTACCAGCGCTTCACCCAGCTGCTCGGCACCGTGCCGGGCGACCACCTGGGCTGCTGAACCCGCACGGGCCCTCCGCGGTACGTCACCGCGGAGGGCCTCGGCGCCGCCGCCGCGCGCCCCGGTCCCGGTCCCGGTCCCGGTCCCGGTGGAACCCGCCCCGGGCCTCAGCCGGTGGCGCCCCCGTCCTCCTCCCGGACCGGGTCGGGCATGGTCCAGCGGTCGGCGCGGCGGGGGTGGAGGTAGCCGTAGTAGTAGGCGTAGCCGACGGCCGTCATCCCGACCGCGATGGCGATCGGGCGCCAGTCGGCCCGTACCGACTCGTAGCCGACGTAGAGCATGATCGCGACGACGCCCAGCGGGACGTACGGCCAGCCGCGCATCCGGTAGGGGGCCGTGGCGGTGGTCCCCCTGATCCGGCCGAACAGCGCCGACAGCGCGACCAGGACGTAGACCACGACCAGGGTCGAGCCGGTGGCCAGGATCAGCGTGTCGAGCGAGACGAGCCAGCCGACCAGCAGCGTGGCCACGCCCATGGTCAGGGTCGCCGCGAGGGGCGTGCGCAGCCGGGGGTGGACGGAGGCGAGCGGGGCGCCGACCCGGTCCGGCCAGGCCCGGTCGCGGGCCGAGGAGAAGAGCAGCCGTCCGCTCTGCAGCATGATCGCGATGACCGCGTTGACGACGGCGACGGCGATGCCCAGGCTGACCACCGTGTTGACGGTGGAACCGGCCCGCTCCAGCAGGAAGTAGCTCATCGGTGAGGCCGCCGACATCAGTCCGCTCATGCTCGGCGTGCCCAGCAGCACCCCGACCAGCGGCAGGCACTCGGCGGCGACGGTGATCCCCAGCGACCAGAGCACCACCCGGCCGATCGAGGACGCCCGCCTGGTCTCCTCCGCGAAGTACACGGCGGTGCCGTAGCCGTTGTAGGCGAAGATCGCGGTGGTCGTGAACGAGGCGACCAGCCCCCAGGACGCCCCGACCAGCACGTCGCCGCCGGCGCCGCCGAGCGCCTGCGGGGTCCACAGCACCGAGACCGGCTGGTCGACGTGGACGAAGCCGAGCACGGCCAGCACCGCGACCGCCGCCAGCTCCAGGAGCAGGAAGACCCCGGTGACCCAGGCGTTGGTGCGGATGTCGAGCACCGCGACCAGCGAGGCCAGCGCGATCACCGCCAGCCCGGTCCCCTTCCCGTCCAGCGCGCTCCAGAGCACGCCCAGGTAGCTGCCGGTGCCGAGGGCGATGACGGCGGTGACCAGCACCCCGCCGAGCAGGCTGAGCGCGAACAGCGCGAACCCGGTGGACCGGCCGAGGGTGCGCGCCGCGAAGGCGTACTCGCCCCCGGTGACCGGGAAGGCGCTGGACAGCTCCGCGTAGCAGAGCGCCATCAGCACGCCGACCGCCGCCGCGAGGGCGAAGGCCACGGCCGCCGCGCCGCCGAGGCCCCGGATCACCGCCGGCATCACGATGAACACGCTGGAGGCCGGGGTCACCGAGGAGAGGGTGATCAGCATGTTCTCGCGCAGGCTGAGCGAGCGGGAGAGGTCCTGGGCGTAGCCGGCCGACGGCGCCGAGCCCGAGGCGGCGGTGGCGGCGGGGTCCGTGGCGGCGGGGTCGGTGGCGCGGGGATCGGCCATCGTGCTCCTTCCGAGTCCATGAAACTTCGTCGGAGTTCTTTGGCACAGAAGTCAAAGTTCTGCGATAGTTCCACGTCAAGAGGTACGACGTAATCCGACATCAGTGACAAGGAATGCGATGGCCCGAGCAAAGAACCAGGCAGCCCGCCGCGAACAACTGGTCCTCGCGGCCACCGAGGCCGTCGGACGGCACGGCCTGGCGCAGCTGCGCGTCGCCGACATCGCGGACGCCGCCGGCGTCGCCCGGGGGTCGGTCAGCTACTACTTCAGCGACATCGGCGAACTGCTCCAGCAGGTCTACCAGCGTGCCGCCGACCGCTTCTTCACCAGCCGCAGCGCCGTCGCGGCCGGGCTGCCGGACGCCCGCGACAAGCTCGTGGCCTGCGCCCGGCTCGGCCTCCCGGACGGCCCGGACGACGAACTCGCCCTGGTGCTGTACGAGTTCAGCTCGGCCACGCACGACAACCCGGTCTACTCCGCACTCGCGCAGAGCCTGTTCGACCGTCAGGTCGCCCTCTACGCCAGCATCCTGGAGATCGGTCGGGCCCAGGGCCACTTCGAGCCCACCGGGCCGGCCCTCGACCTCGCCGCCAACCTGGTCGTCCTGGAGGACGGCTACGGCCTGCACATCGTCTCCCGCAACGCCTCGCTCACCCCCGAGCGCTCGCTGGAGCTGCTGCTCGGCTACGCCCGGACGGCGACCGGCTGCCCGGACCTGCGCCCCGACCGGGCGGTGGACGGTCCGGCCGCGCGCCCCCGCGACTGACCTCTCGCGCCCCAGCCCCTGCCCCGCCCCCGCCTCTGCCCCGCGAGGAAGGATCCACATGACCACGCTCTCCACCCCGTCCGGACGCCCCCGGGCCCGTGCCCTCGGCCTGCTCCTGGACGGCACCCCCGGCCCCGCCAACGCCCTGACCGACGTCCCCGGCGTGCGGATCGGCTACACCACGCTCGTCGAGGGCGAGCAGGTCCGCACCGGCGTCACCGCGGTGCTCCCGCGCGGACGCGAGGGCGTGGGCACACCGTGCGCGGCCGGCTGGTACGCGCTGAACGGCAACGGCGAGATGACCGGGACGACCTGGATCGAGGAGACCGGCGCGCTCAACGGCCCGGTCATGGTGACCAACACCCACGCCGTCGGCACCGTGCACCGGGGCGTCGTCGACTGGACCGCCGCCCACCGGCCCGACCTGGCCCGGCAGTGGCTGCTGCCGGTGGTCGCCGAGACCTGGGACGGCTACCTCAACGACATCAACGGACCGCACGTCCGCGCCGAGCACGCGATCGCCGCGATCGAGTCGGCGGCGGCCGGGCCGGTCGAGGAGGGCTGCGTCGGCGGCGGCACCGGGATGAACTGCTACGGCTTCAAGGGCGGTTCCGGCACCGCCAGCCGGGTCGTCCGCTACGGCTCCGCCGACTACACCGTGGGCGCCTTCGTCCAGGCCAACTTCGGCGACCGGCGCGAACTCGTGGTCTGCGGCGTCCCGGTCGGGCGGGAGCTGTCGGCGGACAACCCGATGGAGGACGGCGACTGGTTCGCCCCCGGCGGGGCCGGCTCGGTGATCGTCGTGATCGGCACGGACGCGCCGCTGCTGCCCGGCCAGTGCAAGGCGCTGGCCCGCCGGGTGCCGCTGGGCCTGGCCCGGACCGGCACCAGCGGGGGTCACTTCTCCGGTGACGTCTTCCTCGCCTTCTCCACCGCCAACCCGGGCGCGCTGGGCAGCTCCTTCCCCCGGGGCGAGCCCGGCGACACCGACTACGACACCCTGCGGTTCATCCCCTGGGGCCGGATCGACCCCTTCTACGAGGCCGTCGTCCAGGCCGTGGAGGAGGCGGTGCTGAACGCCCTGGTCACCGCCGAGGAGACGACCGGCCGCGACGGCCACCGCTCCCCCGCACTCCCCCACCAGCGGCTCCGCGAACTCCTCGCGGCGCGCGGCGCGTTGGCGGCGGCCGAGGACGGGACACCGTCCGTCCCGGGCGCGGGGCCGCTGTCCGCGTAGCCGTGGCCGTGACCGCGGAAGTCGTCGCGGCGGCCCCGCACCGGCGTCCCGCACCCGGCCGTGCCGGTCCGCCGCCGGAAGGCCCCGGCACCGTAAGGTCCTCTCCGGAAGACGAGGCCGACCGGTCACCCGGACCGGGGCGCCGGAAGGCGTCGGGCCGCGGGAAGATCGGGACGAAGGGCTGGCACGTCACATGCAACAGCGCAGTCTGCGGGACCTCCAGGTGTCGGCCATCGGCCTCGGCTGCATGGGGATGTCCGCCTTCTACGGCACCGCCGACCAGGACGAGGCCGTCGCGACCATCCGGCACGCCCTGGACCTCGGCATCACGTTCCTCGACACGGCGCAGGTCTACGGGCCGCTCACCAACGAGTCCCTGGTCGGCGAGGCCGTCCGGGGACACCGTGACGAGTACGTGATCGCCACAAAGTTCAACTACCGCATGGACGGCGCCGTTCCGGGCGACATGTCGACCGTGGGCCGCCAGGACGGCTCGGCCGAGCACGTCCGCGGTTCCGTCCACGGTTCGCTCGCGCGGCTCGGCACCGACCGCATCGACCTGTACTACCAGCACCGGGTCGACCCGGAGGTGCCCATCGAGGAGACCGTCGGCGCGCTCGGCGAACTGGTCGCCGAGGGGAAGGTCCGGTACATCGGACTGAGCGAGGCGAGCGCCGAGACCATCCGCCGCGCCAACGCCGTTCACCCGGTCACCGCCGTCCAGAGCGAGTACTCGCTCTGGACACGAGACGTGGAGGCCGAGGTCCTCCCCACCTGCCGGGAGCTCGGGATCGGTTTCGTGCCGTACTCCCCGCTCGGCCGCGGCTTCCTCGCGGGCCGCTTCAGCTCCCCGGACGAGCTCGACAAGGACGACTTCCGCCGCACCAACCCGCGCTTCACCGAGGCCAACCTGGCGGCCAACCTCCGGCTCGCCGGGAAGGTGAAGGAGATCGCCGCGGAGAAGCAGGTCACCCCGGCCCAGCTGGCGATCGCCTGGGTCCTGGCCCGCGGCGAGCACCTGGTGCCGATCCCGGGCACCAAGCGCCGCAGCTACCTGGAGCAGAACGCGGGCGCGGTCGACGTCGAGCTGACCGCCGAGGACCTGGCCCGCATCGAGGCCGAGCTGCCCGCGGTCGCGGGCGAGCGCTACGACGAGGACGGGATGCGGGCGGTCAACCGCTGAACGACCGCCGCTCCCGTCGCCGGACCCGGAGCCCGGCGACGACCAGGGGCGCGACTGCCGCTCCCCCCGGACCTCCGGGCCCGGGGGCGGCGGCGGGCGTGCGTCAGAAGTACCCCTCCCGCTTGCGGTCCTCCATCGCCGCCTCGGAGAGCCGGTCGTCCGCACGGGTGGCGCCGCGCTCCGTCGAACGGCAGGCCGCGAGTTCCGCGATGACCTGGGCCGGGGTCGTCGCGTCCGATTCGACGGCTCCGGTGCAGGACATGTCGCCGACCGTGCGGTAGCGGACCAGCCGGGTCTCCAGCCGCTCGCCCTCCCCCGGGCCGCCCCAGCCACCGGGGGTGAGCCACATGCCCGCGCGGGCGAACACGTCCCGGAGGTGGGCGTAGTAGAGCGCGGGGAGGCCGATGCCCTCGCGCTCGATGTACTGCCAGACGTCGAGCTCGGTCCAGTCGGACAGCGGGAAGACCCGGACGTGTTCGCCGGGGCCGCACCGGGCGTTGTAGAGCCGCCAGAGCTCGGGGCGCTGGCGCCCCGGGTCCCAGCCGCCGGACCCGTCGCGGATCGAGAACACCCGCTCCTTGGCCCGGGCCCGGTCCTCGTCCCGGCGGGCCCCGCCGAACACCGCGTCGAACCCGTGCCGCTCGATCGCGGCCGTCAGCGGGACGCTCTGCAGCACGTTGCGGCTGCCGTCGGGCCGCTCCCGCAACCGCCCGTCGTCGATGAACTCCTGGACGGAGACGACGTGCAGGCGCAGCCCGTGGGCGGCGACCAGGCTGTCCCGGTGGGCGAGGACCTCCGGGAAGTTGTGCCCGGTGTCGACGTGGAGCAGCGGGAAGGGCAGCGGCCCGGGGCCGAACGCCTTGCGCGCCAGGTGCAGCAGGACGATGGAGTCCTTGCCGCCGGAGAAGAGCAGCACGGGCCGCCCGCACTCGCCCACCGCCTCCCGGATGATCTGCACGGCGTCCGACTCCAGCAGGTCGAGCTGGGAGAGGCCGGGCGGGCCCGTGCCCGGTCCGTCGGGCGGAGCGCCGCCGGCCGTCACGGCGCGCACAGTCCCCGGTCGGTCAGGAGCGCGCGCAGCGCCCTGACCGACTCGGCCTCGCTCTGCCGGTCCGTGTCGAGCCTCAGGTCCGGCCGCTCCGGTTCCTCGTACGGGTCGTCCACCCCGGTCAGGCCGGTGAGCAGCCCCTCGCGCTGCCGCGCGTAGAGGCCCTTGACGTCGCGCCGGGCGCAGACCTCGACCGGCGCCGCGACATGGACCTCCAGGTACGCCGTCCCCGACTTCTCGTGCCGCCTGCGCACCGCCTCGCGGGCCTGCTCGTACGGGGCGATGACCGGCACCAGCGTGAGGACGCCGTTGCGGGCGAGCAACTCGGCCACCAGGCCCACCCGTTGGACGTTGGTGTCCCGGTCGGCGCGGGAGAAGCCGAGGCCGGCCGAGAGCAGGCCGCGCATCTCGTCCCCGTCCAGCACCTCGATCCGGCGGGCCTCGGCCCGCAGTTGCGCGGCGAGGGCCCACGCGATCGTCGACTTGCCGGCGCTGGGCAGGCCGGTCAGCCAGACCGTGGCCCCGGGGAGGCCCTCGCGGGAGGCGACGGGGCGGGACGGATCGTTCACACCCGCTAGAACGAGGCCGGCGCCGTGACGACACGATGCCGGGCGGCTCCGTACCCCCGCGGGGCTCCGCGTCGTTGGGTTCCCATGTGAGCGCATCCTCCTTCCAGCCGGTCCCCTCCGAGCGCTTCCAGCCGGTCCCGTCCGAGCGCGACGGCGGCCGCCCGCGCCCGCCGAAGGTCTTCGGCCTCGGTCTGACGCGCACGGGCACGCGCTCCCTGACCGCGGCCCTGGGCGTCCTGGGGTTCGACGTCGTCCACTACCCGGTCGACGGGGCCACCTACCGGACGCTGCTGGCCGGCAGCGCGCGGTTCCCGCTGCTCGAATCGCACGACGGCCTCACCGACATCACCGTCGTGCCGTACTACCAGGACCTCGACCTCGCCTGGCCGGGCAGCAGGTTCGTACTGACCGTCCGCGAGGAGGAGAGCTGGCTGCGGTCCTGCCGGACGCACTGGGAACGACCGCTGCCGGACCGGGGCGACGGCCGGGACGTCCGTCTCGAAAGCGACCTCCAGCGCTTCCTGCGGGCCGCGGTGTACGGCTGCCACGCGTTCCACGCGGAGCGGTTCCGCGGGGTGTACCGGCGGCATGTCGCCGAGGTGGCCCGGTACTTCGCGGACCGGGCCGGCGACCTGCTCGTCCTCGACGTCGTCGGGGGCGAGGGGTACGAACGGCTCGCCCCCTTCCTCGGCGTGCCGGTCCCGGACGAGCCGTTCCCCCACCTCAACTAGCCAGGGATCCGGCCGGTACTCCGGTGAGGGTTCTCCCTCGGCCCCGCTCACCAGGTCACGGGCAGTGACCGCATCCCGTAGATGAACGACTCGGTACGGAACTCGCGCTCGCCGGCCGGCCGCAGCCCGGGCAGCCGGCGGAACAGCGTCTCCAGGGCGATCTGGAGTTCGGCGCGGGCCAGCGGCTGGCCCAGGCACTGGTGCACGCCGAAGCCGAACGCCAGGTGCCGCCGGGCGTCCCGGTACACGTCCAGCTCGTCCGTCGCCCGGTGGCCGGCGCCGCCGAACGCCGCCTCGTCCCGGTTGGCGGTAGAGAGCATCGCCATCACGCCCTCCCCGGCCCGGACGGTGACGCCGCCCAGCTCCACGTCCTCCAGCGCCACCCGGGGCAGGCCGGTGTGCACGATGGTCAACAGCCGCAACAGCTCCTCCACCGCGCCCGGCAAGGTGGCCGGGTCGGCCAGGCCGGGGATCTGCTCGGGGTGGTCCAGCAGCAGCGCGGTCGACAGCGCGATCATGTTCGCGGTCGTCTCGTGCCCGGCGACCAGCAGCAGCACGCCCATGGCGGCCACGTCGACCGGGGTCAGGTCGTCCCGCGCCGCGAGTCGGCTGAGGACGTCGTCCTCCGGCTGTGCGCGCTTGCGGGCCGTCAGGTCGCGCAGGTAGTCATGGACCTCCTCCTGGGCCTCCCGGAGCTGCTCCACGGTGCTCTCCCGGTTGAGCATCGTGCGGCTCAGGCGCTGGAAGCGGTCGTGGTCCTCGTACGGCACGCCGAGCAGCAGGCAGATCACCAGCGAGGGCACCGGCAGCGCGAAGTCGGTGACCAGGTCGGCCGTGGTCCGGCCCGCGGTCATCCGGTCCAGTGCCTCGTCCACGATCCGCTGGATCTCCGGGCGCAGCGCCTCCACCCGCTTGACCAGGAACTCCCCGGTGAGCATGCGGCGCTGGCGGGCGTGCTCGGGGTCGTCGAGCCGCAGGAAGTCCGGATTGTCGGTGATCAGCTCGCGAGCGCCGGCGATCAGCAGCGGGAAGGTCGGGTGGCGAATGTCGGCACTGAACCGGCGGTCGGACAGCACGGTGCGGACCTCGGCGATGCCGGTGACCAGCCAGCAGAGGTCGCCGTCGGGCAGCACGGCCCTGGTCACCGGCCCGGTGGCGGCGGCCTCGGGGTACGCGGGCGGCGGGCCGAACGGGCAGCCGCCGGAGTGCCGGGCCGGCAGTGGGAGGACGGGGGTGGTGGGTGCGGTGGTCACGGCGGGGGTCTCCTCACGTCGCGGGTGTTCTCGTGGGGTTCGGGGCCCGGGAGGGTTCCCGGCGGCCTGCGGCGGGGGTCCGTCAGGCCCCGGTCCGCGCGGGCTCGTCCCCGGTGACGGTGATCGCCCGGCCCGGGCAGAGCTCGGAGGCGAGTCTGACGTCGTCGAACTGCTCGGGCAGCAGGACGGTCTGACGGAGCCTCACCAGACTGTCCCGTTCGTCCTGGTCGAAGACCGCGGGGGCGTTCGTCACGCACATGCCGGAGCTGCAGCAACGGTCCCGGTCGACGCTCACCTGCATGTCGGGCACCTTTCGCCAGGGCGGCGCCGGCTGCCCGGCGGCCGCCTCTCGTTGTCACGGTCAAACTAGCCGTCGCCGGTCCGCTTACGGACGGGTACGGTGGCCGGACCGAGAACGGCTGAATCGGCCCCTGTGCGTGAACCCCCATGGCCGCACAATGCGTTCAACCCGTGGTACTTCATCGGAGGGGTCGGCGGACCCGGCCGCGCGGACGGCATCACAAGCCTTCGGCGGTGGCCAACTCCCGCACGGAGGCCACTGTATCGGCCTCGGCGGCGCTCCTGTCCGTCCGGTAGCGCACCGCCCGGGCGAACCGCCGGGCCGGCCCGGCGGGGTGGCGGGGGCCGCGCCGGAGGCCGTCGAAGGCGACCTCGACGACCGGTTCCGGCCGGACCGGCACCGTCCGGGCGTCCCGCCCGGTCTCCCGGGCGGCACCGCACTGGTCGTACGGCTCCGCTCATGACAGAACCTACCCGGGGCGGAGTCCTCGATGCCGCCGCGTCGCGGTCAACGCCTCGGTACGGACGGTCTGTTCGAAGCGGCCGCCCGAACTGATGCCGGTCAGCGCCGCCCGCAGGTCCCGTTCGAAGGCGTCCTTCCGGCCGCCGAGCCGGGCAGGGGTGAAGGAGGAGTGCGAGAACTGGAGGCCGATGACCTCGTCGAGGGTGCGGTCGATGCGGTACGTCCAGTGCGCGGCCGTGACGCGGGGGAAGGGGGAGCGGCGGAGGATCTCGCGGTTCGACTCCTCCTGTTCCGGGCGGGAGCCGTCGTCTCCGCCGCCGGGGAGCGTGCGGTACGCCTCCCGCACCTCGTCCACGGCGCGCGACCACGCCGTCCCGGCCGGTTCCGTGGCCACGATGACCACGCCGCCCTCAGGGTTGACGAGGCCGTCGAGGTCGGCGAGGACCTGCTCGCGGGACATCCAGTGGAACGACCTGCCCATGACGCAGAGGTCCAGCGGGGGAAGGCCCAGCGCGCGCAGGTCCGAGGAGTCTCCCCGCCTCCACCGGATGGTGTCGACGCCCTGCCGTTCGGCGATCGACCGGCCTTCTTCGAGCATGCCCGGTTCCGGGTCCACCGCGATGACGCGGGCGACCAGCCGGGACAGCGGGAGGGCGAGGATGCCTGGCCCGCATCCGAGGTCGAGGGCCGTCTGGGTCCCGTCCAGCCCGAAGGCCTCGGCGAGGAAGTCGAAGAGCTCCCGCGGGTACCGCGGCTGGTAGCGGGCGTAGTGCGACGCGCCGGAGGCGAAGAGCTCACCCGGGGAGGACATCCGGACCTCCGACGACCGGCCGGGGCGTGCCGGGCGGGTTCACCGCCGCCCCGTCCGGGCGGGTGAGGGGCGGCAGGGCTTCCGGCAGGCGGTCGGCGGCGGCCTCCCAATGGGCTCGCGTCCGGCCGGCGTTCGGTGGGGGCCGGCGATCCTCGGGAGGCACCGGGAATCCGGTCGTCACGGGCGGGTGCACGGGCGTTCCTCCGACAGGCGGCGGGCGGGGCGGGCTGGGAAGGCGGGGGTGCTGGGTTGCGGTGCGTATCGCCACGTGCACCATAAGTCACAGGTAGGTGGTTCGTCCGACGACTGATCGCCGTCGCTCCAAGCCGAGGAGGCGGGACATGGCGCCCCACCCTCACCCCGACCCCGCGAAGCCGCGTTCCGCTCCTCGTCCGGGCCTCGCGGACACGACCTGTGTGATCACCGGAAGCGCGTCGGGCATCGGTCGCGCCGTCGCCCACGCCTTCGTCGGCGCGGGAGCCCACGCCGTCCTGGTGGACCGGGACTCCGACGGGCTGCACCGGGTCGCCGGAGAACTCGGCCCGACGGCCTCCGTGGTGGTGGGCGACATCTCGCGGCACGCGGACTGCCTGGAGGCCGCGCGGGCGGCCGAGGGGACGGCGCTGCCGGTCCGGTCGCTGGTCAACTGCGCGGCGAGCTTCCTGGCCCTCGGCGAGGGCGCCGGCCCCGCGGACTGGGACCGGAGCCTGGGCGTGAACGTCAAGGGCAGCGCGATGATGACGTCGGCGCTGGCCCCTCTGCTGCGCAAGGCGGGAGGGGCTTCGGTGGTCAACGTCGCGTCCGTCTCGGGGCACATCGCCCAGCCCCGCCAGTGGACGTACAGCGCCGGCAAGGGGGCGCTGCTCGCGCTGACCCGCTGCCAGGCGCTCGACCTGGCGGACGACGGCATCCGGGTCAACAGCGTCTCGCCGGGCCTGATCTGGACCCCGGAGACCGACCGGATGACCGGCGGCGACCGGGCGCGCTGGGGGCCCCTGCTCGGCGACCACCACATCCTGCGGCGGGTGGGGCAGCCGGAGGAGGTCGCGGCCGTCGTGCTGTTCCTCTGCGGGCCCGGCGCGTCGTTCATCACCGGCGCCGACCTGCCGGTCGACGGCGGCTACCTGGCGATGGGCCACAGCAGGTCGGAACCCGAGGTGCTGCCGGGGCGCAGGGACGACCGGGCCCCTTCCCGGCACGTGGACGGGACGCCCGCATGATGCACGCCGTACTGGCGACCGGCAATCCCCGCAAGGCCGCCGAGATCGTCGAACTGCTCCACGGGGTCCTGGAGTTGCTGCCCCGGCCCGGGTGGCTTCCCGAGACCGTCGAGGACGGGACGACGGTCGAGGAGAACGCCTACCTCAAGGCCTCCGCGGTGGCCCTCGCGACCCGCCTGCCCGCGGTGGCCGACGACACCGTGATGGAGGTGGACGCCCTCGGGCGCGCTCCCGGGCTGTTCTCGGCCCGCTACGCCGGCGAGGGCGCGGGCGACGCCGCGAACGTGGCCAAGGTGCTCGCCGAGATGGCGGGTGTCGCCGCCCCGGGCCGGGGAGCCCGGGTGCGCACCGTGGCGCTGCTCTGCTACCCGGACGGACGGCGGGTGGTCAGCGAAGGGGTCGCCCGGGGCCGGATCACCGAACGCCCGCTCGGCGACCGCGGGTTCGGCTACGACGCCGTGTTCGTGCCCGACGACGGCGACGGACGCACGCTCGGCCAGATGACCGCGGACGAGAAGGCCCGGCTGTACTGCCGGGGGCGGGCGTTCCGCGGCCTGGCCGCCTCCCTGAAGAGCGCGGCATGCCGGTCGCGCTAGAGCTCGGCGGACACGCGACGGTCCTGATCCGGGCGGACGCCTTCACCCTGCTCTGCGACCCCCACCTGCACGACAGCTACCGCGGCGGCCTCCTCGGCTTCGCCCCCGCTCGACGCGTCCTGCCGCACGCGCTGCCCCGGCCCGACGCGGTGTGGATCTCCCACTCCCACCGCGACCACTTCGACCTCGCCTCCCTGGCCCGGCTCGACCGGGCGCTGCCGGTCCTGCACCCCGACGACCCGAGGATCGCGCACGCCCTCCGCCGGCTGGGCTTCCGCGACACCGTCGTGGTGCGCGACTGGACGGCGTTCAGCCCCCGCCGGGGCGTCGAACTGACCTGGACGCCCTCGACGATGGCGGTCCCCGAGCACGGGCTCTCGGTCCGCACCCGGGACGCCTTCGTCTGGCACATGGTCGACAGCCTGGTCACGCCCGCGTGGGTGCGGCGGCTGCTCGCCGACGGACCACCGCCGGACGTCCTGCTGGCTCCCTGCCAGCCGATCGAGGAGACCCGCAGTGTGGAGGGCGTCCCACCCGGAGTGGACCCGGACTGGTCCGACCCGCTGACGGCGCTGATGGCACAGGTCCGCCCCGCACACGTGGTCCCGCTGCCGGAGGGGCAGTACGGGCTGGGCGAAGCGGCCTGGCTCAACGGGCACAAGTTTCCCGTACCGCCCCGGCTGGTCGACCGGGCGCTGCGCGCGGACGACCCGGACCGCCGGGTGCTGCGCCCCGGCCCGGGAGACCGGCTCACCGTGACGGGAGGGACCGTGCGGTGGGAGGAGGCCGCCGCGGAGTGGGTGCGGGCCACCGACGAGCCGCGCGACCGCAGCTACCGTCCGGGAAGCTGGATCGGCCGGCTGGCCGCGGGCCCCGGTCCCGCCGCCGGGGACGGCCGGAGCGCGCCGGACGGCCACAGCGGAGCGGCCGCACTGGACCGGCTGTTCCCCGGGCTCCCGGGGCTTCCCGGGGCTGACGCCCCCTCCGGCCGGGTGACGGTGCCCGGCCTGCCCGAGCTCGCCACGGCCGCCCGGGGCCGGCTCCGCGCCACCGCGTACCGCTTCGTCACGGTGGGCGCCGGCGCGGAGCCGCTCGCGGAGCGGACCGTACGGCTGGGCGTCGAGGGCACGCTGTCCGCCCTGCCGCCGGAGAGCGTGCCGGACGTCGAACTGGCGGTCTCCGTCCGGGATCTGGACGACCTGCTCGACGGGCGCCTGGGCTACTCCGCGGCGCAGTACGGCGGGCGGCTGCGCGAGGTGCGGCCCGGGCCGGCGGCCGATCCCGACGCCGGCCCCGCCGTTGTCACCAGCCGTCATGACCCGGTCCCCGCCACCGGGGCGGTGATGCTGTCGGGCATCGGGCTGTTCGCGATCCTGCTGCGCGCCCGGCTCGGTTCGGCACTGGTGGAACTGGACCACGAGCTCGACGCCCGGCTCCCGGACCGTCCGGTGCCTTCGGTGCTTCCGGTGCTTCCGCCCTCCGCGCCGCCGGCCCGTACCCTTCCCCCGGTCGTCCGGCCTCAGTCGCGGGCCGGGGAGCAGCCGCCCCGGTTCTGGCCGCGCGTCGCCCGCTGCCTGGCGCGGGGCGAGGACCCGTCCGCCGCGTCCGGGACCTTCACCGACGCCGGTCGTACGCACTACCTCGGTGTGCTCGGGCGCGGCGAGTGGCCCGCGCCCGAGCCCGGGCCGGACGACGGCGTGGGGCTGCTCGTGCTGACGAGCCTGCTGGACGCCCAACCCCACCTCGGTGGCGGGGTGCGGTTCCCGGACTCCTCCTACCGGCGGTTGCTGGCGAACATCGAGCACTCTCCCGTCCGCCGGTGGCGGGTGGCGACGGCGCTTCCCCCGGGGGTGCGGGTGCCCCGGTGGCGTGCGGCCTCGCTGTTCCCCGTCTCGGCCGAGCGGCTCCGGGCCGACCTGGCCCGCCGGGGCTGGGACGGCGAACTGCTCGGCCCGGTCGGTCCCGACCCCGCCGTGACCGGCGGAGCCGAGCGCTGCTGGTGGCTCGGCGTGCCCCCGCTGGAGGGGCCGTCCGACGGCCGGCGGGCCCTGGTCCTCCAGGAGTCGCCCGGGTGCCGGCTCCACGGTCTGGTCGAGGCCGCCCCCGGGCCGGAGGACCCGGCAGTGGAACAGCCCGACTTCCGCGTGCGGGCGGCGCTGTCCCGCCCGTCGGCGCCACCGGACGCCGTCCTGCACGCACTGCTCGGCGGTGACGTGCGGTTCTCCTGGCTGCTGCCGCCCCGGGAGACCGTACGGAAGGCCGGACGGGCCGTGGACCCGGTCGCCTTCGCGGAGCGGGTCGCCCTGCTCGCCCTCGCGGAACTGGCCCGCCGGGCGTACCCGAGGACCGGGCCGCCACCGGCCGGCACCGGCTGACCCCGACCGCCCCCGGCCGCTTCCGACCGACCTCAAGGACCGTGATGCTCTCCGAACTACCGCCCCGGCACCGCCCGGACCACCTCCGCGCCGCGTGCGTCATCCTCGACGGGCAGGACCGGGTCCTGCTCACCGAACCGCGGTCGGCCGACGAGCGGCCCGGCCTGCCCTGGGCCGTCGTGCCGCCGGGCAGCACCGCTCGGGAGACCGCCGCGGCCGTGGCCCGCCACGCCTGCCGCCAGCGCGTGGCCGCGGCCCGGCTGCGCTACCTCACCGAACTCCACCTCCCGCCCGGCCCCCACGGGGAAGCGCCCCACGACCTGCGGGTGTTCGTCCACCGGTACGCGGGCGCCTCCCGGCGTACCGCACCCGGCCCGGACCTGCGCTGGAGCCCGCCGCAGTCCGGTACCGGGGAGGGCCTTGGACTCGACGCGGCATCCGCGTACTGCGTCGGCGAGTTGCTGCGGCACCGCCCCGGCGACGCCGCGGACGACGGCGGGATCCGTGCCGTGGCCGAGATCGAGGACGAGGCGCGGCGGCTGATCGATCCGGTCCCCGCGCTGTGGCGCAGGGACGGAGCGGCCCGCGTGGTGGTCATCGGCCCGCCCGCCGTCGGCAAGAGCACCCTGCTGAAGCGGCACACCGCCCGCGCCCCGGACACCGAGCACGTGCGGGACGTCGTCCCGGTGCGCCGGGACCGGGGCCCGGGCCCGGACAACTACCTGACCCGCTACCTGCGCGGGGACGACGCCTCGGGGTTCTTCTGCCAGATGGAGACCCTGCTGCTGCGGGTCCTGCAGAACCTCCGCACCGGCGAGAGCGGCGTCATGGACCAGGACGTGCACAGCTCGCTGGCCTACGCCAAGGCGCTCCGGCTGAGCGGCGCCCTGAGCGCCCAGCAGTACGAGACGTACTACCGCTACCACCACCTGATCACCTCCGCACTGCCGCCGCCCGAGGCGGTGGTCCACCTGACCGCCCGTACCGACGTGCTGATGCGCCGGCTGCGCCGCCGCGACCGCGTCCTGGAGCGCTCGTTCACCAGCTCCTACGTGTCCCTGGTGGCCCAGTGCTTCGAGGACGTGGCCGAGGAGCTCGCCCCGCGGATCCCCGTCCACCACCTCGACACCTCCGAGCTGAACCCCGACCAGGTGCTGGCGCGCTTCGAGGAGCTGCTCCCCGTGCGCACCGGCTCCGCCGACCGAAGGACCGACCGACATGACCAAGCCCAAGGCTGACTGGCGCAATCCGGGACCCGCTCCGACCGGCGGCCCGCTCATCGACACGTTCGGCCGGGTCGGCGGCGACCTCCGGATCTCCGTGATCGATAAGTGCAATCTGCGGTGCACCTACTGCATGCCGGCCGAGGGGCTGCCCTGGCTGGAGAAGGAGGAGCTCCTCACCGTCGACGAGATCGACCGGCTCGCCCGGCTCTTCCACTCCCTCGGGGTGCGCGACTTCAAGATCACCGGCGGGGAGCCGACCGTCCGCCGGGAACTGCCCGAGATCGTGGCCCGGGTGTGCGCGCTGGAGGGGGTGGACGTCTCCATCACCACCAACGGGCTGCTGCTGGACCGCCTGGCCCGGCCCCTGCGGGAGGCGGGGCTGCGCAGGATCACGGTGTCCTGCGACTCCCTGATGAGGCACCGCTACGCCGAGATGACCCGTCGGGACGCCTTCGACAAGGTGACCGCGGGGCTGGAGGCGGCCCGCGAGGCCGGATTCGACCCGATCAAGATCAACTGTGTGGTGATCCGCGGCAGCAACGAGGACGAGGCCGTCGACTTCGCCCGCCTGGCGCGGGAAGGCGGCTACGACGTGCGCTTCATCGAGTACATGCCGCTGGACGCGGAGCGGACCTGGGAGCGGGAGAAGGTCGTCCCGGCCGCCGAGACGCTGGCGGCGGTCTCCGCGGCCTACGACCTCGCCCCCGTCGTCCAGGACGCGCCGCAGCCGGCCACCTCCTTCCGCTTCGCCGACGGGGCCCCGGGGGTCCTGGGCTTCATCCCCTCGGTGACGAAGCCCTTCTGCGACAGCTGCAACCGCATGCGGACCACGGCCGAAGGAGCCTTCCGCGTCTGCCTGTTCGCGCTGGAGGAGACCGACCTGCGCACCGCGCTCCGCTCCGGTGCCGACGACGCCGAACTGGAACGGCTGGTCCGCGAGGCGCTCTGGCACAAGTGGCCCGGACACAAGATCAACCACCCCGACTTCGTCCGGCCCGACCGCAGCATGTCGATGATCGGCGGCTGAAGCCGTGAACGGCCGTGTGGTCTCCTTCACCTGGGGCCGGGGGCTGGGCCACGTCTCCCGCCAGATCGCCGTCCACCGCGAACTGCGCGGGCTGGGCCGGGACTCCCTGCTGCTGACCGAACGGCCCCAACGGCTGATCGAGGACTACGGCTTCGCCCAGACCGTCCTGCCCACCGACGCCGACAGCCTGGTCGGCGAGCCACTGCACGGGACCGGCCCCGCGGTGGACCACGGTCTCGCCCGGGCCATGGTCGCCTGGGTGCTGCGGCCGGACGACGTGGTGCTGCACGACGTGACGGTGCAGCGGGAACTGTACGACCAGGCCGCCCGGCTGGGCTGCCCCCAGTTCCTGGTGCACCGCTTCCAGCGCAACCGCCCGGACCCGCCCCACTGGGTCTCCCGCCACACGCCCGCCATCGGCACGATCTACCTGCTGGGCGAGCCCGGACCGGAGGAGACCGTCCACGGGGTGCGTGTGCTGGGGGTGCCCCACGTCGTCCGACCGCTGCTCGACGACCGGTCGCCCTGGCCCGAGGACACCCGCGCCCTCCGGGTCGCGGTGGTGGCCGGCGGCGGCGGGCACGACGACGCGCCCGGATTCCTCACGGCCGCGCTGCACGGCATCCGCGCGTTCACGCGCGGACGCCCCGCCGGCGTCGACGTTCTGGTGCTCACCGGCCCGCACTTCGACGGAGCCGTCCTCGTGCCACCCGGCCTGCCCGGGCCGGTGCGGGTCCGCCCGTACCTGGGGCCGTCGTACGACGTGTACCGGCACGCCGACGCCGCGATCACCCACGCCGGGTACAACACCGTGCAGGAACTGGTCCGTTCCGGCGTGCCGGTGGTGGCCGTCCCCGGCATCCGCGACTTCGACGACCAGCGCGTCCACCTGAAGGCCGCCGACAGCCCGAACGTGGTGGTCGCCGACGCCGAGGAGCACGCCATCGCCCGGGCCCTGGCCGAAGCCCTGAACGGCCCGTCCGGCACCCGGGCCCGGCCGGCCGCCACCCCCGCCCGACAGGCGGACGGCGCCGCCCGGATCGCCCGCGACCTGGTCGCCGCCACCTCCCGCGGCAGCGGCGCGGGGGCACCGTGACGCCCGGACACCGCCCCCGCTCGACACGGTCGATGTCGAGCTGACCACCGAATCCTGCCCTCAGTGGAGTTGATCTTCCTCGGCTTCGGGAGGATGCCCCGTGGCAGCCGTGCACGTGACCGTGTGGGACGACCGCGACCGGGCCGGCGGCCGCACGCCCAGGGACCCGCCGCCGTCAACGCCGCCCTGCGGGAGTTCTGGGGCTGACCCGGTTCCGCACCGGCTACCGGTCCCGCCCTTCGGCCGCGGGCCTACCAGCCGACTTGCGGACTGCCGGACCAGGGGCGGTGATAGGAGGGGGAAGAACAGCGAACCCGCCCGCGGGCCGTCCGGCCCAGGAGGAACCATGTCGCACCACAAGTCGAACAAGGACGTCGAGGGCGACCCCGACACCGGCCACGGCCGCGGCCTGCCGCGACGCCCCGACGAGGCCGAGCTCGAGGAGCGCACCGAGGAGGACCGCGAGGAGGTCGGCCTGGCGCCCGACGCCGACGAGGCCGACGAGGACGGCAGATAGGAGCAGGGCCTGGTGAGCCGCCCGCCCCGGTGGTGGTCGGCGGCCTGCGCACGCTCCCGGCCGACCGACGCGCTCGGGCGTCGGCCGGCCGGGCCGAACCGCGGGATCAGAAGGTGAGGTTCCAGGCGTCGATCGTGCCGGTGTCGCCGGAGGCGCCGTCCTTCACCCGGAGCTTCCAGGTGCCGTTCGCCGCGCTCGCGGAGGCGTTGACGGTGTAGGTCTTGGCGACGTTGTCGGTGCTGTCGCTGTTCGGGAAGTCCTCCAGGAGGTAGACCGTGCCGTCGGGCGCGACCAGGGAGATAACGAGGTCGCCGCGGTAGGTGTGCTTGATGTCCACGCCGACCTTGAGCGTCGCCGGGGCGTTGCCGGTGACACCGGTGACGGTGATCGGGCTCTCCACCGTGGTGTTGTCGGGGATCGCCACGTCGGCGGTGTTCTCGAAGTACGTGCCGGTGGGCTGGGTGGCGCCGCCGACCGCCTTCAGCGCGTCGACCTGGCCCTCGCCGAAGAAGGAGTTGTCGGCGGTGGTGCCGGTGCAGCGGCTGTCGGAGGCGGGGCAGGCCAGGTCGTTGGCCTGGCTCGCCAGCCGGGCCCGGATGTCCGCCGGGGTGAGCGAGGGGTTGCTGCTCGCGATCAGCGCGGCCACCCCGGTGACGTGCGGGGACGCCATCGAAGTGCCGTTCTTGGTGCCGTACTTGCCGCCGGGCAGGGTCGAGTAGACGCCGGTGGCACCGTCACCGCCGGGCGCCGCGACGTCGATGACGCCCCGGCCGAAGTTGGAGTAGGAGGCCTTGCCGCTGCCGCTGCCCGTGGCCGCGACGGTCACCACGCCGGGGAGTTCGGTGGGGATGTCGATGCAGGCGTTGCTGATCGTCCGGGTGACCTTGGTGGAGTCGTTCGGGCTCTCGGTGTCGGTGGTCTTGTTGGCCAGGTCGTAGTTGGCGTTGCCGGCCGCCGCGACCTGCAGCGAGCCCTTGCCCTCGGCGTACTCCTGGGCGCGCTTGACGCCCTCGATGATGGCCGCCTGGTCGAGGTCGTTCGGGCAGTTGAACTGCCAGGGGTCGGTGTAGTAGCTGTTGTTGGTGACCTTGAAGCCGTGGTCGCCGGCCCAGACGAAGCCGCAGACGGTGTTCTCGGCGTAGAACAGGGTGCTGGTCGGCTCGGCGATCCGGACCGAGGCGATCTTCACGCCCGGTGCGACACCGATGACGCCCTTGCCGTTCTTCGCGGCCGCGATGGTGCCGGCGACGTGGGTGCCGTGGGTGTCCACGTCCCGCCAGGCGCCGGTGCGGGCGTCGGGCTTGCCGTAGGCGCAGGAGACCGAGTCGGCGGCGTCGAAGTTCGGCGCGAGGTCCTGGTGCTGGTCGTCCACGCCGGTGTCGAGCACGCCGACCTTGACGGACGGCGAGCCGGTGCTGACGCTCCAGGCCTGGTCGGCCTTGATCTGCGTCATGTCCCAGCGGTTGGACTCGGTGAGCGTGGTGGCCGCCTGCGCCGGGTTGGCGGGCAGCGCCGGGCTGTAGGCGTCGGCCGGCACGTCGGAGGTGCGGGTCGCGCCGACCTGCTGGATGCCGGTGACGGTGCGCAGCGCGGCGGCGAAGCCGGCGCTGGTGGAGTGGGCGACGATGACACCGATCTGGTCGTAACTCGAGAAGACCGTACCGCCCTTGGCGGCGACGGCGGCCTTGGCGGCGGCGATGTCGGCGGGGGCGCTGATCACCAGGTAGGCACGGGTGCCGGCGGCCCAGCCCGCCGCGCTGCCCGCGGCGGCGGGAACGGCGGGGGCCTGGGCGGCGGGCGCTTGTGCCGCGGGCGCTTGTGCCGCGGGCGCGGAGACGGCGCCGGGGACGGTGGGGGTGGTGGTCGTGGTGGCGGCGGTCGCGAACGCGGTGGGGGTGGCGAGCGCCATGGCCGAGAGCACGGCGAGGGCTGCGGCCGGGCGGCCGAGCCGCCGGGATATCAGGGGTGACACGTATCCTCCGATTCAGACCGTGCGTGAGGGGGATCGCACGGGAATTGAGGGAAACATGCCAGATTTAGCAGGAGTTGGGGAAGACTTTACGCCCGGCGACTTTCCACGGAAGCGTTACGTTTTGATGTCATGGGGCCTCCGGCACCCGCCGCCCCGCCCACGACGTGCACCAGGCTGATCGCCGCCGCCGTTTTCCTGACCTCGCGGGAATCCTCCCGCCGGGGCGTCAGACGAGCGGCAGCATCATGAGGGGCCGCCCGGTGGGGTGGTCCGATCCGCCGGACGGTTCCTCGGTCACGCCGACCCCGCCGGCGCCGCCGATGCTCCCGGTGAGCAGCAACTGCCCGTCGCCGGCCCGCAGCAGGCCGGCCGGCCTCATCGTGCCGCCATCGTCGAACCACAGCTCGTAGGCACGCCCCCGCGGCGGGACGGGCATGCCGGTGACGAGGAACGCGGCCTGCCCGCGGCCGGCCGACCACACGACCGTGGCGGCGGCCGGGCCGGAGACCGCAGTGGAGGTGCGCACATCCGGAGCGGACAGCAGGCTCGCGACGGCCGCCTGCTGGTCGCGCAGCCGGCTCGCCTGGGCCTGGGCCCGGCCCGCCTCACCGTGCTGTCGCACCGCGATGGCACCGGCCCCCGCAGCCAGGGCCAGGCACGCCGCCAGGAGCACCCTGGGCCACTGCCATGCCAGGCTCGACGTGTACCGCGGTCGCGCCGCCGCGGGCCCGGCCGTCGACCGGAGCTGGCGGACGTGGCCGATGCCCCGCATCACCCGCGCCTTGAGCTCCTGCGGCGGCTCCACCGATTCGGCGGCCCCGAGCCGCGCCAGGGTCACCTGGAACTCGGAGACCTCCCGCGCGCAGGCCGGGCACTGGGCGAGGTGGCGCTCGAACGCGACGCGGTCCCCGTCCGGCAACGCGTCCGCCGCGTACGCACCGGTGAGGGTGTGCGCATCGGGTACCGCATTCATGATCCCACTCCCAGGCAGTCGCGCAGGCGGATCAGGCCGTCCCGCATCCGGGTCTTGACGGTGCCGAGCGGGATGCCCAACAGCTGGGCGACCTCGGGGTAGGTGTGCCCCCGGTAGTACGCCAGGGTGACCGATTCACGCTGCAGTTCCGTCAGCGACCGCAGGCATCGGCGGACCTGCTCGCGCTCCAGCCGGCCCTCGACCTGCTCGACGACCTCGTCGAACGCGGGAACACGCGCCCGGGCGGCCGCCCTCTGGTCCCGCTCGGTGGCGGCCTGCGCGGCCCGGACCCGGTCCACCGCTCGTCGGTGGGCCACCGTCAGCACCCAGGCCATCACCTCTCCGCGCTGCGGCTCGTACCGGTCCGCGGTGCGCCACAGCTCGAACATCACCTCCTGGGTGACCTCCTCCGACTGCGACGGATCCCGCAGCACCCGCAGCACGAGGCCCAGCACCGGGCCGGCCACCGCGTCGTACAGCCGGGCGAACGCCTCCTGGTCGCCGAACGCCGTCCTGGCGACCAGTTCCTTCAGATCCGGGCCGCGGAAGCGGGGAGCGGGAAGGTACACGACGGCGCTCACCCCCGCCTCCCTCCGCGGCCGTTGTCGGATCCGGCCGGCTGCGACCGTCCGGGCCTGCCGTGCGAACGGTAGCAATGCATGAGGGCCTCCTGGGCCGAGCGGCGGGCAGGACCGGTCGATCGGCACCGGTCGGGATGGGGCGCGCGCCCGCCGGGGGGGTGTCGGTCCGGATCGCCGGGCGCGCGCCTGCTGGGGGGTCAGACGGTGAGCAGGGTGGGCGCGGCGGCCTTGTCGGTGGGCAGGAAGTCGTCCGGAACGGGGTACCGGCCGAGCACGAAGTTGAGGATCGCGGCGTGCATGGCCTCGACGGGGGCGATACCGGCAGCGGTGGCGATGCCGGCGGGGCTGGCGACGTTGTAGGCCGCGAAGAGGTACGTCTGGGCCGCCTGGTCCTCCAGTCGGAGGGCGAGCTCGGCAACGTCGCCGACGGAGGCGGCCTTGCCCAGCGCGGCCAGCGTCTCCGGCTGGTTGGAGAGCGGCACGTCGGTGATCGCGGGCAGGCCGGCACCGGTGAGGACGGCGTTCCAGGCCTTGGCGTGGTCGGCGTGCTGGGCCATCGCGGCGGTCACGAACGTCGCCACCGCCGGGGGGACGGCACCGAGCCTGCCGGCCTTCGCGGCGTCGAGTGCGGCCTGGTAGGCACCGACGGCCTGGTTCTCCAGCGCGGTGGCCAGGGCCACCACCTTCAGATCGCCGGTGTACCTCCCGGACGCCCGGGCCGAAGCCGGCGTGGTGGAGGCGCCGCCGCCGGGGACGGGGTTGGTGCGGCTCCGGCTGCTGGAGCACGCGGTCAGGACGAGGCCGGCGGCGGCCCCGCCCGCGCCGAGCAGGAAGCGGCGGCGGCCCACGTCGACCCGCCTGGTGGCGCGGATGTCCGCGACCAGCTCGCGGGCGGTCGCCCGCATGGCCGGGAGGGTGGCCCGGTGGGCTTCGTTCATCTCCCGGGTCAGACGGGTGAGTTCGGCCTCGCCGACGGCGGGCTCCCAGGTACGGTCGGCAGTCACTTCACGGCCCCTTCGGCGATCGGGGAGGCGTTCTCGGTCGTCTGGAAGGCATCGGGGAAACCCACGCTTCCGGCCGCGGCGGGCAGCTTCGCCGGGTCGACCGGAATGGTCACCAGGTCGGCGGCGTCGCCCGCCAGCAGCGCCTGCACGGCCAGCAGGACGGCGCGGTGCTGGGCCTCGACCGGGGCGACGGAGGCGAACAGCCTGCGCAGGTCCGCGCTACCCACCTGGCCGACGTTCCTGGTGTAGGTCTGCGCGGCGACGTCCTCCAGGGTGATGGCGAGCTTCACCACGTCCGCCGGGGTCCTGAGGGTGGGCAGCGCCTGGTCGACGACGGCCTTGTACTTCGGGTCGGGGTCGTTCTGCGCCTTGCCACCGGCGGAGGTCGCGGCGGTGTTGAAGGCCTTGGCGTGGGCCTGGTGCTGCTCGGTGGTCCTGGCGATGAACGCGGCCACCGTCCGGTTGCCGTCCTTGATGAACGGCAGGCCCGCGGCGGCCCGGTAGACGGCCACGGCCAGGTTCTCGATCGACGCGGCGGTCTGCAGCGCCCGGATGTCGTCCCCGGAGGCCGTCGCCGACGGGGAGGCCGCCGCCCGGGTCAGGCCGGCCAGGCCGACCGCTCCCGCCAGGCCCGCGAGCGCCGTGCCACGCTGCCACCAGCGGCGCGCGGGCTCGGCGCCCTGCTCGAAGTCGGTCAGCGCGGTGCGGGTGACCCGCAGCGCGTCACTGTTCAAGTCCTCTGACTGCTCGGCGAGTTCTTCCAGCAGCCGGGTGTCGATGTGCTCGCTGGCCATCATGTCCCGTCTCGGCTCGTCGGCCCGGCCGAATGCCGGACCGCTTCCTCCCGGCCTTCGGCGCCTCCCCGGCCCCGGCTTGGTCACAGGGCCGGATGGGCCCGTAGTTCACCCGTGAGGGTGAACCACCAGGGCGAGGTGGACGGCGTGCGCCAGCCCCTATCCCGGCTGCCGGCCACTCGATCCACCGAGGCCTCAGGGATCCGTCGGGGGCGGCCTTCGACCTGAGGTGGAGTCCTCCGGGCGGGAAGATGGATCCCTGGGCGGAGACGCTCCGGACCTGAGGTGGACGCCTCGTAACGCTGCTGACTGACATTCTGTCAACTGTCTTTGTTGTGACGGGTGTTGATCGCATCCGTCGGTCGACTTCGGGAGGACGGCATGGCGGACGGGACGGCGGATCCGAGGCGCGGGAGACTCGGCTCGAAGGGTCGACGGTGGCGGCGCCCGGTCGGGCGGTCGGCGATCGTCGCGCTCGCAGGCGCGGGCCTGCTGGCGGCCTTGGCCCCGGCCGCCGGCGCGGCGGACAGCCCGGCGGCGCCCCACCGGGTGACGGCGGGCGGTGAGCGGACGGCGGACGGGGCGGCCCTGGACGCGGCGGTCCGGGCCATGGTGCGGGAGGGCGGTGCGGCGGCGACACTGGCCCGCGTCCGGGAGAACGGCTCCACGGTCTGGAAGGGTGCGGCCGGCGTGGCCGACCTGGCCACCGGTGCGCCCGCCGATCCGGACGGCCGGTTCCGGATCGGCAGCGTCACCAAGACCTTCGTCGCGACGGTGGTCCTCCAACTGGTCGCGGAACACCGGATCGGCCTCGACGACTCCGTCGAGAGCCGCCTGCCGGGTGTGGTCCCGAACGGCGCCGGCATCACCGTGCGCCAACTGCTCAACCACACCAGCGGCATCCACGACTTCACCGAGGACCCGGCGTTCGACGCGAGCAACGAGGAGACACTGCGGCAGTGGCTGGCGGGTGGGCGCTGGACGTCCTACCGGCCGCAGCAGCTCGTGGACATCGCCAACACGTACCCGCCGTACTTCGCCCCCGGTCAGGGCTGGCACTACTCCAACACCGACTACGTGCTCATCAGCATGATCATCGAGCGCCTCACCGGGCGCAGTTGGGGGCAGGAGGTGGACCGCCGCATCATCCGGCCGCTGGGCCTGACGGGCACCTCGATGCCCCTCTACTCGCCCTTCATCCCCGGCTCCCACGCGCACGGCTACTACAAGCTCCCCACCGGCCCCGCCGACGTGACGCTGCTCAACCCGTCGATGGCGTCCGCCGCCGGGGCGGGCATCTCCACCACCGCGGACCTCACCCGCTTCATCGCCGCCCTGCTCGGCGGGCAGCTGCTCGGCCCGGCCGAACTCGCCGCGATGAAGGACACCAGCGGCCCGAACGCGGCCGCCGGCTACGGCCTCGGGCTCCAGCGGCTGTCCACGCCCTGCGGCGAGTTCTGGGGACACGACGGCGGCATCCCCGGCTACAACACCCTGCTGGTCGGCGAGGTCACCGGCAAGCGGCAGTTCGCCACCTCGATCAACCGGTACGACCTGTCGGACCATGCCGCGATGCTGAGGACCTCCAACGCCCTGTACTCCGCGGGCACTTGCGGCGGCGGCCCGTCGGCCTCCTCGCCGTCGATCCTCCCGTCCGACGCCGCCGCGACACCGTACTCCGCCGGACCGCTCGCCTGAGCGTTTCGACGCACTGAAGGCCGCTCCCGGTCACGCGAAATTCACAGCCCGGGGTCTACTCGCATAGACAACGATGGGGCATCCTGGTCCGATGCCGGCGCTCGAAGCCCGTCGTCCCCCTAATCCGGGAGCGGCAGGCGGTGGCGCCGGAGGGATCGGTCGGCCCTCGTGCCGGAGCACTGTCGCGTCACAGCACTGCGTACGCCCCCTACGTCCGGGCCGTTTCCGTCGGCCCGGCGCCGGACCTCCCGCCCTCCCAGCGAGGCGCGGCAGGAGGGCGGGGGTCGAGTCGGATGCACACCATCCTCACCGGGAGATGCAGATGAAGCCACGCACCGCAGCCACCGTCGTCGCCCTGGCCCTGGCCGGCCTCGCCCTCTCGGCGCCCACGGCCGGCGCCAGCGGCACCAAGCTGTCGCAGTCCGCGGCCGCCGGCCAGTTCAGCGGCGCCGGCATCACGTGGAGTTCCAGCGGGGGCTGCACCACCAGGTCCAACTCCACCTGCACCTCGTTCGACCAGATCAACTCGGGCACGGTCAGCGCCGTCATCACCCTCAAGCAGGCCAGCGGCTGCGCCATCAACATCACGGGCGGCACCGAGGTCGGCCACGCCTCCGGCACCTACAGCCACTACAACGGCTACAAGGTCGACATCGCCCGCAGCTCCTGCATCGACGGCTACATCCAGAACAGCTTCACCTACATCGGCCTCCGGGGCGACGGCTACCCGCAGTGGCAGGCCGCGTCGGGCAACCTGTACTGCAACGAGGGCAGCCACTGGGACGTCCTCATCTACTGACGCCGCCCCCGGGCCTTTCCCCGGGATCTTTCCGGATCAGGACACGGCGCCGTGACGGGGACCGAGGACCCGTCACGGCGCCGGACCGTGCCGAGGAACGTACCCTCGGCCTCACCGTCGCCGACAGGCTGCCGAGGCTCCAAGGCCTGACCACGCCACGGCACTTGACCGCCCCGCCCGTCCGCGCCCCGTGCGGACGGGCGGGGCGGCGCGCGTCACGGGGCGGTCCGCCGGCCGGCCGCTTCGCGGACGCGGGCACGCAGCCAGCGGTGGGCCGGGTCGTTGTCGTGGCGAGGGTGCCACAGCATGCTGACGCGCAGCGGCTTCACGTCCAACGGCACCGGGAAGGTGACCAGTTCGAGCGGGTCGGCCAGACGGCCGGCCAGAGCTGCCGGCACGATCCCGACCAGGTCGCCGGCGGCTACCAGGCGCAGCGCCGTGGCGAAGCCGGGCACGGAGGCCGCGACGCTACGCCGCACGCCCTCGGCCTCCAGCAGCCTGTCGACCGCGGTGCGCAGGCGGCCGTGACGGGAGACCACGACGTGCTCCCACGCCGCGAAGCCGGCCGCCGTGACCTCGCCGCTGCTCAGCGGGTGACCGGCGCGGACCACGCCGAGCAGCGGCTCGCGGACCAGCCCTTCCGAGCGGAGGTCGGCCTCCTTGGAGGCGTTGACCGCGATCGCGACATCCGCGGTGCCCTCGCGCACCGCCGCGCCTTCGTCGGCCGCCCGCCCTTCGCCGAGGAAGCACAGCTGGACGCCGGGGGCTTCGGCGCGCACGAGGGCCAGCAGGTCCGTACCGAAGCACCCGATCAGGTCCTCGGGCGCCAGAACGGTGAAGCTGCGGCACCAGGCGGCCGGCGCGTCCTCCTCCGCGGGCCCCAGCAGGTTCCGGGCGTCCTCGACCAGGGCTCGTACCCGCGGACGCAGCGCCAGCGCGTGCGCGGTCGGCTTCAGTCCGCGGCTGGAGCGCACCAGCAGGGGATCGCCGAAAGCGGTCCGCAGCCGGCCCAGGGCCCTGCTGACGGCCGGTGCCGACAGGTCCAGCCGGCGGGCCGCCCCGGTGACGCTGCCCTCCTCCAGTACGGCGTCGAGGATGACGAGGAGGTTGAGGTCGAGGGACGTGACTTTCACCAAGTGAAAATAGCACTTGCATTCTTTTCACTGGTCGCAATCCGCGACCGCTCCTAGGGTCGTGAGCACCGCCGCAGGATGCGGTCCCGGACGCCCTGGACGCATGGCCCGAAACCCCCGGCACACGAGGGAAGACGGCGGCCACAGCAGCCCGAGAACGGGCCCGGACACGACATCAAGGAGCACCACCCATGACGGACGACACGATGGACGACCCAATCGACCCGATCGACCCGATCGACCCGGTCGAGCTGGTCGCGCTCGGCAGCCGGGCGCTGGCCGCCGCCGGGCACGGTGACATGGTGTGGGGACACCTGGCGGTCCGCGACCCGGACGGGCGCGGCGTGTGGATGAAGTCGGCCGGCTGGGGCCTGGAGGAGATCACTCCCGAACGCGTCCTGCTCGTCTCGTGGACCGGCGAACGGTTGGCGGGAACCGGACGCGTCCACCTCGAACACCACCTCCACACCGAACTCATGCGGGCCCGTCCCGACGTGCGCGCCAGCGTCCACACCCACTCCCCGACGGTCAACGCCTTCAGCGCGCTCGGTGAACCGCTCCGTGCGCTCAGCCACGACGCCGTCGTCTTCGCCGAGCACGGCCTGCCCCGGTACACCGCCACCGACAACCTCGTCCGCACCCCCGGGCTGGGCCGCGCGCTCGCGGCCGACCTCGGCGGCGCCCGCGCCTGCCTGATGCCCGGACACGGCCTGGCGGCGGTCGGTCGGGACACCGCCCATGCCGTCATGTACGCGATCCTGCTCGAACGGGCCTGCCGGACCCAGCTCACCGCCCGCGCCGCGGGCGAGCTCCGGCACTGGACCGGCCATCAGGAATGCCTGGAGAAGGACGCGGTGGCCTGGCCCGACAGCCAGATCGACGCCGGCTGGCGGTACTGGCTGCGCCGAGCCGCACTCCTCCAGGCCCACTGACCCTTCCCGTTCCCGGAACGCCCACGCGGAAGGAACCCCGCACGTGAACACCCACGCCTCCCCGATACCCGCCCCACCGACCGCGCCCGCCGCCGGGACCGCCGCCACTCCCGGGGCGGGCGCCCCAGGCGGCAGACGGCGGACCGGCACCTGGGCGGTCGCCGGCGCCTTCTGGGCCGTCACGGCCGGAACGACGGTGCCCACCCCGCTCTACCCGCTGTACGAGCGCGCCTTCGGTTTCTCACCGCTGGCCGTGACCGTGGCCTTCGCGGTCTACGCGCTGGCCGTGGTCGCGGGGCTGCTGGCGCTCGGCGGGCTCTCCGACCGGTACGGCCGCCGTCCCGTCGCCGCCGCGGCGCTGCTCACCGCCCTGGCGGCCGCCGTCGTGTTCCTCCTCGCCGAGAACCTGGCCGCCCTCCTGGTCGGACGGGTGCTGTCCGGGCTGGCCGCCGCGCTCATCACCGGGACCGCCACCGCCCACCTGGCCGAACTGGCGCCCGCCGACGGCCGGTTCCGTGCCGGGCGGCTGGCACTCGCCGCGAACATGGGTGGCCTGGCCTGCGGCCCGCTGCTCGCGGCCGTGCTCGCCGACACCACCGGCTGGCCGCTGCGAGCCGTCTGGGTCGCCGCCGCGGCCCTGCTGACGGCAGCCCTGGCCGCACTCGCCGTGGCCCCGGAGACCGTGACGCCGAGGGAGCGGGGAACCGGTTCGGTCGCCCGCACGCCCCGTGTGCCGACCGCCATCCGCAGGGAGTTCCGGCACGCCGCGCTCGCCGCTGGCGCGGGATTCGCCGTCCTCGGCGTGCTCACCGCGGTGACCGGGCTGTTCCTGGCCGAAGTCGCGCACCTCCACGACCTCCTGGCCACCGCGGCAACCGTCTCCCTCGCTTTCGCCTGTACCGGCACGGGCCAGCTCCTGGCCGCACGACTGGGGCGCGCCGCCCTGCCCGCGGCGTGCGCCGGACTGATCGTCGCGGCCGGGCTGATCGCCGCCGCCGTGGCGGCCTCCTCCCTCCTGCCGCTGCTCGGCGCGGCGCTGACGGTCGGCCTGGCGACCGGCGTCGCGGTCGGCCACGGGATCGCGCTCATCGGCGCGCGCACCCCGCCCGGGACCCGCAGCCGTACCGTCTCGGCCTTCTTCGCCGCCCTGTACACCATGCTGGCCCTGCCGGCCGTAGGCGTCGGCGCGCTGATCGGCGCCGTCGGACTGCGCACCGCCACCACCGTCTTCGCCGCCGCGGTCGCCGCCCTGGCCGCCGCCGTCCTCCTGACCCAGCGGGCACCCGCCCGCCGGTGACTCCCCGGAGACCGGGCCGGCCGGCCACCGGAACACGCCGGCAGGCGATGAGACGGTCCCGCAGCCGCCAGGAGCTCGCTCACCGGCGAGACGGCGACAGCCCGCGTGAACCGTTCGTGGGCAGCCGGCCGTATCCACCGATGAGGTGACCACCCGACAGTGTCACCTTGTCAGTTCCGGCTCCGTGCAGCCGTGTTGGCGGAGTGCGGCGGCAGCACGGCACGGGGCCGCACTCCCCCGCGCTCCACCACTTTTCGCCGCCCATAGATTTCGGAGAAACCCTCTTGCGCACCAGCAGGTTCACCTCGGTCACCCTGGCCGGCGCCATGACACTGGCGGCTCTCGCCGTCGGCGTCGGCCCGGCGGTCGCCGCTCCGTCCGACCCGGTCGACCCGGCCTCCGTCACCGTCTCCCCGGGGGACCAGGACGTGGAGGTCTTCGCCGAGGACGGTGCCATCAGCCGGACCAAGGTCCCTGCCGCCTCCCCCTTCGTCGGCGCGCCGGTCATGAACGCGGCCGGCGCCGCGGCGGACGGCACCGTGACGAAGATCGTCAACAACGGGAGCACGGACAGCAAGCTGGACGTGGTCATGATCGGCGACGGCTACACGGCCTCGGAGCAGGACAAGTTCCGCAAGGACGCCGCGGCGAAGTGGAAGGACATCAGCGCCGTCGAGCCCTACGCCACCTACCGCAAGCTGTTCAACGTGTGGGCCGTGGGCGCCGTCTCCGCCCAGTCGGGCGTCTCCGGCGACCCGAAGCAGGACACCGTCCGCAAGACCGCCCTCGGCTCGCGCTTCTGGTGCAACTCCATCGAGCGGCTGCTGTGCGTGGACATCAAGGCCGTCGACACCTACGCCGCCAAGGCCCCGCAGGCCGACCTCGTGATCGTCGTCGCCAACACCGCCAAGTACGGCGGCGCCGGCTACGGCAGCACCCAGTCGCCGCTCGGGTACGAGGGCATCGCCACCGTCGCGGGCGGCAACAGCGCGTCCGGTCAGATAGCCGTGCACGAGACCGGCCACTCGCTGGGCAAGCTCGCGGACGAGTACTGGGCCGACGGGGCGGGGCCCTACCAGGGCGCGGAGCCCCCGCAGCCCAACATCACCACCCTGAGCGCCGACCGGATGCGCCAGGACAAGGCCAAGTGGTACCGCTGGCTCGGGAAGACCTCGCCCGACGGCGGCGCCGTCGGCGCGTACCAGGGCGGCAGCAACTACCCGACCGGCCTCAACCGGCCGACCGACAACTCCGTGATGCGCTCCCTCGGGCGGGAGTTCAACCTTCCCGGCCGCGAGGCGATGATCGCCGGCTTCTACCGGCACGCCTCCACCCTCTCCAGCAGCACGCCGGTCACCACCCGCCTGACCGCGACCGACCACCTCACCGTCGACCTCCCGGTCTCCGGCACCAAGCTGCGCTGGTACCTCGACGGCAAGGAGGTGACGGCCCTGCGCGACCACAAGTCGATCGCCGTCTCCGACCTCGGCCCCACCGGCTCCAAGCCCGCGTCCCACGAGCTCAAGGCCGTGGCGAACGACCCCACCTCGGCCGTCATCGACCCGGCGCTGACCCCGGCGCTGACCCGCAGCCTGGTCTGGAGCGTCACCCGCTGACCACGGGCGTGGACCCTCACGGCCGAGCCGGCGAGGGCCCACGCCGACCTGGTCCGACACGACGTCACCCTTACTCCGTACGCCGGGTCGCCGTGTGCTTCCGTCGCTGGTGCCCGGCCGTGTTGTTCGAAAGGATGCTCAGGTGGCGAACTTGACCCGGATCTTCACGATGACCCGTACCAACTTCCGCTCGGCCGACCCGGTCGAGCGGTGGACCGCGCGTGCGACCTGGGCGGCGCTGACCGCGACGGGCTGGCTCGCGGTGATGTTCACGACCGTCTGGGGAGCCATGGTCGCCGGGGTTCCCATCGGTACCGTCAGGTGGCTGGCGGTCTTCCTCTCGCTGGCGGTCCCCGCCGTCTCGCTGATCGCCGTCACCTCCGAGGCCGGCGGGCGTACCGGCGCCCCGGCGCTGACGGTCGTTCTCCTGCTGGCGGCCGTCCTGCTCGTCATCGCCTTCGTCTGAGTCGGGGGGCGGCCCGCCCCCGGGCATCGCCTACGGGTGCCTCCCGCCCGGAGTGCACGCACCGGGGACCACCCGGAACGCGGGGACGGGCAGGCCGCCCGCAACGTTCGGGCGGCCTGCCCGTCAGTCCCCGGTTTCCCCGGTTCGCGGCTATCCGAGGCCGCGGGCGTCCTGCTTCAGCGCGGTGTCCACGGTCAGCGCGGTCGCCACGACCAGGCTGAGCAGCGGGTCGGGGAGCGGGCGGTGGATCTGGAGAACGTAGTTGTCGGCCGTGGTGAACATCGTCTTCGCCAGGCCCTCCCAGGTCTTGGTGATCCGGGCGATCTCGGTGTCCGTCCCGTCGACGATGGAGAAGTTCCAGGCCCGCCAGTTCTCGGCCTTGATCGCGCCGACCTTCTGACCGCCGACCTCCAGCGAGAAGTTGATCTTCCCGATGGCGTTCTGCTGAACGATCTGGCCGACCTCCTGGCCGTCCGGACGCTGCACGATCACCCGCGACTTGATGAACTTCGCCGGACGGGTCAGCAGCAGCACCGGGGTGCCCTGCGCGTCGCGGATCTCCAGCTTGTGGGTCAGGTACTGGTCGATGGAGAAGAGCAGCCGTACCACCTTGCGCAGGCCGCTCTGGCCGACCTGGACCACCGAGCCCAGCGTGGCACCCTGCTGGTCGAAGACCGAGTACTCGTTGGTCAGCTCGATCAGCTTGGCCTTCTGGTTCACCACCAGGACGGGCTCGGAGAAGAGGGTGCCGCCGCCACCGTAGACCGGTCCGACGCCCGCCTGCTGCCGCACCTGGCGCTGCACCTTGGCGGAGTCGCCGACCGCAACGGTCGGCCCCCCGGGGAAACCGGGGATGTTCGTGTTCTGGGACATGCCCGGCAGGCTAGGGCCAATCCACCGTCAGCAGCGAGATCGTTTCGGACGCCCACCCGGCGCGCCGGGGGCTCCGAGTCGCGAATTCGACCTGCGGGTCCGGGTGTTGCCAACGAGGGCCGACCGACGGCCGGCAGGCGTGTGGCCGATGTCACATCCGCCGATCGATCACGGACGGCGGAAAAACCGTGCGACATCGAACGGAGCCGCACCCGTAGGCACGTACCCGTAAGCCGGTACAGGCACCCGCCTCCCCGGCCTACGCCCCCGGGCGCCTCAGGCCGGGGCCGCGGCGACGCCGAGCCGCCACGCCTCGATGTCGCGGTAGTGGATCGGCCCGGGGCCGCGACCGATGTTGCTGCCGACGAGGTGGAGGCGTTCGGTCCGCCACGGCCGGCCCACGAATCCCGTGAGCCCGGCCGCCGCCAGCGGCACGCTGACGGAGTCGTCGCGGCGGGAGCGGGCCAGGGTGAGATGGGGGTTCAGCGGCCGCTCCCTGAAGTCGATCCCGCAGGACCTGGCGAGGTCCCGGACGTCGGCGGCGAGCCGGTGCAGTCCTTCCAGGTCACCGTCGACGCCGGTCCACAGCAGCCGCTGGTCGAAGTAGCCGCCGCCGCGCAGGCCCAGCTGCAGGGCGGGGCGCGACGGGGCCGCGGCGGCCAGCGCCGACCGGAGCAGCGGCACCGCCGCGGACGACTGTTCGCCGAGGAAGGCCAGGGTGATGTGCCAGTCCTCGATCCGGTTCCACCGCAGCCGCGGGTAGCCGGCATAGGCGGGTCGCAGGGCCCTGGCCAGTTCGTCCTTGGCGTCGTCGGGCGGGGCGAGCGCAACGAAGACGCGCAGGGTCCGGGGTTCGGGGTGATCGTCCACGAGGGGGGAGGGTAGTCGACGGCCGGCGCCGCCCTCGACTCTCCCGTACGGGCCGGCCGGGCCCCGGTGCGGCGGCCCCGTCCGACCGCCGCACCGGGACGCCGTCAGGTCAGAGCACGACCTCCTTGAGGAGGCCGGTCGCGACGTCGAGGACGAAGCCGCGCACGGCGTCCGTGTGCGGGACGAAGGGACTGGTGCGGATCCGGGCGGCCGACTGGCGCACGTCCGTCTCCAGGTCGGCGAAGGCCTCGGCGGCCCACGGGGGCTTGACGCCGGTCTCCTCCCGGATCGACTCGCGGAAGGCGTCGTCGCCGAAGGTGAGCATGCCGCAGTCGGTGTGGTGGATGAGGATGATCTCCCGGGTCCCGAGCAGCCGCTGGCTGATCGCCAGCGAGCGGATGGCGTCGTCGGTGGCCACCCCGCCGGCGTTGCGGATCACGTGCGAGTCGCCTTCGGCGAGGCCGAGCGCGCCGTACACGTTGAGCCGGGCGTCCATGCAGGCCAGGACGGCCGTGCGGCGGGCCGGCGGGAGCGGGAGCGGCCCGTCGAAGGCCGCGGCGTAGTCGGCGTTGTTGCGCAGGTAGTGGTCGGTGGCGGTGTCGGTCATGGTGGACGGCTGTCCTCTCGGTGCGGTCGGATCGTGGTCGGCCGGGACGCGTGGGAGCGCCCCGTCCCGCCCGCGGGTGCGTGCTGCGGGCAGCACGGAGCGGGCGGCACGGAGCAGCGGGTGAGCGCGTCCCGCCGGATGCGTCCGGAGCGCCGCTCGGAGGGTCCGTCGACCGGGGCGACGGCCGACCCTCGTGGCGGCGGGGAGCGACGGCCGCCACGGCGGTGCCGTTCGGAACGGAGCGCAACGGAAGGGCGCAACGGAACGGCACGGCCGGGCGGCTGGAACGGGCGATCAGACGATGACCAGACAGCCTGTGGAGTGGATGCGGCCGAAGTCGATGTGACGACGGCGGACGAGCACGGTCATGCGGGCACCGTACTGCCCGCCGGAGCGGCCCCGCCCAGGATTCGCCCATTCTCCACTCCGCCGGGTGACCGCCTCCGTGGACAGCCGAGCTGCGGCGATCCCACACGTTCCCTCACGCCACATGCCGCCCTCTCGGACCGCGCCGGTCGACGCCGGGTTCTCGAGGAGCCGCCACCCGCCGCCGCGGTCCTCCTTCGAGAAGCGCGCGGCGAGATCGGGAACGTGGAGGAAGCAGGCCAGTGCGGTGGCGGCCTGGAAGGCGTCGATCGCACGCCGGCGAACCGCTTCCCTCACGGAAAACGGTGGCGAACCCAAGGATCAACACAGCACCCTCGGATGACCACGTGATCACGGAAACACAGGTGCGTGATGACGGATTCCCGCCCGCCCAGCAGGACGACACCCCGCCGAAATACCCACCGACATGCGCTAGTTGATGCGCCACCGCGCCCGGCCGTCGCCCTTTCTCCGGAACAGCGGCCGGCGCACCGATCGACTCGACCCCGGAAACCTTCAGCAACCTCGCGAGCTTCGGCGAACACCACGGTGGTGTTCGCTGCTCCCCGGTGGATCGGATGCTCGCGCCCCCGGAGCGGCACTCTTCCTGTGTTCTTCCTGTGCCCTTCCTGTATTTTTCCTGGTTTGGCAAATCCCTATCCTGCCATCACTTTCAGTGACTGGCCGCCATACTGACGGTCAGTCACTCTGACATTCGGGGCGCAGGGGGGATGTACGTGAACCGGACGAGGGTGATGAACCGGTCCTTTGCCGCCGTTTGGGTGAATCCATTGCAGGACTATGCGATCGGTGGCCGAAACCGACGGGGATTCAGCCAGTTGGCATGCGATCCAGACAAAATCATTCCGCCCCGTCGATCCGCCTTCTCCGGCATTAGGATTCCTGCGGCATCAGGACAACTGTCCTGGTGAACACTGGCCCTGACGGGCCAGGAGATTGGGGAAGAAGAGGGGGAAATGGCGAACTCGCCAATGAGGGCAGGGTCGGCACGGCGCTCACGCGCCAGGATCCTGTCCGCCACGGCCATGATGCTGGCCGCGACCGTCATGGGGACGACGGTCGCCCAAGCACTTCCGTCCGACACGGCCCCGGAGCCGCTGCCGGCCAACTACCGCGCACAGGTGGTCGAAGCCTGGCAGGGCGGCGGCACAGCGGTGAAGGACGCGGCCGCACGGGCACTGGTCGGCTCGGACGCCGACATCACCACGTTCTTGACCAGCACGCTGAGCCGTGCTCAGGCGTCGGACGAGCGCTTCGCCGTCATCAAGATGCTGAGCAACACCGGCAAGGGCGTGCGCGACGCCGCGTCGAAGGCGCTGAGCGGGTCGGACGCCGACCTCCACGCGTTCGTCACCAGCGGCTGGCAGAACCCGATGATGGACGACCGCCGGGCGGCGATCGTCACCATCGTCGACGGCGCCGACGTCGCCGTCCGCACGGCCGGGACCAAGGCGCTCGGCGACGGCACCGCCGAGGCCATGGACGCCTTCCTGACCACCGGCCGGTTCAAGGCGCAGGAGGAGGACGACCGGGTCGCCGTCCTGCGCCTGATGGACGTCTACACCGGCCCGGAGTTCACCAAGCAGGCCGGCCGGGCGCTCAGCGGCACACCCGCCGACATCCGCGAGTTCCTGGAGAACGGCCAGCTCCTCGCCCAGGCGAGGGACCAGGAGACGCTCGACGTCAAGCAGCTCGCCCAGACCGCGAAGGACGCCACCAAGCGCGCCCTGGAGGAGACGGCCGCCGCCCAGGAGGCGGGCGCCCGGGCCGAGAAGGCCGCCGAGACGGCCAAGCAGGCCGCGCTGACGGCCGCGGACGAGGCTGCCAAGACCAAGGACGACGCCGAGAAGACGGGCGCCGCGGCCAACCGGGCCGCCGAGGCCGCCCAGGGTGCGGCGGAGGCCGCGAAGACCGCGATCGACGCCTCCAACACGGCGGTGGCGGCGGCCAAGACGGCTGCCACGGCGGCGCGTTCGGCCGCTTCGGCCGCCGCCGCCGCCGGCCAGGCCGCCAGCCGCGCGTACAACGCCGCTGCCGCCGCCGCGGGCGACCGGTCCCAGGCCAAGGCGGCGAGCGACGCCGCTGTGCTGGCGCGCAACGCCGCCGCCGGTGCGCGGGACGCGGCGTCGGCCGCCTCGTCCGCCGCCGACGCGAGTGCCCGGGCGGGCCAGGCCGGCTCCGCCGCGGCCCGCGCCGCCAACAACGCCGCCGCTGCCGCCGAGGCCAGCGCCCAGGCGGCCGGTTCCGCTGGCCAGGCCACCGAGCAGGCGGCCCGCGCCCGCAACGCGGCCACCACCGCCCGCAACGCGGCCAACGCGGCCAGCACGGCCGCGACCCGTGCCCAGAACCTCGCCACCGCGGCCGCCGCCGCGGCGGGCGAGGCCAAGGATCTGGCCAACCGGACCGCCGACCACGCGGAGAAGGCCGCCGCGGCAGCCGACGCCGCGGCAGCCGCCGCGGGCCAAGCCCAGGACTGGGCGAAGATCGCGGGGCAGCACGCGGACGCCGCCGCTGTCGCCGCCGAGACCGCGGCCTCGGCGGTGGCGAAGGCCCAGACGCTCGAGAAGCTGGCCCGTGACGCCGAGGCCGTGCAGCTGGAGTCGGACAAGCAGCTCGGTGTCACCCAGGCCGACCTGCTGCTGAAGGACGATCAGGCCACCCAGGCGGACTTCAACCAGCAGCAGACCGAGGCCGCCTCGCAGGACGCCGCGACGAAGGACCTGGTCAAGCAGGCCGCGGCGACCGGAACCGCCACGGCGACGGCCGCCCAGGCCGGCCGCAAGGCCGCGGTCAACCTGCTGAAGTCCACCGGCTCCTGGACCCGGGCGTCGGCGCAGGCCGCGCTCTCCGGCACCGACGAGGCCGTGGTCTCCTGGGCCAAGTCGGACTACCAGCGCAGCCTGCAGCTCGACGACCGGGAGAAGATCCTGGCCGTCACGAGCATCGCGAACGCCAAGCTGGCGACCGAGGCGCAGAAGACGCTGGAGAGCACCGACCCGACCGCGGTCGAGAAGTTCCTCAGCGGTGGGGCGCTCCAGGCCCAGGCCGAGGACCTGCGGGTGCGGACCGTCTCCCTGGTCTCGGACGGCGGCAAGGCCGTCCAGCGGGACGGCGGCGCCGCACTGGCCGACGGCCGGGTGTCGGTCCTGGCCGCCTTCCTGTCCAACGGCTACGCCAAGGCCCTGGCCGAGGACGACCGGGTGGCCGTGGTGGTCGCCACGGACGGCGGCGGGCCCAACGTGAAGGCCGCGGGCGCGGTCGCCCTGGCCGGACCGGCCTGGATGCAGCACGAGTTCGTCCGCAAGACCCAGTTCACGGCGGCGCAGAAGGACGCGGACACCGACGCGCACGTGTCGTCCGTGCTGAGCATGATCGCCAACGCCGCGAAGGACGCGGCCACCGCGAGCGAGAGCGCCCAGCGGGCGTACCAGATCGCCGCGGACGCGCGCCACGCGTCGGATGAGGCCGCTCACTGGGCGAGCCTGGCAGGGCAGTCGGCCCAGCAGGCGAAGGGGTACGCGGACGACGCCAAGGCCAAGTCCGCCGCCGCCGACGCCTCCGCGGCAGCCGCCGCCGCTTCGGCGCAGAAGGCCAAGAGTGCGGCGGCGACCGCGCAGACGGCCAACCGGCAGGCCAACTACTCGGCCACCCAGGCGACCACCTCCGCGAACCAGGCCGTGAACTCGGCGGCGAGCGCGAGGGCCTCGGCGGCGCAGGCCGCGGCCAGCGCGAGCGCGGCGGGCAAGGACGCCGCCACGGCGTCGCAGGCCGCGAGCGACGCCCACGCCATCGCCGCGCAGAAGCGGGCGCAGGAGCAGGCCGCCGCTGCCGCCGCCGCGGCGGCCCAGGCGAAGGCCAACGAGGCCAACCACGTCGACCCGGTGAACACGCCGGCCAACGACAAGGTGACCACTCCGGCTCCGGCTCCCGAGAAGCCCGCTCCGGGCTCTCCGCCGAAGGACGACAAGCAGCTGTTCAAGGACTACGGAGACTTCCTGGGCAGTGTCAGCACCTGGAGCGGGTTCGTCGCGGCCGGCCTGATGCTCATTCCGGGTGGCCAGCCCTTCGCGGCCGCCGTCGGCACGTTCTCGCTGGTGACGGGTGTGGCTTCGGCCCTGTACACCGGGATCGGCTACGGCTTCAGCAGCGACAAGTTCATCGGCTCGGTGGCATCCGTCGGCCTCTCCCTGATCGGTGGCCGAGTGGTCGGCGCGATCGAGAAGGGCGCGGCGGAAGCGGCCAAGTTCGGCGTGAAGGTGACCGAGAAGGTCGGCGAGAGGCTGGTGAAGGCCGGACACAGTGCCGTCTCGTCCGTCGTCAGCTGGTTCTCGAGCGACGACTGATCAGGTGATCGCTAGGCAGTGAGTGATCGGCCGTGTTCGAATGGCCGTGACAGAACGGTGGCTGTGGAGCCCGCGTCCGACGCGGGCTCCACAGCCGGAACGAGGGGGGTGTGCGGTGTATCCGTTGGGGCTTGGTGTCGTTTCGTGGTGGTGGCTCGCGATTCTGGCGACCGCGGTGTTCTGGGCGGTCCTGGTACCGGGAATGCCCACGCGCACGCACCGGATCAGCATGGCGCTGGCGCCGGCCGCGATGGTGGTCTTCGGCCTCGGCAGCTACTACGCGAAGCACATGGACGCGGCCGCGGTGCTCGCCATGTACTCCTTCGCGGTGGTGGCCTTCCCGGTGGGAATGGTCGGCCACCGCAGGAAGTTCGCGCAGCGCCTGATGGAGGCGAAGGAGAGGGGCGAGTCGGAGGACAACACGTGGCCGCCCGCCATGATGGCGCAGGTCTTCGTGTCCTTGGTCGTCTTCGGGACCGCGGCGATCTGGACCACCCGGTAGCGGCTCGGTCCACGGCTCACCCGCCCGCGACAACCTTCTCCCCGGCCATATAGACCGTACACGAACATGGCGGAATTCCAGATGCTTCCGAAGCGGGAAACGATCTTCCGGAAGTCGACCCGCTCGTGATAGCAATGGTGCCGGTCGGGGCCGGGGGTGGCCGGGGGTGGCCGGAAACGCCATTCGACCAGGTCGCCGGTACGTGCACCGACTCGGCAGGTCCGCTGCGAACCAGCAGCAATTGACGGCTAATCAGGGGGTTTTATTCATGCGTTCCATCACCAAGATGGTCATCGTCGGCGCGGTCGCCGGCACGGTCGCGGTGTCCGGCGTCGTGGGCGCCGTCGCGGCTGACCGCAGCGCCGCCGCGCCCGGCGGCACCGCCGCCGCTCCGAAGGCGCTGACCGCCGACGACACTCCGCCGCCGGCCGTGGAGGACTTCGCCTACCCCGGCGCGGACCAGATCTTCGCGGACCGTGGCATCCGGCTGAAGAGCGGTGACGGCCACATCGTCCTCGTGCCCTGCGCCCCGGGTCTGCTGGAGGTCGACGCCCGGAACATGGCGGAGACCGACAAGGTCGGCGGCGGCCGCTTCTGCTTCACCACCACCGGCACGTCCGGTCGGCTCAGCCTGGAGCTGCCGTCGACCTACGCCGTCTCCACCTCCGACTACTCCGTCCACGTGGTCATGGTGAACGGCACCGAGACCAAGATCCACGACCTGAAGCCGAACACCTGGAACAAGGTCGGCGAGCTCACCGACCCGCAGCAGCGCCCGTTCACCCTGCTGGAGCTCACCACCTCCAAGTGAGGCTCCGATCAGGCGGTTTGACGCACGCCTGATCCCCCGATCCCGGCCCCGCCGCGCGAGTGGCGGGACCGGGACCAGCGGGACCCGAACCATCCGAGCGGCCCGCATCGCCGCGGCCCGCGAGCGGTGCGAACGCCCTCCGCGTCCACCCCGCAGACGGCGGCCGACTCCACGAAGTCCAACGGGGCCGCACAGCGGGACTCCGACCGCCAGGGTGCCGAACGGCCGGGCCTGCGCTGCGAGTTCCTCGGCAGCCGGCTGCCGTCGCTCGGCGATGGGCCACCGGCCGCACAGGCCGGCGAGCCTGCTGCAGGCCTGCCGCTCGTACCGCTCCAGGCCGCTGAGCGGGTGCAGGGCGACGGCCTGGCGGCCCGTCAGAGGCCGCACGATCGCGGACTCCGTCGGACGCGGGCGGCTCACTCGTCCCCGGCCTCGGCGACCACGGGCCCGAACTGCCGGGCCAGCCTCACCGCTGACCTGCCCCGCAGGCCCTGCGCGCTCCAGGACAGCGCTTCGCGATCGTCGGCGAGGACGCCGGCGGGAAACCCGCCGGACCACGTCGGACCGATCGCTACCCGAATTCACCTCTTATCGTTGGGAACCCTGTTCATGCCTCGCAACTCCTCGCTCCGCTCCCGACGAGCGGGCGTGCTGGTAGCGGCCGCCGCCGCGGCCGCCGGCACGATGACCTCCTTCACCCCGGCCGGCGCGGTGACCGGCGACGCCGCCGCCGACGGCTCGTACGCCTACACCGCCCGGATCGTCGTCGGCGACGCCCTGCGCGGCTGCACCGGCACGCTGGTGGACCACTACTGGGTGCTGACCGCCGCGTCCTGCTTCTCCGACGACCCCGCACAGCCGCAGACGCTGGCGGCCGGCGCGCCGAAGTGGAAGACGACCGTCACCGTGGGCGCCAAGTCCGCCGACGTGGCCGAGCTGGTGCCGCGGCAGGAGCGCGACCTGGTGATGGCCCGCCTGGCCACCGCCGTGGACGGCATCACCCCGCCGGCGTTCGCCACGACCGCCCCCACCTCGGGCGAGAACCTGCGGGTGGCCGGGTACGGCCGCACCAAGGACGAGTGGGCCCCGCTGAAGCCCCACACCGGCTCCTTCACCCTCGGTACCGTGAGCGCGACCGGCATCAGCGTCACCGGCACCGGCGGCGCGGCGGTCTGCAAGGGCGACACCGGCGCCCCCACGATCCGCGAGACGGGCGGCAAGTCCGAACTCGTCGCCGTCGCCTCCCGCTCCTGGCAGGGCGGCTGCCTCGACACCCCGGCCACCGAGACCCGCACCGGCGCGACCGCCACCCGCGTCGACGACCTCGGTGGATGGGTCTCCTCGACCGTGGCCGCCGGCGGCGTGTCGGTCAAGTCGGACACCAAGCTGACCTCCGGACAGTCGATCGTCGGCGCGGACCTGAAGCTGACCATGCGGCCGGACGGCGACCTGGTCGTCACCCACAAGCAGGTCGACAACGGGATCCTGTGGTCGAGCGGGACTTCGGGCAACAACGGCGCCTGGGCGTACATCCAGCCGGACGGCAACCTCGTCGTCTACAAGAGCGACGGCAACCCGGCCGCCGGCACCGGCGCCCTGTGGGCCTCCGGCACCTGGGGCCAGAACGGCGCGTTCCTCAAGCTCCGGAACGACGGCAACGTGGCCATGGTCAAGGCCGACGGCAGCTCCGTCCTGTGGTCCGCCGGCACCATCCGCCTGGACCAGAAGCTGAACAGCGACACCAAGATCAAGCCCGGTCAGTGGTTCCAGTCGCAGACCGCCGTGGTCGAGATGCAGGCGGACGGCAACCTGGTCCGCTACCGCCGCGCCGACGCCGAGCCCACCTGGAACACCAACACCTCCGGGAACAAGGGGGCGTGGGCGTACGTGCAGACGGACGGCAACTTCGTCCTGTACAAGAGCGACGGCAACCCGGCCGCCGGCACCGGCGCCCTGTGGGGCTCCAACACCTGGGGCCAGAACGGCGCGTTCCTCAAGCTCCAGGACGACGGCACCTTCGCGCTCTACAAGAAGAACGCCGCCGAGACGGTCGCCAACACCGTCTGGAGCGCCACCACCTTCCGCTCCGGCACCCAGCTCGTGGCCGGCCAGCAGGTGTACGCGAAGACCACCCGCCTGGCCATGCAGTGGGACGGTGACCTCGTCCTCTACCGCCTGAGCGACAACGCGGTCCTGTGGCACAGCAACACCGCCGGCAACGGCAACGCCTTCCTCCGGATCCAGCCCGACGGCAACGCCGTCGTCTACTCCGCGGACGGCAGCCGCAGCCTCTGGGCCTCCGGCACCTTCTGGTCGGCGGGCGCCTTCCTGAAGCTCCAGGACGACGGCAACCTCGTCGTCTACAAGGCCGACGGCGGCGAAGGCATCGGCAACGCCATCTGGTCCACCAACACCTTCGCCTGATCCCGGGCCCGCCTCACCGTCCGGGGCCCGCGCCGCGCACTGCGCGATGCGGGCCCCGGACGCCGGGCTGTGGTGCGGCGTCGATGCTACGCACTCTCCCGCCCAGGGCCTTCGAGCGGACCGTGACCGATCCGGTCGCGGTCCGCTCGAACCCGCACGACGCGCTGGTAGTCCGCCGACCCCGGCCCGTGCGCTGTCGCCCCCCTCACCAGGCGACCGGCAGGACGAGCGGGCGGGTGAACAGGTTGTCCTCGTCCCAGGGGAGTTCGTCCGCGTCGATCGCGAGGATGAGCCTCGGGAACCGGGTGAAGAGTGCTTCGAAAGCGATCCGCAGGTGCGCCCGGGCCAGTGAGGCGCCCAGGCAGAAGTGCGGGCCGGCGCCGAAGGTCCTCGATCCGTCCGTACGGCGGTGGATGTTGAACCGGTGGGGGTGCTTGTAGTGATCCGGGTCCCAGGTCGCCGCGATCATCGGCGTGACGACCGACTCCCCCGCGCGGATCGGCACGCCGCGGATCTCGGTGTCCTCCAACGCGACTCGCGGGTTGGACAGGTAGCCGTTGTGGTGGAACCGCAGGACCTCCTCCACGACGGCGGGCCACAGCCGCGGGTCTTCGAGGACGCACTGCAGCTCCTCGGGGTGCCTGAGCAGGGTGACGATGCCCGTGGACGCCGAGGAGACGAGCGGTTCGATCCCGGTGACGAGCAGGTAGCTGACGGTGCCGTGCAGCTCGTCGGAGGTGATCTCGTCGGCCTGACGGGCCGCGATCAGGGCGCCGATCGGTTCGGTCGGGTCGGGAGCGGACCACTTGTCCGCGACGATCTCGGCGGCCAGCGCGCCGATCTGCTCGGTGGCGGCCGAGACGTCCGTCCGGTCGGCGTTCTGGCTGGTCTGCTCACGGAAGCAGCCGTGCAGCGCCTGGCGCCGGTCCGCCGGGATGCGGAGCAGCCCGCAGCTGACCCGCAGGGCGAGGGGCGCCGTGTAGGCGCTGACCAGATCCGCGGGGTTGCTTCCCGCGGCCATCGCCGTCAGCAGGTCCTCGGCGTGCGCCGCGATGGCGGTGGAGTACCGTTCGGCGGCTCGCCGGTTGAACAGCGGGTTGAGGATCTGCCGCACCCGGGTGTGCCGGGGCGGGTCCAGGTTGAAGATGCCCCCGGGCACGGAGTTGAAGTCCTCGCCGATCAGTCGCGGCGCGCCCGGGTAGACCAGGTCCCTGGAGAAGCGCGGGTCGGTCAGGACTCCGGTGATGTCGTCGTGGCGGGTCAGCAGCCAGGTGGTCTGCCCACTGGGCATGCGCAGCGGGCAGACCGGGCGCTCCCGCCGCAGCGTGGCGTACAGCGGCGGCGGGGTCCCGTGCTCCCCCGCGGGCAGCGGCCACTGGAGGATGTCGGTGTCCGACAGGGTCACGACTGGGCTCCTCTGGTACCGGCGTTCGGCGGCGCGGCCTGCTCGACGGCCGGTGCCACGGCCGGCTCGACGGCCAGTGCGATGGTGGCGAAGCCGTGGCCCGGCGCCGGCGCCAGGGCCGGGACCTCGCCGTTCCACAGGGCGAGCTGCAAGGGCCAGGGACGGTTGTAGAGGAGGAGGGCGGTCCGGGTCCCCGTGATGCCGGGCAGGTCCAGGACGAGCGGGAGTTCGGCGAGGACGTAGCCGAGGTTGAGTTCGATCTGCGCCGGGGTCGGCTCGCCGCCGAGGACCGTCATGAGGTAGCCGCGGGATGCTTCCCGGCACAGTTCCCGTAACCGGCCGTCCGAGCGGAAGGCGTCGTCGACCTGGGCGCGCAGCTCGCGGTAGCGCTTCCGGTTGATGAGCCGGGTCCAGCTGTTGACCCGGTCGTGCGGGTTCGGGCCGGAGGCGTGGAGGGCGCGCCGTGCCGCCGCGCGCATCCTGCGCACGGCCCGGGTCGCGCTCTGTGCGGCCTCCCGGGGTGCCCGCCCGCAGGCGATGAGGCCGAAGGCCATCTCGTAGCCGGGCAGGACGGCTTCGACGTGCCGAAACCTTCCGGCGGCCCAGGCCAGCAGGGTCTCGACGGTCGCGGGCCGGTAGAACCCGTTGAACGGGCTCAGTCCGAACACCGCGGCCTCACCGGTGTCGAGGATCTCCCGCGACTGCTCGTTGAGCGGGTGGACCGTGACGGCTTCCGCCGGGACCGCGATCACAGGCTCCGCCGCCAGTACGCGCCGCAGACGTCGATCCGTCGGATCGGGTCGTCGATCCGCTGCTCCTCACGGAAGTCGTGCACAGCGGCCCGGCACGCCGGGATGACGTAGTCGTCGATGATCACGAACCCTCCGGTGGACAGCCTGGGGTACAGGTGGGTCAGGGCGTCCCAGGTGGATTCGTAGAGGTCGCCGTCGAGCCGGAGCAGCGCCAGCTTCTCGACCGGCGCCTGGGGCAGGCTGTCCCGGAACCGGCCCGGGAGGAAGGCGACGTGGTCGTCCAGCAGCCCGTAGCGGCGGAAGTTCTCCGCCACCTCCTCCTGGGGCACGCCGAGTACCCCGTTGGCCTCGTGCAGGGCCAGTTCGCGGTCCAGGGGGTGCCCGTCCGCACCCACCTCGGGGATGCCGGTGAAGGAGTCGGCCACCCACACGCGGCGGTCGGTGATGCCGTGCGCCTTCAGGAAGGCACGCATGAAGATGCAGGCCCCGCCGCGCCAGACGCCGGTCTCGATGAGATCGCCGTCGACGCCGTCCGCGACGACCCGCTCCAGGCAGTCGTGCAGGTTGTCCAGCCGCTCCCTTCCGATCATCGTGTGCGCGGCAGCGGGCCAGTCCAACCCTCCGTGCCGCTCCTCGGCCTGGTAGCCGGTCGGTCCGTCCGGAGTGAGCCCACCGTCCTGGTAGATGACATTGGTCAGGACCTTCTTCATGAGGTCCAGGTAGAGGTGCCCGTCACTGTCGCAGTCATCCACTGGCTGTCTCCCTGGCAGGTCGGTTCTGGTCCGGATCGGTCCAGATCGGTCAAGATCGGTCCGGAGGGCTTGGCGGACGTCACGCTGGTGGTGCGGACCACCCGCGGTCGATGAAGTCGGGAGCGCCCTCCTCGGAGTTGACGCCCTTCTCGACGAAGGCGAGGTTGTGGTAGATCGTCAGAGCCACGGCATGCCGGTCGGCGTAGGACGGTCCGGGCGCTGCCGCCGGTGGCACCCACTCCCGGTGGTGCAGGCCGTCGACGAGCTGCTTGAGCAGGCCGACCGAGGTTCCGGGCCCGGCGACGGGGCCGGCGGTGCCGCCGTAGCCGGGCCAGTAGGCGGTCTGGAGATCCTCGACGACGTACAGCCCGCCGGGCCGCACGTGCGGGAACAGGGCGGTGAAGGAGGCTCGCACATGGGCGTTGAGGTGGCTGCCGTCGTCGATGACGATGTCGAACGGCCCGAACCGACGGCCGAGGTCGTCCAGGAGTCCGGGGTCGCCCTGGTCCCCGACGGCGGTGGCGATGCGGGGGCCCCGAACACCGGGTTTGGGGACGATGTCGAGCCCGAGGACCAGTCCCGCCGGGAAGTAGCGCTGCCACATGCGCAGTGACGCGCCGCCCTGGTCGGGTGCGTCGTAGCCGCCGATCCCGATCTCCAGCACTCGGACCGGCGCGTTCCGGAAGCGGGCGAAGTGCCGCTCGTAGTGCTGGGTGTACCAGTGGAGGTCGGCCCACTTGTCCGAGCCGAACCGGGTCGAGAGCCCGCCGAGGTCGACCGGGTGCCGTTGGCAGGCGGCCACGACCGCCTGGACCGCGACCGCCAGCCGCTGGCGTTCGCGGACGATCGCGGTGAGCCCACCGGGGGCCGGGTTTGGAGCATTCAGCTCGGCGCAGGTGGTGACCCGTCGACTGGTCCGACGATCGGTGCCGGGGCCGTAGAGGCCGCGCAGGAGGTCGACGGCGTCATGGGTGATCCGCACCGGCGCCGCCTGCCAGCCGTCCCGCTTCGAGGTCAGCCCGTCGCGGTCGACGGTGAGGAGGCGACAGGCCCGTTCACCGCCCGACGTGAGCTCGAAGGCGAGGTGCGCGGCGCCGTCCACCGGCACCGGATCGCACCGCACGGCCAGTTCCTCGACGACGACCTCCGCGACCCGGTCGAGCCCGAGGTCGGCGACGGCCCGCGCCAGCCGGTGCTCGTCGGCCGCCGCGCGCAGCAGCGGTTCGATCGCGGGCCAGCCGGGGCCAGCCACCGCGCCCGTGGGGGCGCCGCCGACCGGTGCCGCGGTCGGGGCGCCGACCGGTCCAGGGCCGGTGCGGGTCATGACGCGGCCTCGACCAGCTGTCGGACGACCTGCTCGGGGCCGGGCATGGCCTTGATCTCCTCCCGGACCTGCCGGCAGGCCTCTCGGATCCGCCGGTCGGTCAGTGCGCGGTGGATCCCGTCGGCGAGTGCCGCGGGGTCGATGTCCCGGTCGGGGAACGCCACCCCCACCCCCCGCTCCACCACCGCTTGTGCGTTCACCGGCTGATCCGCCACCTGGGGCAGGACCAGCTGTGGCACCCCGTTGGCGAGTGCGGTGAAGGTGGTGCCCGACCCGCCGTGATGGACGACGGCGGCGCAGCTCGGCAGCAGAGCGCTGAGCGGCGCCCAGTCGACGGCACGGAGGTTCGGCGGGAGCGGCCCCAGGCCGGACAGGTCCGCCCCACCCGTGGTGAGGACGACCTCGGCGTCCGCGGCGGCCAGCGCGTCGACCACGTCCCGCAGGACCGGGGTTCCACCGACCGCGGGAAGCACCGATCCCCAGGTGACGCAGATGCGTGGGCGCCGCGGCGCAGCGCTCACCCAGTCGGGCAGCACGGCACCGCCGTTGTACGGCACGTAACGCATCGGCCATCCGGCCTTGGCGTCCGGAGGGCGCAGGCTCTCCGGGCACAGGTCGACCGTCGCCACCGGATCGGTGAGCGCACCGGTGATCCCGTGGCGTGCCCGCACGTCCTCCAGTGCGCTCAGCACCGCGGCGAAGGACGGGTAGGGCAGCCCGATCCCGTGCATCACGCAGGGGATTCCGGTGGCCTCGGCGGCGAGCTGACCGCCGGCCAGGAAGGTCGTGAAGACCAGGAGGTCCGCGCGCCACCGGCGGATCAGGTCCACGGTGCCGTCCACCATCCGGCCTCCCACCCCGAGGACCAGGGCGGCGACGTCCTCGCGCGCGGGGTCCAGCCGATCGGCGGCCGTCGGGCCCGGCCGGCCCGCCGCACCGGTGAACCGGCGCCAGGCGTCGGACAGGTCGTACCGGTCCGGCCGGTTCTTCGTGACCCGGACACCGAGCCGGTGGTAGGCGTCGGCGGCGTCGCCGTCGGATACGTCCACGGCGGCCAGGCCCGAACGCGCGGCCATGTCCAGGCTCGGTCCGGTCGCGGCCACGAGTACCTCGTGACCGGCCGACTGCGCCGCCCACATGGTGGGCACCGCAGGCATGAGGTGGCCGACCCCGGGTGCCACCACGAACAAGATGCGCACGAAGTGCTCCTAACCGGCTGGAGGCATCGAGGACCGCCGAATTCGGCGTGATTCGTTGGGATTGTCCAGCTCGGCCACACCGTATTCAAGTACGCCGGGCCGGGACCGTCACCCCGGGACCGATCGCACCGGATTGCCTGGCACGCGCATTCCGGGGGAGCTTGACCGGAAGCAACGGACACGAGACCGTGTCACGCGACGGTCATTCCAACAGAGTTCGGACAAAGGGATTTCATGTGATGAGCACATTCTCGGATCCCATGGCGGACAGGAAAGCCGATTCGGCCACACCCATCGAATGTCTCAGGCTGGCCGGAGACGACACCCGCTCCCTGCACTCCGTCGTCCACTCCTTCGAACTGGCCGACCTCACGGCCGTGTTGGTCGACGAGATCCTGTTCCGCTGCGATCCACCGGGCAACACCGATCCGGTCACCGTCGACCTGGACGTCACGCGCGGCGAGGAGCGGGTCAGCACCTCCTTTCTCGTCCAAGCCGGTCGACCGGTCGGCCTGAACGGTGCGGACGGCCCGGCCGCACTCTTCCGCATCGAATACGATGTGCTCGACCTGGTACGGGAGTTGTTCGGGCCGTCCGCGCCCGGCGGGCCGGCGAACCGACGGACCGAGCTGCGGTTCGTCCCGGAGTCCATGACAGTGGAGGGCGTTCGCCCGCTCGGCTCGATCATGGCGGCGGCCAGCACCATCCTCACCGGCTGCTCCTCCGACCACCCCGGACTCGCCCGGCTGGCCCTGCGCCACGACTCGGACAAGTGGGGCGGCCTGCACTGGTTCGCCGCCCTGTACGAACGCCACCTGCGCCAGCTGCGCGACCAACCCGTCCGAGTGCTCGAAATCGGAATCGGCGGATACGACCACCCCACCCTGGGCGGCGGGTCATTGAAGATGTGGAAACACTACTTCCCGCGCGGTCTGGTATTCGGCGTCGACCTGTACGACAAGAGCGGCCTCGACCAACAGCGCCTGCACACACTGAAGGCGGACCAGAGCGACCCCGCCCAGATGATCGAAATCGCCGAACGGCACGGTCCGTTCGATATCGTCATCGACGACGGAAGTCATATCAACGAACACGTCAGGACAACATTCCGGGCGCTGTTCCCCCACGTCCGCGCCGGAGGCCTCTACGTCATCGAGGACCTGTGGACCTCCTACGCCCCGGGCTTCGGCGGAAACGAGGACCCGGAGGCGTGCGACAGCACCACGCTCGGCCTCGTCAAACGGCTCGTCGACGACCTGCACTACGAGGAGCAGCCGTTGAAGACCACCGGCGGAGTCGGTCCGTCCCTGGCCGGAATGCACCTCTACCGCAACATCGCGTTCCTGGAGAAGGGCCGCAACGCCGAAGGGGGGATCCCGGGCTGGATCCGCCACTGAGTCCGCAACACCGCTCGTTCCACAGGCAGAGCCCGGCGAAGAGCCAGGCGGACCCCAGCACGGCGCGGGCCTCGTCGAGGGTGCGACAGTGCGTCCGACCGGGGTCGGCGATCATCACCTCGCAGTCCCGACCGGCGGTCAGGAAACGAACCGCCCGGGGCGGTCGGCGACCGACCGTCCCGGGCACCGGACCGCGCCCGGCGGCCCCGTCAGGACCACCCCCACTGCGGCTTGCCGTTGTCCTTGCGGCCGATGTCCCCGTACTGGTACTTGTTGTTGGGGAGGGCGAAGACGTACTCGTGCGGGTCGGCCGCTGCGCCCTCCAGCTTCTCCGGGACGCTGTGGTAGCCGAGCGCGTAGAGGTTCTTGGACGGATCCCAGCTGTTGTAGCAGGCGATGGCCTTGAGCTTGGTCTTCATGTGGGCGTCGGGGATGTTCAACACGTAGGCGGCGCCCCTGCTGCGGTCGGGGAGCTCGTGGTCGTAGGCGTAGACGAAGTTGAAGCGCACATCGGTGAGCTTGCCCTCCCTCGCCAGCTGCACGGCCGCGTCGGTGATCGCCTTGTGGGTCGCGCTGACCTCCAGCCAGCCCGCGGTGAACTTGTGCGAGGCGCCCGGGTACTGATCCGCGATGGACGCGATCTTCGACTTGACCGTGCTGGTGAACTTCTTGAAGGCGTCGTCCCCGCCCCACGCGGAGTCGGGGAGCTTGAGGTTGATCACCTTGTCGACGCCGAGGCGGGCCGCCGAGGCCATGAACTCGGCGGTCCGGGCGGGCACGATGACGCTGTCACTGGCGCTCGCAGGTATGGTCGGCCAGTTCAGCCCGTGGTGGCCGCGGGCCACGCACGGATGCCGGCGGTCCTCTGTGGTCATCGGACAGGGATCGGTGTTCATCCGCCTCGCCAGCCCGTCGTTCTCACCCCGTGTCACCAGCACCAGGTACACGGGCCGTCCGGCCGCCTTGTGCTCCAGGATCGACCCGGCCAGACCCAGCGCCTCGTCGTCCTGGTGCGGCGAGTAGAAGATCGCCGGAGCTGACGCGGCCGACGCCCTGCCCCCCGACAGACCGGTACCCAGGAGCGTGGCCCCGGCCAGCGCCCCCGCCGTCAGCACCCGTCGCCGGGACAGACCCGCCCCTCCGTTGTCCACCATTGCCGCCTCCTGCCGGCCCCACCGGGCCGGCCCGTACCCCGGCCCGCCGTCGCCGGTGGCAGCGGAGGAGTCGAAGCGGTGGAGGAAGTGACGATCGGCCATGGGCAGGCTCCTTGGACAGCGGCCCCACAGGGGCAGCACGGGAAACGGGAGTCAACGGTGACGGCGGACGAACCACCAGGTCACGCCCCCGACGCTACAGAGCGCACCCGTCACCCGGCGTCACCCACCGGAACGGGGACCGCGCTCCCGCTCCCACCCTGGCCCGGCACTGTACTCCCGGGTCCCACCCCGCCCATCGGCGGGGGTGGCGGCGCACCGAACCGGCTCCACGGCCGGCGGATCCGCTCCGCCGGACGCCTCGCCCTGCCCTTCCCGGTCGTGCGGGAGCACGGGACGTCGGACCGGTCGACTTCCCGTGCTCCCGGTGCGGCAGGGAACCGGCTACCTCGCGCCGGCGCACAGCGCGGGGCTCGTCCTCATGGGGTCGATGCCGGCCGGAGCACGAAGCCGCAGTTCAAACCATTCGAGGATCAGGCCCGGGTGCGGTTGCATCGGCTGTGCTGAGGACGTTTTCACGACGGCGAGGATCGTTCGCCCCACGAGGGCCTACCCCGCACGCGTTCCGCGCGGCCGAGCCGTGGACGGCCACTCAGCGGTGCTCGAGGTTCCCAGTCTCCCTCCGCACTCGGACCGGGCACCCAACGTCGTGTACCGGTCACATTGCGGCGGTGGCACTTACCGGCGTGATTCGGCAGGATCCCCTTCATGAGGTCTCAGGACACAGGGTTGTCACCCGCGTGGGTCGCGCGGAAGGTCGTCGCGTACGACGAACTCCAGGCCGTGGCGGGCTCGCTGTGGTGGTTGCAGTCCGACCCCGATCACGACGGCGTCCGGCGCGTGATGTGTTCGGAGGGCTCCGGCAACGCCTTCGCGGTGACGCCATCCGACTTCTCAATCGGGGGTGAGCTCCACGCCTACGGCGGCGGCAGCTTCGCCGTGGTGGAGGGCGCGGTGTGGTTCGTCGGGGACGGCGGCTCCCTCTTCCGCCAACCGCTCGGCCGCGCGCCGGACAGGATCGTGTCCATCCATGGCTCCGAGCGCTATGGCGACCTTACTCCGGGCCCGGACGGCAGCGTCTTCGCGGTCCGTGGTGACGGCGCTGCGGACGAGATCGTCGCGGTGACTCCGGCCGGAGACGTTCAGATCCTGGTTCGCTCCTCCGAGTTCCTCTCCTGCCCCCGGCTTGCCGGGGACGCCCTGGCGTACCTGGAGTGGGGCCGGGACCAGATGCCTTGGGACAGCTGCCACCTCCTGCTGGCCGACATCCGTTCCGGCCGCCCCGGAGCGGGCCGGGTCGTCGCAGGCGGCTCCTCCGAGTCCGTGCTCCAGCCGTCCTGGGGGCCGGACGGACTGCTGTACTTCATGTCCGACCGAACGGGTTGGTGGAACCTCTACCGGCTTCGCGACGACACGGTGACGCCGGTCCTGCCCATCGATGCGGACTGCGCGCCGGCGCCCTGGGAAGCGGGCTACCAGTCCTACGGATTCGCCCCCGACGGCACCATCGTGCTGACCGTACTGAACGGGTTCTCCACCGAACTCATCGCCGTCGATCCCACCGGCGGTCGGCGCCGGCTCGGCCCTAACCTTACCTCGGTGAAGCCGTACATCGCGGTCGATCACGACCGGCTCGCCGTGATCGGCTCCACCCCGTCGTCCGCCCCAACCTTGTGGTCACTCGACCTCACAGCACAAGCCGACACCCTGGCCACTCCGGTGGGCACCCGGTCAGGGGCCGTTCCACCTTGGACGCCCGTCCCGCCGTCGCTCGACACAGCACCGGGTGCGGACGGTCCTGTCCGTTTCCTGCTGCACCGGCCTTCGGGAACAGCGGCGCCCGTACCGCTTCTGGTGCGGGCGCACCCCGGTCCGACGGACGATGTGCCCCTGCGGCTGGACTGGACGACCCAGTTCTTCGTCAGCCACGGCTTCGCCGTCGCCGAGGTCCTCTACCGGGGCAGCACCGGCCTGGGTCGCGCGTTCCGGCAGGTGCTGCACGGCCATTGGGGCGAGTACGAGGTCGAGGACTGCGCCGCCGTGGCCGAGCACCTGCGCTCGACCGGCGCGGCACTGCCCGGGGCGATGTTCATCAGCGGCGCGAGCGCCGGCGGGTACACGGCGCTCCAGGCGGCGAGTCGTCCGGGGCCGTTCACCGGTGCGACGGCCACCTCGGCGATCATCGACCCCGCACGGTGGGAGCTGTCCGTCCCGGAGTTCCAGCGCCCCCACGCGGCCGCCCTCCGCGGGCCTGCCGGAGCCGTTACACCGGAACGGATCCGTTGCCCCGTGCTGGTGATCCACGGAACCGCCGACACGATCACGTCCGCCGAGGAGGCGATGCAGTTCGCGCAGGACCTGGCCGCCCTCGGCGGTGACCACGACAGCCTGCTACTGGAGGACGGCGACCACTACCTGTCGGCACCCGCCGCCCGGGAACAGGCCCTCCGCGCCGAACTCGACTTCTACCGCCGCCTCATGACCCGCCCAAGAGCTTGACGGCCATGTCGTCGGCCTCGGGCAGCACGGCCCGGGCGAACTCGCGCAGCTCCCGGGCCGGGGCGTAGTCGGCATGGACCCGCAGCTCGGCCAGGACGCCGGCCACCCGCTCGACGCACCGGCCTGACCCCGTCCTGGCCGCGTAGGCGACGGCGTCCCGGCCGGCCGCGCACGCCCGGTCGAGGTCTCGAGTGCGCAGCCAGGTGGCGGCGAGCAGGGCGGCGTCGATCGCCCGCCGGCGGACCCTGTCCTCCCCCACTCCGCTGAGCGCCTCGGCGAGTTGGCTCCTCGCGGCCGGGGCGAGTTCCTCGACCACGACGCCGGCAGGCTCGACACCAGCTTCGCCCAGGAGGGCCGGTACGGCGACTTCGTCCTGCTGATCGGCATCGAGGCCTGGAGCGTCTGCGAGCACCACCTGCTCCCCTTCCGCCTCGACGTCTCCATCGCCTACGTGCCGGACACCGCCGTCCTCGGCCTGTCCAAGCTGGTACGGCACCTGGAGGCCCACACCCACACCCTCCAGCTCCAGGAACGCATCACGCACGACGTCGCCCACGACCTCGCCAAGGCCGCCGCCACCGACGACGTCGCCGTCTTCACCACCGGCGAGCACCTGTGCATGAGCATGCGCGGCGTCAAGGCCACTGCGGTACGCACCACCACCATGTGCCGCCTCGGCCGCACCGAGAGCGACCCCTCCCTCGCCGCCCGCATCGAACGCCTCGCACTGCCCGTCCGCCTGTAGCCGCTGCTGACCTGCGGATCCTGCGTCGGCCAGGCACGAGTTCAGCGGTGCTCGGGGTTCTCGAAGTCGAAGCGGCAGCCGGCGTCCCATTCGGAGCGCTGGTTGCCGTGGGCCGGGATGCCGCCGGCGTCCTTGAGCATGCGGGCCAGGTGGAGCTGGTTCCAGGTCATGAAGGTGGTGTTGCGGTTGGTGAAGTCGTTCTCGGGGCCGCCGGAGCCGGGGTCCAGGTAGGACGGGCCGGGGCCGGCCTCCCCCACCCAGCCGGCGTCGGCCTGGGGCGGGATCGTGTAGCCGAGGTGCTGGAGGCTGTAGAGGACGTTCATCGCGCAGTGCTTGGCGCCGTCCTCGTTGCCGGTGATCAGGCAGCCGCCGACCCGGCCGTAGTAGGCGTACTGGCCTTCGGAGTTGAGGATCGAGGAGCAGGCGTAGAGCCGCTCGATGACCTTCTTCATGACGGAGGAGTTGTCGCCGAGCCAGACCGGCCCCGCCAGGGTGAGGATGTCGGCGGCCATCACCTGGGAGTAGATGACGGGCCACTCGTCGGTCTCCCAGCCGTGTTCCGTCATGTCCGGCCAGACGCCCGTCGCGATGTCGATGTCCACCGCCCGTAGGACGTCGACCGTAACGCCCTGGCGTTCCAGGATGCCGGTGCTGACGTCGATCAGGCCCTGGGTGTGGCTGCGCTCCGGGGAGCGCTTCAGGGTGCAGTTGATCACCAGGGCGCGCAGGTCGGCGTAGGACGTCGTCGGGTCCGGCACGGATTCCTCCTCCAGGAGCGGCAGGAGACCGGTCGGGCCGCGGACTCCCGGTACAGCTCACCAGTCCGGCTTCGTGGGCGCTCGCGGAACTGGGCCGGTCGCCTGACCGCACACCACCTGATCGAGCGTTCGGGGCCGGCGGCCCGGTCCCGATTCCGGCCCGTCCCCCTACTGGCCCGTACGCACGCCCTCGACGAGGATGGCCGTCGAGCGCAGGAGGACGGCAGCACCGGCGGAGGCGCCGGCCGGGCTTGGGGAGAGGGCGACGACGTGCCGTTACGCATCCACTTCACCATGGAGGACCTCGCGCGGACCCGCGTCGCCGACGGACCGGCGCCCTGCATCGAGCTGAGCACCGCGGCGCGGCAGCTGCAGGAGCGCACCCAGCCGGTACGGCTCGGGGCCTGGCGCCACCGCACCCTGTCCGCCCTGCAGCCCGCCTCGCGCATGGTCCTCGCCCTCATGCCCTCGCGCGGGCGGATCACCGACTTCCTGAGCGGCGCGAACGCCGCGACGCCCGCCGAGCTGATCGAACAGGTCCGTGCCACGCCCCGCAGCCGCGTACGGGCCAGCCTGGAGAACACAGCCCGGCACCAGCCCCTGCCCTCGTGGGCCCGCCGGCTGCCCGACGACCCGCTGCTGCTGCGGCAGTTGTGCGACAGCCTGGAGCACGTGGCCGGCCATGCCCTCGTCCCGCACTGGCGGGAGGTCGAGGCCTTGACGGCGGCCGACGCGGCGGTGCGGTCCCGCCAGCTGCTCGGCGGCGGCGTCGAGGCGCTGCTCGCGCGCCTCAACCCGCGGCGGGTCCGCTGGCAGGCGCCCGTGCTGGAGATCGCGACGGTCTCCGGTCTGGACGCCGACGTGCACCTGGCCGGGCAGGGGATGCTGCTCCAGCCGTCGGTGTTCGCCGTCGAGGCCCCGATCGTCAACCTCGACGCGGTGCCCCAGCCCGTCCTCACCTATCCGGTGGCCCGGCTCCAGGAGGGCGCGGCCACGCCGCTGTTCCCGGCCATCCCGTCCGGCGGCCGTCGGGAGACGCCGCCGGCGGTCGGCGCCGTCGGAGCCCTGCTGGGCCACACCCGGGCGGCGGTGCTCGGCGCCATCGCCGGTCACCCGGGCTGCTCGACCCGGCAGCTCGCCGCGCTCGTCGGCATCTCCATGGCCAGCGCCAGCGAGCACGCCACGACGCTGCGCAACGCGGGCCTGATCGCCACCCGCCGGGACCGCCAGACGGCCGCCCACGTCGCCACCCCGACGGGCATCGCGGTGCTCGACGCGCCCTCCGGACGGCCCTGAGCGGCCCACTACCACCCCACCGATCAGTCGGCGCCGGACCGACGCCCAGCGTCCTCCCAGAGGTCCAGCCCGGCTCGCAGGAGTCCACGTACGGCCGCGGTCTCCTCGTCCGTCAGGGCTTCCTCGTCGGCGGCCGGTTCGAGGGTGTCGCCGCCGAAGACCTTCTCGTAGGCGCTGTCGTGGACCGGCCCCTGGGAGGGAAGGGGCGGGCCGACCGTCACGCTGTGGGCGAGGTCTTCGAAGAAGTTCCACGCCTCCAGCAGCAGTCCTGCCGACACCGGGCCGGGGTCGGGGCCGGGCTCGGGGTGCTCGACCCATCGCCGTACGGCGGCCAGGTCGAGCGTGCCCTCGCCCTCCCAGACGAGCTGCCGACCGTTGCGATCACAGTGGTCCCGCAGCGTTTCAATGTCCCGGAAGACGAGGAGTCCTCCGAGGTCGTCGACGAGGAGCTCATCGGGTGCGTCGCCCTCGCCGGGCCGCCAGATCACCGTCAGGTCCCCGCTCCTGGTCGCGATGCGGTACGGATAGTGGTCGGCCATGCGGGGTCTCCCGTGGTGTCGCGGCGCCACCCGCCGCGCGGGTCGTCCTGCCCGCAGTGATCGTCACACACGAGGGCTGCCGGGAGGGGGCGAGGGCCGGGGGCGACTCAGGCCCGGTCGGCCCGGCGGATGACGAGCATGTCCTGGGTGTGGCCGATGCCGTAGCCGCCGCCGGGGAGGGCGAAGTGCTCCTGGACGTAGGCGGCCAGGGCCGCGCGGGAGGGGCGGGGGTCGAGGGTGGCCAGGTCGGCGACGTTGACCATGAACTCGGCGACGTCCACCGCCTCGGCGAGGTCGGGCGCGCGGTAGTGGAGGTCGAGGGTTTCGAGGGCGTAGTCGTGCTCCGGGTGCCGCTCGTGCAGGCGGTCGGCGAGCGGGGCGAGGTCGTAGCGGACGCCGGTGAAGTGCGCGGCCATCCGCATGCACGGGCTCTCCGGGTTCTGGAGCACGACCAGGAGGGTGCCGCCGGGTGCCGTCCAGTCCAGGGCGCGGCTGACGGTGCCGAACCAGTCCGCCTCGGGCACGTAGTAGAGCACGTGGGAGAGGTGGACGAGGTCGGCCTGCTCGGGCGGGTGGACCCGGTCGAGCGGTTCCGGGAGGACGAGGGCGTCGGGGCAGGCCACCCCGAGCTTCTCGCGCATCGCGGCGCTGGGTTCCACCGCGATCGTGCGGTCGAAGGAGCGGCTCAGGTGGGCGGTGGTGCGGCCGTCGCCCGCGCCGAGGTCGAGCAGGACCCGGCGGTGCGGCAGGGTGGCCACGATCTCGCTCAGCCGGGCGTGGGTGATCGGCTTCTCGTCCGTCCCGGCCAGGAACAGTTCGAACGCCCGGCGGTAGTCGGCGCTCGTCACGTCCAGGACTCGGACCGGGTCCGCGTCCCTCGTCGTCGTCTCCACCTGTCGGCCTCCCCTGTTGACGGTGTGCCAGGTGGCGCCCATTGCACCCCGTGGCGGCTGCGCGGGGGTGCAGGGACGTTCCTGCCCGCGTGTCGGCCACGCCGCTCCGCGACCGCCAGGCCCCGTTTAATCGGTGGCCCGGCGTCCGTGGCGGCTCCTACAGTGTCCGCCTGATCAAGAACGCCCAGGGAGCCGGACATGCGTGTGCACTACCCCCGGACGCCGCATCTGCCCTGGTCACCGGGCACCGCGGCGGACGACGTACGGACCGGGGACCTGTCCGCGCTGGCCGGCGCCGAGGTCGTCGTCACCGAGAAGCTCGACGGCGAGAACACCACGCTCTACCGCGACGGCCTGCACGCCCGCTCGCTGGACTCCGCCCACCACCCCTCCCGCGCCTGGGTGAAGGGCCTCCAGAGCCGGATCGCCCCGCGCGTCCCGGACGGCTGGCGGATCTGCGGCGAGAACCTGTTCGCCCGGCACTCGATCCCGTACACCGACCTGGAGAGCTGGTTCTACGGCTTCTCGGTCTGGACGGGCGGCACCGACGGCGGGGACCTCGACGGCGACCACTGCCTGGACTGGGACGACACCGTCCGCTTCCTGCGCCGCCTCGGCGTGCCCGTCCCCCGGGTGCTGTGGCGCGGCCGCTACGACGAACGGGCCCTGCGCGCCCTGCGGTTGGACCTCGACCGGCAGGAGGGGTACGTGGTGCGGACGGTCCGGGGCTTCTCCCGGGCCGAGTTCGGCGAGCGGGTCGCCAAGTGGGTCCGTCCGCGGCACGTGCGTACCGACACCCACTGGATGCACGCCGCGGTGGTGGAGAACGGGCTCGCCCTGGGCTCCGCGCTCTGGGCCGTACGCTCCGGTGCGCTGCCCGAGCCCGCCGCCCTCGCGGCGGCCTTGGGCATACCCGAACTCTCCTGCTCTCCCGATGAGTTGGCCGAGGTGTCGGCCCGGCTGGACGAGCTGGGCCGGGGCGGGGACGCCCGGCTGGCCGGCGTGCTCGCCACCGCGCTGCGCACCGCCCACCGCCAGTCGCTGGCACCGCTGCTGGCCGGGCCGCTCGGGCTGCCGCTGGCCCGACGGGTCGCCGACCTGGTCGGGCTGCACCCCGCCCTCCAGCACCCGTACCCGGACGAGGAGCGCCGCGCCGGGCTGGTCCGGCTCTCGGCGGCCGCCGACCTCGGAGTGCTGCACGCCGTCGCGGCGACCGCCGCCCCCGGACGGGCGGAGCGCGAGCAGGTCGCCTGGTCGGCGCTGTACGCCGAGGACGCCGGGCTGCTCGCCGAAGCTCCGCTCGCCCGGCTGCGGGCCGAGCTGCGGACGGCGCTGGCCGGTCTGGACCGCGACGCCGCCGACCGCTGCTGGGCCCAGGCCCGCGAGGCGTACGCCCTCGGCCGGATCGCCACCGCCGACGAGGCCGTCGCGGCCACCTGGCGCTGGCGCGACGGCCGGTTCCCCCGACTGGTCCACCTGTGCGGCCCCTCCGGCAGCGGAAAGAGCAGCTTCGCCGCCGGGCTCGGCGGCGTGACCGCCCGGATCAGCCTGGACGACCTGCGCGCCGCCCGGGGCTCGCGCGCCGACCAGCGCGACAACGCCGACGTGCTGCGCGAGGGCCTGGCCCGGCTGGACGCCGCCCTGGCCGCCGCACCGGCCCCCGGCCCTGGAGAATCCACCGGTGACCCTGCGGGATCCACCGGCGCCACCGCCCTCTGGGACGCCACCTCGCTCAACCGCCAGCAGCGCTCCCACGTCCACGCCGTCGCCCAGCGCCGCGACGCCCTGGTCACCCAGGTGGTGCTGGTGGTCGGCGAGGAGGAGCTGCTGCGCCGCAACGCCGTCCGCCCGCACCCGGTGCCCGACCAGGTGCTCACCGCGCAGCTGCACCGCTTCGGCCCGCCCTACCCCGGCCAGGCGCACCGCACCTGGTACGTCGGCCCCGGTGGCACCGTGGAGGACACCGCGGGCACGCTCGACGAGCAGGAGGACTGATGCGCCCCATCGAACAGATCTGCCAGCGCATCCGCTGGGACGCCCGCTTCGACCCGGCGCGGTTCTCCCTGGGCGTGCGCCACCGCGACGACCGCACCGAGCGCGTCCCGCTGGAGGCCTTCACCGCCTCCGGCGAGATCCCCTGGCACCGGGTGCACTGGGTCGAGGCGGACGGCGTACGGGTCTGGGACCGCGCCTCGGGCGTGGACCTGCTCGACCGCACCGAGGCCGGGCGCCGCACCGACCCGCCGCTCCTGCCCGCGCCCTTCTTCACCGCGACCACCCCGTACGCCTGGCACCCGGACGGCGGCTGGCGGCCGGCCCGGACCGGCGAGACCACCGAGACCACCGAGACCGCCGAGACCGCCGCCACGGCCACCGGCCTGCGCGTGGTCACCTGGAACACCCTGTGGGACCGCTACGACGCCGACCGGATCGCCACCGCCCGGCGCCGCCCGCTGCTGCTCGCCGCGCTGGCGGCCGCCGACGCCGACGTCATCGCCCTCCAGGAGGTCGAGCCGGAGCTGATCGCCCTGCTGCTGACGGCGCCCTGGGTCCGCGCCGGGTACGCCCTCGGCGCCGACCCGCTCGGGCCGGAGGTCGACGACCACGGCCTGCTGCTGCTCAGCCGGCTGCCGGTGCTGGCGGCCGGGCGGCACACGCTGGGCCCGCACAAGGCCGTCACGGCCCTCTCGGTACGGGCCCCCGGCGCTCCGCTGACCGTCGCCGCCGTCCACCTCAGCAGCGACCACTCCCCGGACGGCGCCGACCGCCGCCGCTCCGAACTCGCCCGGCTCGCCGAGGGATTGGCGGGCGTGGAGGGCGAGCTGCTGCTGCTCGGGGACTTCAACGACGGCCGCTCCGGCCCGGCCGGCCCGGCCGCCGCGCTCGGCCTGCGGGACGCCTGGGCCGAGGTGCACGGGCCGGGCGACGACACCCCCACCTTCGACCCGACGGCCAACCCGCTCGCCGCGGTCTCCTCGCTGACCGGCCGACCGGGCCGACTGGACCGCGTCCTGCACCGCGCCGACGGCACCCGCGCCACCGCGGCCGTCCTGCTCGGCGACCGCCCGGACGAGGACGGGCTCCTGCCCTCCGACCACTACGGCGTGGCCGTCGACCTCCTCCTCGAAAGCGGCGACGGCGACGGCGCCATGGTCCTCGACGCCGCGCCCACCGCCCGCACCGCCGTCGCCTGGCTGCCGCCCGAGGAGCTGTGGCCGCCGATCCAGCACCTGCGCGAGGCATACGACCCGCAGGTGCGCCGCTGGCCCCCGCACGTCAACCTGCTGTTCGGCTTCGTCCCGGAGGCCGAGTTCGACCGCGCCCTGCCGCTGCTGGGCGCGGCCGCCGCCGAGGTCGCGCCGTTCACCGCCCGGCTGGAGGGCGTGCACACCTTCGGGCACCGCGAGGACGCCACCGTCTGGCTGGACCCGGCCGCCGCCTCCGCCGCACCCTGGTCGGCGCTGCGGCACGCGCTGGAACGGCGCTTTCCGCGCTGCCGCGGCCGGGCGGAGGGCTTCACCCCGCACCTGAGCCTCGGGCGCAGCGCCGACCCGCAGCGGGTGGCCGCCGACTGCGCGGCCCGGCTGACCGGGGCCTCGGCCCGGGTCGGCGAGCTGGTGGTGCTCTCCCGCCGGGGCGCCGAGCCGATGCGGCCGCGCGCCGTGGTCTCGCTGGGGACCGGCGAGGTTCGGCCGGTGCCCGAGCAGCCGCTCGCCTCACCGGCCCCGGAGCCGCCCGAACACGCCTTGGCAGCAATGGAGTTGGCCAGCCGGATCGCGGCGGCCCTGCCCGAGGGCGTGGTGCACACCGTCGGCTCCCGACGGCTCGGCTGCCAGTTGGACGGAGGCGACCTGGACCTGGTGGTGGCGCTGCCCGCCGCCGCCGATCTGCCCGCCGTCCGCGCCCGGGTGGCGGCCGCGCTGCCGGAGGCCCGGCGGCTGCGCGAGGTGCGCGGTGCCCGGGTGCCGGGGCTCCGGCTGACCGCCGACGGCCTGTCGGTCGACCTCGTGGTGGTCTTCACCGGCGCTCTCGATCCGACCCAAGCCGTAGACCGTCGTACGGAGTTGGGCGAGGCGGAGGCCGTCGCGCTGAGCGCCGTCACGGACGCCGAGGCGGTCCTGGCGGCGCTCGGCGACCGCCACGCCCGCTTCGTCCGGCTGGCCCGCCAGGTCAAGGCCTGGGCGCGGGCGCGCGGCCTGGACTCCGCGCCCTTCGGCCAACTGCCCTCGCTCGCCTGGTCGGTGCTGGCCGCCCGGACGGTCCTGGAGGCGCCCGACGGCCCCGAGGACGACCTCTTCCAGCGCTTCACCGAGACCTGGGCGGGCTGGGACTGGCGCCGGCCCGTCGCCCTCACGGGTGGTCCGACGCCACCCTCCTCCGGCCCGCTCACCGTCCTCACCCCCTCCGCCCCGGTCCGCAGCTGCACCACCCAGGTCAGCGCCGACACCCGCGACCTGCTCACCGAGGAGCTCTACCGCGCCTGGGAACTCACCACCGAGGCCGCCGAACCCCCGTGGCCCGCCCTGCTCGCCGCTCCCCCGCTGCACCGCCGGCACGCCGCCTGGGCCGTGGTCAGCGCCGACGAGGAGTCGCTCGGCCTCGCCCGGGGCCGCGTCCGCGCCCTGCTGGCCGCCCTGGAGGACGCCGGAGCCACCCGGCTGCACGCCTGGCCCCACCCGTACCGGACCGCCGACGGCCGCTTCCACCTCCCGATCGGCCTCGGCCCCGACCCGCTCTCCGCCACCCGGCTCGCCCCGCTCGCCAAGGCCTGGTCCCGGAACCTGCCCGGCGTCCGGGTCGAGCACGTCGACGGCGGCGGCGCTCCCACCCCGACCCGCTGAACCACCCCTCCCGCCTGGACCATCCCTCCCGCCTGGACCACCCCCACCTGCTGGACCGACCCGACCACCCCGATGGGCCGAACCACCCCTGCCCATCGGGCTCTTCTGGACAATCGCCCCCGAAATTTGCCACGGTGAGGACCAGCGGCCCAGCCATCGATCATGCGGCCGAAGCCCCATGGGAGTTCCCCGTGCCCTCCGCCGACTTCCCCGCCTTCTACCTCGGGCAGAGCACCTTCTCCGACCCCGGCGCCCACCTCCCCCGCTACGCCGACCTCCCCAAGGATCCGCGCCGCCTCGCCCGGATCGCCCGCGACCTGATCATCCACCGCCTCGAAGGCTGGCTGTTCCACCACCCCATTCCGGCGAACCGGCTCCACCACGACGCCGAGACCCGCTACCTCGACGACATCCTGCACCTGATCACCGACCGCGACCCGGCCCCGCTCAACCACCCGCGCGCGCCCGCCGACCGCTTCGTCGGCGTCTGCCGGGACCTGGCGCTGCTGCTCTGCTCCTTCCTCCGCCACGTCGGCGTTCCGGCCCGGTTGCGCTGCGGCTTCGCCGGCTACCTCGGCCCGGACGGCTTCCACTGCGACCACGTGGCCACCGAGTACTGGGACGACCGGCGCGGCTGGCTGCTCGCCGACCCGCAGCTGGCCGACCCGAAGGTCGCCGCCGCCTGGCGGGTGGACTTCGACCCGATGGACGTCCCGCGCGACCGCTTCCTGGTCGCCGGCCGGGCCTGGCGCACGATCCGCGCCGACCGGTCCACCGCCGGCTCCTTCGGCGTCCACCCGCCCGAGGAGGGCCCGCTCAACGGCGAGTGGTTCGTCGCCCACTCCACCCGGCTCGACCTCGCGGCCCTGAACAAGGTCGAGACCCTCCTCTGGGACACCTGGGGCACCGGCTCCACCAACACCCCCCACGCCCCGTACGACGAGGTCGCCCACCTGACCGTCGGCCCGGTCGACCTCCCCGCCGTCCGCCGGCTCTTCTCCGAGCACGACGCGCTGCGCACCCCGAAGACCGTCCTGTCCCTGGCCCCCTTCAACGGCCCCCGCGAGGTCACCCTGCGCTGACGCCCCCGGCCCCCTCGCCCCCTCCTGGCGGAGCAGCCCGCCCCTACGCCCCGGCCTGCTGGTAGAGCGTCACCAGGAGGCCGTACACCGGCTCGCCCTCCGCGTCCTCCTCCGTCTCGTCGACCAGTCCGGCCAGCGCCTCGACGAGCCGCGCCGCCTTGGCCGGGCTGAGCCGGAGGTGGCGCAGTGCCAGGAGGTGGTCGACGGGCGAGCGGTCCAACTCCTGGGCGACGGCGCCGAACAGCGCGGCCGTGCCCTCGACCTGCGGCTCGGCGACGAAGAAGCGATCGGCGGTCCGCCGGTAGTACTTCTCGGTGCCGCCGCGCACCCGTCGCGTTCCCGCGTCCTGGACCAGCCCCGCCTCGCCCAGCACCCTGAGGTGGTGCGAGACGCTGCCCTTGTTCGCCCCGAGCTGCGCGGCGAGCCGGCTGATCGTCGACGGACGGCTGCTCAGGGCGAAGAGCAGGCGTTGGCGCAGGGGGTGGGCGAGCGCGGCGTGCTGCAGCGGCGCGCTGATCTGCTGGACGGTCTCGTCCGATCGGTGACTCATCTGATCAAGCGTTAAGTACGGTTGACGCTTTGGCAAGTCGCTGGTCTACTGCCTCTCCATGACCTCCTCCACAACGCCGTCCGCCCTGGACACCGTCACCCTCGTCGAGTCGATAGCCGACCTGGTCCGTGAGAACTACGTCTTCCCCGACGTCGCCGGGCAGCTGGCGGACCTGCTGAGGCGCCGGAGCGCCGAGGGCGCCTACCGGACCGAATCCGCCGAGGAGCTGTCCGAAGCGGTCACCGCGGACCTGCGGTCCGTCAACGGCGACCTGCACCTGGGCCTCAAGTACCACGCCGTGGCGGTGCCGCCGGAGCCGGGTGCGGCGGTACTCGCCATGGTTCGAAGGGAGTTCGACACCTTCCTGAACGGCGTTCCCCGCGTGGAACTCCTCGACCACGGCGTCGCGGTCCTGGAGATCGGCCCCAAGCTGTTCCCGCTGGACTGGGCGGCACCGCCGCTGACCGCGGCACTCTCCCTGGTGGCCCCCGCCCGCGCCCTCATCCTGGACCTGCGCCGCAACACCGGCGGCGACCCGAACACGGTCGCCTTCGTCTGCGCCTACCTGCTCGACGGCCGCACCCACCTGAACACCATGTTCTCGCGGAAGGACGAGGTGGGCGCGCAGTCCTGGACGCCTCCGTTCGTCCCCGGCGCCCGCTTCGGCGGCACCAAGCCGATCTACGTGCTGACGAGCGCGGACACCTTCTCCGGGGGCGAGGAGCTCGCCTACGACCTGCAGCAGCTCGGCCGCGCCGAGGTCGTCGGGGAGGTCACCCGCGGCGGCGCCCACCCGCGCGAGGGCTTTACGGTGCACCCGCACCTGGAGCTCAGCGTGCCCTTCGCCCGCGCGGTCAACCCGGTCTCGGGCACCAACTGGGAGGGCGTCGGCGTCCAGCCCGACGTCCCCTGCGACGCCGACACGGCACTCGACCGCGCCCTGGCCCTGGCCGCGGCGCGCCTGGCGTAGGGCCTGTCCTCGGACTCGCCTCTGCGGGACGCCAACGGGTGATGTCGCTGTCACTTGGCATGATGCCCGGCATGGTGAGAACACAGCGCATCAAGGGCTTCTCCGCGACCGGCCGGCCGATCTCCACGCCGACCACCAAGTTCGGCGGCCAGCCCGTGTGGCTGGCCGGCCCGCAGTGGCCGATCAGCGCGGCATGGGACCGGCCGATGCGGTTCGTCGGTCAGATCGAGCTGGGCCCGGTGATCGGAGCGGCCGGCGACGGAAAGGTCGCCTACGTGTTCCTCACCCACGCCGATCACGAGGAGCACTTCTTCGACCCCGACATCATCGACCCCGACATCATCGACCCCGACGGCGGCGAGAACGCGGTGATCGTGCAGCCGGGCGGGGACTACGCCGGCCCGGTGCGCCCGCTGGTGACCGGCCCCGGGCTGTACGGAGTCGACGGGTCGGAGGTGGAGTTCACCGTCGACCTCCGCCCCGCCGACGAGCCCGATTCCATGACGGACGGGGAACTCGACTCCCTGCCCTCCGCCGACCGGGACCGCTGCATCGAGCTGATGGACGGCGACAAGATCGGCGGAACACCGCTGTTCTTCCAGGGCGACGAGTGGCCGGAGGGCGGCCCTTGGCGGCTGTTGCTGCAGCTGGACTCGAACTGGGTGCCGTTCCACCTCAACCTCGGCTCGTCGCCGAGGTTGTTCGCCTTCGTGTCCGAGGACGGCGCCCAGGGCAGGCTGCTCGTCCAGGACTCCTGACCCGATCGGGGCTCGCCCGTCGGAACCGGCTTCGAAAATGGCAGGCGGGTACAGGACCGTTGACGCCCATCACTGACCGCCGCAGGCGTCCTGACGATCCGACATGAAGATCTGAAATTTTTATTGCGCAATTTTTCCTTCAGATCTATCGTCGACGCATGCCCGAGAAGCCCCGGCCCGACCGGATCACCGACCTGTCCCGCCTGAAGGCGTTCACCAACCCGCTGCGGATGCAGCTCTACCGCCTGCTCTTCGCGGCCGGGAGCGCGACCGCCTCGCAGCTCGCCGAGCAGGTCGACCAGGCTCCTTCGCTGGTCAGCTACCACCTGCGCAAGCTCGCCGAGCAGGGCTTCGTCACCGCGGCGAGCGGCCGGAGCACCGACGGGCGGGAGCGGTGGTGGCAGGTCGCCTCCGAGGAGGGCTGGGGCTTCCGCGAGTCCGACCTCGCCGGCACGCCCGAGGGCGCGGCCGCCGTCAGCACCGTGACCAGGGGCCTGGTCGACTCCCGGGTCGCCCAGTACCGCGCCTACCTCGACCAGGCCGCCGCCTGGGGCGGGGAGTGGACCGACGCGGCCTTCAGCTCCGAGTGGCTGCTCGACCTCAAGCCCACCGAACTCGCCGAGCTGAGCGAGGAGTTGCAGGCCCTCGCCCGACGCTGGCGGGAGCGCGGCAACGCCGCCAAGGCCGCCGGGGACACCGCGGGCCGCGAGCACGTGTCCGTCCACCTGTACGGGTTCCCCTTCCGCCCCTGACGCCGGACACGGCCCGGCCCGGCCTCCGAGCACCGGCGCCGCCGTGTCCCCGACCTCCGGAGTCCCCCATGGTCCTCACGGAACCGCCCCTCTCCCGCCGGGCCGCCGCGCCGCCCGCCCACCGCGACGGCAACGTGCTGCGCTGGCTCACCGCCTACACCGCCTCGCTGATCGGCGACAGCGTGTACTTCGCCGCCCTCGGCTGGTCCGCCCAGCGGTCCGCCGGCCCCGCCGAGGTCGGCCTGGTCATGGCCGCCGGCGCCGCCCCGCGCGCCCTGCTCATGCTCGGCGGCGGCGTCCTGGCCGACCGGCTCGACCCCCGCCGGGTGGTGCTGGGCAGCGACGCCGTGCGCTGTCTGCTCATCCTCTCGGTGGCCGCCGCCATCGCGCTGACCACGCCCGCGCTCTGGCTGCTGGTCGCGGTGGCGCTCGTCTTCGGCGCCGTGGACGCCCTGTTCGTCCCCGCCGTCGGCGCCCTCCCGCCCCGGATCACCAGCCCCGACCAGCTGGCCCGGGTCACCGGCCTGCGCTCGCTCGCGGTGCGCCTCGGCCAGATCGCCGGACCGCCGCTCGGCGGCCTGGCCATGGGCCTGGGCGGCCCGGCCGCCGCCTTCGCCGTCGCCGGGCTGCTCTTCGCGCTCTCCCTGCCGCTCCTGCTCTCCGTCCGGATCAGTCCGCTCGAAGCCCCTCCGGGTGACGCCCCGTCCGGGGCCGGCACCCCGCCCCGGCCCGGCACCGCGCGCGCCGAACTCCTCGACGGGCTGCGCTACATCCGCCGCCACCCGCTGATCGGACCGCTGGTCGCCGTCGGGGCCGTCTGCGAACTCGGCCTCACCGGCACCCTCAACGTCGGCCTGGTCCTCCTCAACGCCGAACGCGGCTGGGGTCCGTCCGGCTACGGCTGGATCGTCGGCTGCTTCGGCGCCGGGGCCGCCGCGAGTGCCGCGCTGCTCGCCGTCGTCGGGCGGATTCCCCGGGCCGGTCTGACCATGGCCGTCACCCTGCTGGCGGGCAGCACCGGCGCGGCGGCCATGGCGCTGGTGCCGCAGCTGTGGACCGCCGCCGTCCTGGCCGCCCTGACCGGCCTGGGCGCGGGCATCTTCGGCAGCCTGGACGGCACCCTGATCCAGACCACCGCCGACCCCGCCTACCTGGGCCGGGTCACCTCCGTCGTGATGCTCACCATGGTCGGCCTCGCCCCGCTCAGCTACCCGGTGGTCGGCGCCGCCATCGGCCTCTGGGGCACCGCCCCGGTCTTCGTCGGCTGCGGCGCCCTCTCCTGCCTCGGCGCCGCCCTCGCTCTCGCCTCCCCCGCCGTCCGCCGCGCGGAACTCCCCCGCGCGGCCTCCCGCTGAGCCCACGGCACCAGGCGCGGACGCGGGCCCGTCACCAGGTGACCGGGAGCGCCTCGACGCCGTAGACCGTCGATCCCTCGCGGAAGCGGAGCCCGGCCTCGGGAACGGCGAGGCGCAGGGTCGGGAAGCGCCGCAGCAGGGCCGGCAGGGCCACCTTCAGCTCCAGCCGGGCCAGCTGCTGGCCGAGGCACTGGTGGGCACCGAAGCCGAAGGCCAGCTGGGCGACCGGGCGGCGGCGCAGGTCGAGGTCGTCCGGTCGTTCGGGGACGAGCTCGGGGTCGCGGTTCGCGGTCAGCGGGGAGAGCAGGACGTGCTCGCCCTCGGCGATCCGGTGGCCGTTGACCTCGACGTCGGCCACGGCGGTGCGCAGGAGCGGTGCGGGGATGGCGAGATGGCGCAGCAGTTCCTCCACCGCCGTGCCGGTGACCGCGGGGTCGTCGCGCAGGGCGGCGAGCTGGTCGGGGTGGCGGAGCAGCGCCAGCACGCTCAGGGCGAGCTGGGTCGCGGTGGTCTCGTGGCCCCCGACCAGGAGGGTGGTGCCGAAGCCGACGAGCTCCGCGTCGGTGAGCTCCGCGCCGTGCTGCCGCACCACCGCGCCCAGCACGCCGTCCCCGGGGGCGGCCCGGTTGCGGGCGATGATGTCCGCCATGGCGGCGTTCAACTCGTCGGAGGCAGCGACCAGTTGGCCCGCGTCGGCGGTCCCGTTCATGATCACCTGGGAGCAGCGCTGGAACATCGCCCTGGTCCCGTACGGGACGTCGAGCAGTTCGCAGATCGCCGCCGAGGGGATCGGCAGGGCGAAGGCCTCGACCAGGTCGACGACCGGCCCCTGCTCCGCCATGGCGTCGAGGTGCTCGGCGACGATCGCCTCGATCGCGGGCCGCAGCCGCTCGACCTGACGGACGGTGAAGCTGCCGGTGAGCATCCGGCGCAGCCGGGCGTGCTCCGGGCCGCTGTACGCGGGCAGGAAGCCCGGGTGGTTGAACAGGGTGCGCGGAAGTGCCGGGTCGATGCCGTTGCCCGTCACCAGGCGCTCCTCCGCGAAGGCGGCCCGGACGTCGCCGTACCGGGTGATGACGACGGCGTCGATCTCGCCGCGCACCGGATGGGTCACGCGCAGCCGCGGCAGGCCGCCCTCCTCGCGCATCCGGCGGAGGTCCGGCGACGGGTCGAACGGGCAGGTCCGGTCCCGTTCGGAGGCGACGAAGGACGCCGAGCGGTGATCGGGCATGGTGCGGGCTCCTCGGCGGGATCGGTCCGGGGGCGCGGTCGCGCGACAGGGAAGGGGAAGGGGAGGCGTCGGACTAGCCGTGGTACCGGGTGGAGGCGTGGTGCCAGTCGTGGGCGCCGCGGATGGTGGTCTGCAGCGCCTCGGTGCAGTAGCGCCGCAGCAGGTCGCGTTCGGCCGGGGTGAGGTGGTCCGCCGCCGTGCCGGCGAGCAGGGCCCGGTGGGCGCCGGTGAACAGTTCCAGGGCTTCGGCGCGGCGGCGCAGGGCCCGGTCGAGCGCCTCCGCCCGGGAGAGCCCGTGCTCCCGTTCCAGGCAGAGCACCAGGTTGTTCCGCTCCCCCTGGGCCGCGTCCTTCTCCAGGGAGACGATGTCGTTGTCGCAGATGATGAAGGTCTTCGTCATCTCGCGCATGACGGACAGGTGCGGCAGCGCGTACAGGTGGTCGGGCAGGACGCAGGAGGACAGCCGCTCGGCGAGGTCGACGACCGGTGCCACCCCGATGGTGTGGCGCCGGACCCGCAGGTAGGTGCTCAACGGCATGGGCGCACCGGACTGCCGGCTGCGCGCCTCGTGGACGTGGTGGTCGAGGTACGAGGACCAGTGGGCCGCCGAGCGCCGGATCCAGTCCTCGGGCATGCCGTAGCAGCTGCGCCTCCGCATGTCGGCGAAGGCGGCGGCCAGCGGCAGCGGGGACGCCTGCCCGGTGACGCCCTCCCGGACGAGTCCGACGAGGTGGCGGACCCGCTCGGGCGTGCCGCCCCACTGTTCGTCGAGCGCGTCGTCGAACAGGAAGTACCAGCTCTGCTGGTCGACGCCGATGTCCAGTTCGGCCCCGGTCGCGTTCGGGTAGAACATGGCCGCGATCAGCGGGAACTGGCCCTTGAGGTGGTGGTCCCGCTCCGCGTCCGTGGCCAGGAAGCCGAAGGACCGCGGCCAGTCGAGGTGGCGGTCGTGGGCGGCCCGGAAGTCCGGGCTGGTCCGGCTCGGGAAGGGGATCGGGTCGGGGGCCGGGGCCTGCGGGCCCGGGGAGAGGGTCTCCGCCGTGGCTGTCATGGTGAGGTGCACCTCCGGGAACGGGAACAGGAACGGGGCCAGGTCAGGGTCGGGGCAGTGCGGAACGAAGCCGTACGGAACGGAGCCGCGCGGAGCCGGGCCGTACGGATCGGAGCCGTACGGAACGGGGCTGGTTCAGTCGCCCGGCCAGGGAGAGACGCGCATGGGCAGCGCGTTGGGCCGGATCAGCGCGTGGGCCACCGGCCGGACCCGGTGGCCCGCCACCGGTCGCGGCCGCCACCGGGAGACGACCGCGCGCAGGACGACCAGCATCTCGGTCATCGCGAAGTGGTCCCCGATGCACCTCCGATTGCCCAGGGCGAACGGGACGTAGGCGCCCGGCGGCAGGTCCTTCTCGGGGCGGTCGAGCCACCGGTCCGGGTGGAACCGCAGCGGGTCCGGGTAGTGGGCTGGGTCCCGGTGCATCGTCAGCGCGCTGTAGATCAGCTCGGCCCCCCGCGGGAGGTCGACCCCGCAGACCCGCACGGGCTCCAGGGCGCGCCGCATCAGCAGCCAGCTGGGCTGGTGCAGCCGGAGCACCTCGCGGAGGAACCGCTCGGTGAACGGGAGCGTCGCCGCGCCGGGCGGGGCGCCGGCGGACAGGGCGTCGCACTCCGCCTTGATCCGCTCGGTGAGTTCGGGGCGACGTCCGATCTCGTGGAGCGCCCAGGCCAGGGTGGTGGCCGTGGTCTCGGCGCCGGCCATGAGCAGGGACAGCAGCTCGTCGCGGGCCTCCACGTCGGTCATCCCCCGCGGGTTGCCCGGGGTGCCGACGAACATGATCGACAGCAGGTCGCCGCGGTCGGCCGGGTCCTGACGGGCCTGCCGGACGGCGGTGTCCGCGAGTTCGCGCAGCGCCGTGGCCGCGGCCAGGTACCGGCGGTGCCCCAGTGCGGCTGAGGACGCGAGGGGAGCGGGCAGCAGGGTGCCGACGAGGACCCCGCGCATCACCGTGTTCAGGTGCTCAGCGACGCGCTCCCCCAGTTCGGCGACGGCCCGGGCGCCGTCCGGGCGTTCGGCGCTGAACAGGGTGGCCACGAGCATGGCCGTGACCATCCGCCGCAGCACCACGTCCATGGCGATCACCTCGCCGGGGCGCCAGGAGGACACCTGTTCCTCGGCGATGCCGGTCATCGTGGCGACGCCGCCGGCGATGGTGTCCCGGCGGAACGCGGGCTGGAGCGCGCGCCGTTGACGGAGGTGGACGTCGTGCTCGGAGGTGATGATGCCGTTGCCGATGAAAGGCCGTGCGACGTCGAACAGCAGGCCTTTGCCGAACTTCCGGCTCTGCGTCAGGAGAACCTCGTGGACGGCCTCGGGCGAGTTCAGGACGAACACCGGTCGATTGCCCAGGAATATCCTGACGATGCCGCCCTGCGCCCGGATCGACTGGAGGAACTCCACGCGTTTGACGGCGAGTTGCGGCAGGTGACCGAGCAGTGGAACCCGCCCCCGTGCCACGGGCGCCGCCGTGGAAGCGCTGATGGAACGCACGGCCCCGCACCTCCCTGAAGTCTCGGACCGGAAATCAGCCCGGTATTGGAACGTTCATTCGCTCGCGGTGCACGGTGATCATCGTCCGACGGATCGGGAGAGGTCAAGGGACCGGCTGGAATTGCACCACCGGGGTGATTTTGAGCCGCACGGCGTGAATTCCCCCACCGCCCGCGCATTCCGGCCCCGGGGAACACCACCCTGTTCCCCGAGGCCGCGTTCCAGGCCACCAGGACCGGATTGGACCGGGACGCCGTCCGCCCCGGCGGCTAGCCTCGGCCGCACCGCACAGTCGATCAACGGAGAGCCCCCATGCACCCCGAACTCGCCGACGACCTCGGCCGGTTGCCCGAGATCCTGGAGGAGACCCGGCAGCACGCGCTCGCCTTCCTGGCGGGCCTCGACGAACGGCCCGTGGTCGAGCGGGCCGGGCCGCCCGCCGTCGCCCCGCTCACCGAGGAGGGCGGCGGGACGCGCGCCGCTCTCACGGAGTTCGCGGAGCGCTGGGAGCCCCGGCTTTCGGCGAGCGCCGGGCCGCGCTACTTCGGGTTCGTGACCGGCGGGGCGACGCCGGCGGCGCTCGCGGGCGACTGGCTGACCTCGGCCGTGGACCAGAACTCCAACTCCTCGCTGGACCCGGCCGGTCAGCAGCTGGAGCGGGAGACGGTCGGCTGGCTGGGCGAGCTGTTCGGGCTCTCGGCGGCGCACCGCGGCACCTTCGTGAGCGGCGCGACGATGTCGAACACGGTGGGGCTGGCGATCGCCCGCGAGTGGCTGGGCGAGCGGCTCGGTGTGGACGTCGCCGAGGACGGGGTCGGCGCGCTGGGGCCGGTCCGGGTGCTGTCGGGCAGTGCGCACTCCAGCGTCGCCAAGGCGCTGTCGGTGCTGGGCCTGGGCCGTACGGCGCTGCGGACGGTGCCCGTCCTGCCGGGCCGGGAGGCGGTGGACGTGGCCGCGCTGGAGCGGGCGCTGGCGGAGGCCCCGGGGCCGTGCGTGGTGGTGGCCAACGCCGGGACGGTCAACACCGTCGACTTCGACGACCTGCGCGCGATCGCGGCGCTGCGCGAACGGTACGGGTTCTGGCTGCACGTGGACGCCGCGTTCGGCGCCTTCGCCGCGCTGTCCCCGGAGCACGCGGAGCTGGTCGCGGGGCTGGACCTCGCCGACTCGGTCTGCGTCGACCTGCACAAGTGGCTCAACTTGCCGTACGACAGCGCCGTGCAGTTCACCCGCCGCCCGGACCTCCAGGCCCGGGTCTTCCAGAACGCCGCCGCCTACCTCGGCCCGCTGAGCGAGCACCCGGACCTCGTCCACCTCACGCCCGAGAACTCCCACCGGCTGCGCGCCCTCGCCGCCTGGTTCACCCTGCGGGCGTACGGCCGTGCCGGGCACCGGGAGATCGTGGAGCGCTGCGTCGCCGGCGCCCGGGCGCTCGGCGCGGAGGTGGCGCGGACCGACGGGCTGGAGCTGCTCGCCCCGGTCCGGCTGAACGTCGTCTGCTTCTCGCTGACGGCGGACCCGACCCCGGAGCGGCTGGCCGCGCTCGCCGCCGAGCTGGCCGACGAGGCCTTTCTGACGCCCACCCGCTACGCGGGACGGCCCGCCCTGCGCGCGGCGTTCAGCAACTGGCGCACCACCGGAGCGGACGTCCGGCGGACGGCGGAGGCGCTGGGCCGGGCCGTCCGGAAGCTGACGGCCTGAGCGGACGCACCGGTCGAAGCCGGCACCGGCCAGTGTCAGTTCCGGCCGGTACCGGCTCCGGGCCGGCCTCAGCTCCGCTTGTGGTCCCCCGTCCCGCCGTCGATCAGCTCGCGCAGGATGTCCATGTGCCCGGCGTGCCGCGCCGTCTCCGTGGTCATGTGGATCAGCACCCAGCGCAACGAGACGGAGTTGCCGAACCAGGAGGTGCCGAGGTCGTCCAGCGCGAGCTCCCCGATCGTCTCGTCGGCGTCGGCCCGGGCCCGGGCGTAGAACGCCAGGACGTCCGCCGTCGACTCGCCGGGCTCCACCCGCATGTCGGAGTCGTCATCGGCCTCGATGTCGAACGGCAGCTGGCCCATCTCCCGGCCGAACGTCCCCCGGAACCAGCCGAGTTCGGCACCGCCGAGGTGCTTCACCATCCCCAGCAGGTTGGTCCCGGAGGGCGTCATCGGACGGCGCAGCTGCTCGTCGTCCAGCCCCTCCAGCTTCCACAGCACGGCCTCGCGGTGCCGGTCCAGCGCCGCCCGGAGGCTTTCCTTCTCCCCACCCGTGAAGGGCACACGATTGCTCATGCGCGGGACCGTACCAGCCGCCACCGACACAACCGCGAGGGTGGCGGGACAGCCCTACGGCCACTGCCCCCAGCCGTCCGGGATCACGGGTGCGCCCCGTCCCCGTACACGCCGCCCGCCTCGTCGGTGAGCTCCGCGATGAGCTCCGCGTGCGCGAGGTTCATGTACCGCAGCGGGCGCCAGCGGGAGCGGTGGTCGGGGTGGTCGCCGAACATCTCCGCCGTCACGCACAGCCGCCTCCACCACAGCATGGCGTCCTGGCGCATCCGCTGCGTCCAGCCGGGCTCGTCCTTGCGGCCCTCCAGGACCACCTCCTCCCAGGCCACCAGGACGTCCGAGAGGAAGATGCAGTCGCTGGCGGTGACCTCCGCCAGTCGCGCGGCGGCCAACCGGGCGCTGGTGCCCTCGGGTTGGGCCTCGACCAGCTCACTCATGCGGGCGGCCAGGAAGGCCCGTAGCGGGGTGACGTCGTCGGTGTGGAGGTCGTCGGCGAACTCCAGCAGTTCCACCTGCTTGCGTACGCGTGCCATCGTGCGGCGTTTCCCCTCGGCTCGGACGGTGCACGCACACTGACGCACCGTCACCGTTCTCGCCACCGACCTTATCGGCTCGCACCGGACACCACGGCCGATTTCCGAACATCCCGTACCGACTCGCCGGCCCGTGCCACCATGCGCGGCCTCCTCGCCCAACACGCGTGGCGGACCTTGCCCTCACACCGGTGTGAAGGCCGATGATGCTCCCATGACCGCCACTCCTTTCGACCCGTACGAGCTGCTCGCGCAGAGCCGTCTCGGCATCCTCGCCACCATCAAGGCGGACGGCCGGCCGCAGCTCTCCCCCGTCATGCCGTTCTACGACCGGGAGGCGAACGCCATCCTGGTCTCCACCCGGGACGGGCTGGCCAAGACCGCCAACCTGCGCCGGGACCCGCGCGTCAGCCTGGAGGTGACCGGGCCGGACGGCCGCTCCTGGACCACCGCCGAGGGCGTGGCCACCCTGACCGGGCCGGGTACCGACCCCGAGGGGCCGGAGGTGGAGGCCCTGGTGGATTACTACCGCCGCGCCGCCGGCGAGCACCCGGACTGGACGGAGTACCGCGAGACCATGGTCGCCGACCGCCGGGTGCTCCTCACCATCCCGGTCGACCACGTGTACGGCACCCGCATCTGACCGGCCCCGCCCGGCCACCGTCACGGGGGAACGGTGGCCGGGCCGCAAACCCCTTCCGGAGCCGGGCCGTTCAGCGCAGCGGGCCGACGCCGCCGGTCAGCGCAGCGTCGCCGTGACCACGGTGGCGTCCAGGTCCTCCCGCCGGCTCTCCACGGCCGCCAGCCCGGCCGCCCCGGTCACCGCGAGGGCCGCCGCCACCTGCCGCTCGCTCGTCTCGAACAGCAGCGACCCGCCGGGCGCCAGCCACCGCGGCGCCTCGGCGGCCACCCGCCGCAGCACGTCCAGCCCGTCCGCCCCGCCGTCCAGCGCCGGCCGTGCCTCGTGCAGCCGCGCCTCGGGCGGCAGCAGGCCGAGGTCACCGGTCGGGACGTACGGGACGTTGGCGATCAGCACGTCCACCCGGCCGCGCAGTTCCACGGGGACGGCGGCGAACAGGTCGCCCTCGAAGACCCGCGCCGCGACGCCGGCCAGGTTGCGGCGGGCGCAGCGGACCGCGCCCGGGTCGATGTCCGCCGCGTACAGCTCGACCGGGTGCGCGGCCGCGGCCACCACGGCGGCGCCCAGCGCGCCGCTGCCGCAGCACAGGTCGAGCACCACCGCGCCCGGGGCGGTCAGCGCGGTGGCGGCGGCGGCCAGGAACTCGCTGCGGCGGCGCGGGACGAAGACGCCCGGGTCGACGGTGATCCGCAGACCGGCGAACTCGGCCCAGCCGACGACGTGTTCGAGCGGCCGTCCGTCGGCGCGGAGGCGGACCATGGCGGCCAGGTCGGCGGGCGAGGCGGCGGCGGAGAGCAGGATCCGCGCCTCGTCCTCGGCGAACACGCACCCGGCGGCGCGAAGCCGGGAGACCACCGAGGAACGGAGGGAGGCGGAGGAGAAGACCGACAAGAGAAACCCCTTGGGGGAAGACGGGAGAGCTGACGACTCCGTCAGGGCTCCCGCGGGGGCCGACACCGCGTCGGCGCGCCGTTCGCGCTATGCGCGCGAGGCGCCCACGCGGCCGCGCTCCGGGAGCACCCGCTCGGACATTCCGTAAATGGGGCTCACCTCCCTGAGTCGCGGTCATACTCGGCGTCGGCCACCCTACCGCACCGTCAGTCGGGAACGGTCGAACAATGTCCACCGGCCCCGCCGAACCCGCCTTGGCGCGCGCCGTGCCTCACGCTCGTTCATCCGAGCTATTCGATAGCTCCACTGACAGTACACAGCTTGTAGCTGATCGTGACGGCCACCCATAGTGACGCTATGACGAGACAATCCCGCGGAGCGTCACGGCTTCGCGCCCGAACGGCCCGCTTCATCAGCGCCGCGGCCACGCTGGGTTTGCTCGGCGCAGGCCTCGCCGCCCCGCTCGCCCCACTCGCCCAGGCCGTCACGCCCGCGCACCACCCCGCCGCGCCGCTGCCGGAGCGGGTCCGGGCCACCGGCACCCCCCTGCTCCAGGAGGCCTTCACCGGTGCCACCGCCGACTCGCGCTTCATCGCCGTCGGCTCCGCCTGCCTCACCGGCGCGGCCCCCGCCCAGCCCGGGCCGGGCGACCACCCGCTCGGCGGCTGCCCCGCCGCCGAGACCGGCCCGGTGCCGCCGCTGGACTCCGCGCCGCTCGGCTACCTGCGGATCACCGACGCCGGCAACGACCAGAGCGGCGCGGTGCTCTTCGACCAGGCCCTGCCCGCCGGCAACGGCCTGGACGTGACCTTCGACCAGTGGCAGTACGGCAGCACCACGCCGAACACCCCGGCCGACGGCATCTCGTTCTTCCTGGTGAACGGGGACGTCTCGCTCACCCACCCCGGCGCGTTCGGCGGCAGCCTCGGCTACGCCCAGAAGCTGCCCGACGACAACCCGAACCTCGGCTTCCTGCCCGGCGTCGACCGCGGCTACCTCGGCGTCGGGCTCGACGTGCTCGGCAACTACTTCGGCGACTGGGAGCAGCGCGGCAACGGCTGCTCCCAGCGGTCCCCCGCCGGTACGTCCTTCCGCGTGCCCGCGCCCGGCGCCAACATGGTCACCGTCCGCGGCCCCGGCGACGGCACCACCGGCTACTGCTTCCTCACCGCGACGACCGGCAACTTCACCACCAACGGCCCGTGGCCCTCCACCCTGCCCGGCAAGCTCCAGGGCCCGCTCACCACGCTGCCGGCCGGGGTGACCCCAGCTGAGGCCCAGACCTTGCTGGAGCCCTCGCGCCGCCGGGTGAACGTGCACCTGACGCCGGCGCCCTCCCCGGTGCTGACGGTCTCCGTCGACTTCAACGACGGCACCGGCTCGCACCAGGTGCTCCACACCCCGGTACCGGAACCGGTGCCCTCGACCTACAAGTTCGGCTTCGCCGGCTCCACCGGCCTGTTCACCGACGTCCACCTGATCCGCAACGTGGTGATCTACACCGACCAGCCGCTGCCCGAGCTGAACCTGGTCAAGCAGCCGCACGAGCCGCTGCCCGGGCTGCTGACGGTGGGCACCCCGATCCCGTACGACTTCGTGGTCACCAACTCGGGGAACGTGCCGATCGCCAACCTGGCCGTCAACGACCCGAAGGTCGGGCCGGTCACCTGCCCGGTGAGCACCCTGGCGCCCGGTGAGACGGTGACGTGTACGGCGACGTACCTGGTCACCGCCGCGGACGCCGCCCAGGGCCACGTGACCAACACCGCCCAGGCCACCGGAACCACCGACGTCGGCCCGGTCACCTCGCCGCCCGACACGGTCACCCTGCCGGTGGTGGCGCCGCCGGGCATCACGCTGACCAAGCACGTCGACGCGCCCGAGCCCTTCCACGTCGGCGACACCGTGCCGTACAGCTACGTGGTCACCAACACCGGCGGCAGCCCGGTGACCGCGCTCTCGGTGACGGACGACAAGGCCACCGGGATCACCTGCGACTCCACCGTCCTGGCACCGGCCGGCAGCCCCGGGGACAGCACGGTCTGCCACGGCAGCTACGTCGTGACGGCGGCCGACGCCCAGGACGGGAAGGTGCTCAACCACGCCACGGCCAACGGGACCTCGGACGGCCGGCCGGTCACCGCGGAGGCCCAGGCCACCGTCACGGTGATCGGCCCGTCCTCGATCTCCCTGACGAAGCAGGCCGGCACCCCCGGTCCGGTCCACGCCGGGGACACCGTCACCTACACCTACACGGTGACCAACACCGGCACGACCACGCTGACCGACGTGAGCGTGGCCGACGACCACGTCCAGAACGTGGCCTGCGACCACACCACCCTGCTCGCGGGGCAGGCCGCCACCTGCCACGGCACCTACACGGTGACCGCCGCCGACGAGCAGCTCGGCCACGTCACCAACACGGCCCAGGCGGACAGCACCGGGCCGCTGGGCGAGCTGGTGCAGAGCCCGATCGCCCAGGTGACGCTGCCGGTGGCGGGCGTCCCGAAGCTCGACCTGACGAAGCGGGCCGACAGCGCCGGGCCGTTCCACGTCGGCGACACCGTCGCGTACACCTACACGGTGACCAACTCCGGGATGACGGTGATCGACGACCTGACCGTGGCCGACGACCACATCTCGTCCGTGAGCTGCGACCGGACGACCCTGGAGCCCGGCCGGACGGCCACCTGCCACGGGACGTACACCGTGACGGCGGCCGACGCCCAGGCCGGGCACGTCACCAACACCGCCCACGCCGACGGCACCGACCCCCAGGGCCAGCCCGTGCAGAGCCCGCCCGTCGAGGCCACCGTCGACGTCGTCACCCCGGTGTCCGCGCTCACCATCGCCAAGCAGGCCGACAGCGCGGGCCCGTTCCAGGTCGGTGACACGGTGCACTACACCTACACGGTGACCAACTCCGGGATGACGGTGATCAACAGCATCACCGTCAGCGACGACCACGTGTCGTCCGTGACCTGCGACCAGACGACCCTCACCTCCGGCCAGAGCACCACCTGCCACGGCACCTACACCGTCACGGCGGCCGACGCCCAGGCCGGACACGTCACCAACACCGCCCACGCCGACGGCACCGACCCCCAGGGCCGGCCCGTACAGAGCGCGCCGGTCCAGGCCACGGTGACGGTCGGTACCGCCACCTCCTCGCTGGCCGTCACCAAGCGGTCCGACGCCGCCGGGACGGTGTACCCGGGCGACACCGTCACCTACACGTACACCGTCACCAGCACCGGGAGCACCACGCTGACCGGCCTCACCGTCGGCGACGACCGCGTCCGGCAGGTGACCTGCGAGCAGACCACCCTCGACCCGGGGCAGAGCACCACCTGCCACGGCACGTACACGGTGACGGAGGCGGACGCGCAGGCGGGCAGCGTCACCAACACCGCCCAGGCCTCCGCCCGCGACCCGCAGGGGCAGACCGTGCAGAGCCCGCCGGTCGAGCTCTGCATCTCCGTCGCGCCCTGCCCGCCGAAGGGGCACGACCACAAGGGCGGCGGGGGCAAGGGCTGCCCGAGCCGTCCGGGCCACCATCCGATTCCGCCGCAGAAGGGCGGCCCCGGCGGCGAGCTGCCCTCAGCCGGGGCGCCGGTCGCCGTCGTCGGCCTGGCCGGGGGCGGGCTGGTGACCCTCGGTGGGGCGCTGTTCTACCGGGCCCGGCGGCGCGCGGCCGCCGGTCGGTTCGTGGCGTAGCAGCCCCGATCACCGCCTGATCCCCGCCGTCCACCGGTCGACGGACCGCCCTCGGTGCCTGCGGGCACCGAGGGCGGTTCCGTGTCCGGACCGGGGCTGCCACCCTGGTCGGACCGGGTTCAGGCGGGCTGCGGGGCCGGCGGCCTGGTGCGGTAGCCGCCGCCCCGGCCCGGGGGCACCAGGCAGGGCAGCAGCCAGTCCCAGAGGGCGCCGACCCGGCGGGCGCGCTCCCCGGCGGGGCAGCCGTCGGCGAACACCACCTCCAGGCCGCAGGCTGCGGCCACCACCAGGGTCTCCGGGCCGAGGCCGCCCGAGCGGTCGCGCAGCTCGCCCGCGCGGCGGGCGCCGGCCAGCAGGTCGCGGACGACGCCGGCCCAGACGCTGTGGAAGCCGCGGATGTCGGCGAAGGCCTGCTGCCCGGGGTCGGCCGCGGCGGGCCTGGCAGTCGCGGGTACGGGCGCAACCGTGGCGGGCGCAGCCGTGGTCGGCGCAACCTGCCAGCCGCCGTCCTCACGGCCCAGGCGGAAGGCCGCCCGGATCACCGGGTCCGTCCCGAGGGCCTCGACCAGCCAGTAGCCCGCGTCGATCAGCCCCTGGAGCGGGGACGACGCGGCGCGCAGCTCCGCGCAGGCCGACCGCAGCGAGCGTTCGGCCTGCGCGGACACCGCTCTGGCCAGCTCCTCCTTGGAGGCGAAGTGGAAGTACAGCGCCCCCTTCGTCACCCCGGCGGCCGCGGCGATCTCGCCGAGGGTGGCACCGGCGTAGCCGCGGCGGTCGAACAGTGCCGCCCCCGCCTCCACCAGCCGCCCGCGCGTCCGTTCCGACCTCTCCTGGACCACCCGTCCCACAACCCCTCACAACGACAAGCAGGTTCCGACCAGACCGCGGCCGCCCCACGACGGACGCCGCGGCCTCCGACGGCCGTCCGCGGCCGGTGTCGCCGATGCGACACCGACCGGGACGACCCGGCCCACGACCCGGACAACCGCCCGGTTCAGCCGGCCCGGCTGAACCGGGCCGCCGCCTCCGGCCCGGCGGCCGCACCGACGGCCACACCGGCGGGCTCGCGCTCCGCCGCACGCTCCGGCCCGCGCTCCGGCCCGCGCTCCGGCCCGCGCTCGGACACACGCTCGGGACCGGCGAGCAGGATGGAGCGCTGGAGCCGCCGCAGTCCGACCGAGGGCTCCATGCCCAACTCCCTTACCAGGGTGTTCCGCAGGCGCTGGTAGGCCTCCAACGCCTCGCCCCGGCGGCCGGAGCGGTGCAGCGCGACCATGTACTGGCCGTGCAGGCTCTCGTGGGTGCGGTAGCGGTCGACCAGGACGGTGAGTTCGGCGAGCAGCACCCGGTGCCGGCCGAGGCGCAGGTCGGCCTCGATCCGCTGGTCCAGCGCGCAGAGCCGGGTCTCCTCCAACCGCCGGGCCTCGACGGCGAGTTGGCCGCCGACCGGGACGTCCGCGAAGGCCGGCCCGCGCCACAGCGCGAGCGCCTCGCCGAGCAGCCGGGCCGCCCCCGGGTAGTCCTCGCCGTCCATCGCCCGGTAGCCGGTGCCGGCCAGGCGCTCGAACTCCCGGAGGTCCGTCAGTCCGCCGCCGCTGTTGAGCATGTAGCCGCCCGGCGAGGTCACCAGGACATCCTTGGCGCAGGACACCCCCCGCGCCGTACCGGCCGTCGCGAGCGCCCGGTCGATGAGGTCGCGCAGCTGGAGCACGTACGTCTGCACGGTGGTGCGCGCACTGCGCGGCGGACGGCCGGACCACAGCTCGTCGGCCAGCACCCCGGCCGACACCACCTGGTCCGCCCGCAGCGCCAGCAGTCCCAGCACCTGCCGCGGCTTCGGCGCCGACGGCACCACCGATATCCCGCACACCCGGACGTCCAGCGCCCCGAGCACCCGAATTTCCACGATGACCACCCCAATCACACGGAACGCCGCAGCCTCCACGGCCACGGCCGGCACCCGGGTCGACACCCTGGGTCAACTGCTACCAGTGAAAAACAGGACGCGCGGTTTGTCAATACAAAACCGAACGTGCTGTTTGTTTTGCGCGGACGTTGCGGCCCGCCACCCTCGGCAGTGCCACCGCCGCGCCGCGTGACCGAGCCCGGGCAAAACAAAGGCGGCGCCGGACCCCCGTGGTCCCGTCGCCGCCGATTCGCCCGCCCCCGCCGCCCTCGCCCACCCGGATTCCCGCAGGTGGGTCGGGCGGTGAGCCGCCGTCAGCCCACCCCGACCTCCGTCTGCACCTCGGCGCGCACGGCGCCGCCCGCACCATCCGGACCGCCGTCGAGGTCTCCGCCCTCCGAGTCGCCCTCCGCCGCCGCACGGGCCGCCGCCGCCTCGGCCACCACCTGGGCACCGCGGTTCGGCCCCATCTGCAGCGAGCCGAGCACGCCCGGCACCGCGATGCTCGGCATCAGGTGCTGGTACAGCGCGGACACCCGCAGCTCCAGGTCGGCCCGGCCGCAGAGCTTCTGGGACTGGATCTGCACCCCCGTCCACGCGGCGACGAGCAGCCACGCGGTGTCCGCCGGCACGACGTGCGGGAGCAGCTCGCCGCGCTCGCCGGCCGCGACCAGCAGCGCCTCGAACCGGCTGATCCAGCCGGGGATGGCACCGCCGCCCAGATCGTCGAAGAGGTCCTGCCCGAGCGACAGCCGGGCACCCGCGCTGAGCAGCGGGTCGCGCGGCATCAGGTACGCCACCACCATCCCGGTGTCCACGAACTCCTGGAGCTTGCAGCTCCGTTCGGGAACTCCGTCCTGGACGAACTGCTCCTCCACCACGCCCTGCGCCAGATCGCGCTTCGAGGCGAAATGGAAATACACCGCACCGCGCGTCACACCGGCCCGGGAGACCACCTCGCCGATGGTCGCGCCCTCGTACCCGAACTCGTCGAAGACCGAGGCCGCCGCCTCCAGGATCAGCCGACGTGTCCGGAGCGCCCGTTCCTGCCGTACCACCGAAACCACCCCGCCCTGAGCTCCCGGAAAACAAAACCAAACACCCCGTATCTTAGCTTCGCCCCACCCACGACCGACAAGACGATGCCGAGGAATCCCGCCAACCACTCCCCCTCCCCACACCCCGTCAGGCCCCACCGCCCCGTGGGTGACCGCACGCCTCGGCCGCCCCGGTGGATCGGCCTCCGGCGCACCGCCTCCCGCGCCCGAAAAACCGAACGAACGGTTTCTTCCAGGCGTTCGCCTCCGTACCAACATTCGCTCCCATCCGTACGTGACCTCCGAGCCGGGCCGGTCGTTGCACCGGATCTGCGGGATTCCTCGACGGAAGCGGGTGCGGATGGGCCTCAGGCTGGGCGTGGTGGTACTGACGATGGGCGACCGGCCCCGGGAGCTGGGCGCGCTCCTCGACTCGGTGGCCGCCCAGGAGGGCGAGGCCGCCCGGGTCGTGGTGATCGGGCAGGGCGTGCGGCTGCCGCCGCTCCCGGACTGGGTCGACGCGGTGGAACTGCCGGAGAACCTCGGCATCCCCGGCGGCCGCAACCTCGGCGCCCGGCGACTGCGCGAACTCGGCGGCGTGGACGTGGTGGTGAACCTGGACGACGACGGCCTGCTCCCCCGCACCGACACCTTCCGGCTCGTCCGGGAGGCCTTCGAGCGGGAGCAGTTCCTCGGCGTCGTCGGCTTCCGGGTCGCCGACGGGACGGGGCACACCCAGCGCCGCCACGTCCCGCGCCCGGGCTCCTCCGGCGCCCTGCGCTCCGGCGAGGTGACCACCTTCCTGGGCGGCGGCCACGCGATCCGGATGAGCGCCATCGACCGGGTCGGCGGCTTCCCCTCGCGGTTCTTCTACGCCCACGAGGAGACGGACTTCGCCTGGCGCGTCCTCGACGCCGGCTGGTCGATCCGCTACCGGGCCGACCTCCTGCTCCAGCACCCCCCGACCGAGCCCGCCCGGCACGCCGCCTACTACCGGCTGACGGCCCGCAACCGCGTCTGGCCGGCCAAACGCCGACTGCCCGCCGTCCTGGTCCCGCCGTACCTCGCCTCCCGGTCGGTCTACACCCTCCCCCGCCGCCCGCCCGCGGCCGGACTGCGCGCCTGGTACTCCGGCTTCCTGGAGGGCGTCCGCACCCCGTGCCCACCCCGCCGCCCGATGCGCTGGGCCACGGTCTGGCGGATGACCCGACTGGGGCGTCCCCCGGTGTTCTGACACCCGGGCGCGGGGGCCACCCCGGCCGCACCTGGGCGCCGGTGAGGACACGTGAGAAGTCGAACCGGCCGACTTCTCGTGCAACACCCTCACGACACCCGGTCGCCACAGCCTCAACCGCCGGCTTTGACGGCCTGGCAGGAGGCTTCGCCTGCCACCGTCCGGCCGCTCGGCTACCAGTGCCGATCGCGCCATTCCGCCTCGGGGATGCGACCCTCAGAGACATCACAACAGCGTTCTGCCCAGGACTGGGCGACCAGCACCGGCCGGCTCAGTACGACGTCTCCGGCGCGCTGGGCGCGAAGGACGACTCCCAGCGCCTCCGAGCCCGGATCCCCGTACTGGCCGTATCGCAGGTCGTAGCCGCGGGTGGCCGTGTACTCGACGAAGTCTGCTTCGAGTTCGGACGGCACGCGGCCGACCAGCGACAGTGCGTCCAGTGTGATCTGCGGACCGCGTAGCGCGTTGACGACTATGCAGACCAGGCGTTCGGCGTCGTAGTAGACCGTGAGGACCGAATTGTTCGAGGAGTGCGGGAGGAAGAAGTCGTCGCTCAGCACCTGGCCGTAGTGACTCGCGCTCCCCGCGGGGGGCTCCAGGAAGCCGTCGAGCGCCTCCACCACGTCCTCGTACACCATGCCGAACCGCAGCGGGCCTACACCCACGAGCGGATCCAGACTCCACTGAATCCGGTCGCACTCCGCGACGACCGTCCTGGCGTCAAGCACTCTCCACGCTCCCATCATCGGACCGCCGCTCACCGTACGCGGGGCCTCAGCCCGGACCTGACCACACCTGAGAAGTCGGACCGGCCGACTTCTCGTGCCAACACCATCAGAACGCCCCGTGCCCGCACGCTCAGCCGGCGGGGCCGTCGAGGGGCCAGGTGGCGCGGTCGTGGACGTGGTCGTAGGCGGGGACTTCGGCGGCCAGGACGTCGAAGTGGAGCAGCGGGGCCCACAGGGCGCGGTCGCCGATGACGTAGAGGCGGCGTTTGGCGCGGCTGGCGGCGACGTTCAGGAGGTGTGGGGTGCCGGCGGCCCAGTTGCGGGCGCCGGGGCGGCCGGCGCCGAGGAGCAGGATCACGACGTCGGCCTCCTTGCCCTGGGCCTTGTGGACGGTGGCGCAGCGCTCGTCGAGCAGTTCGGCCGTCCAGCCGGGGAGCGTGCGGCAGGTTTCGCGGGCTTCGGCGACGAGGGCGCGGAAGGGGGCGATGATCCGCAGGCGTTCCACGGTGACGCCGTGGTGGTCGAGGCGGCCCAGGAGGAAGGTGAGGGCGCGGCGGTCGCGCTCGCCCCAGGGGGCGTCGGCGGGGCGGTCGGGGTCGGGGGTATCGAGCCAGCGGCTGGGGAGGAGGCCGTCGTGGTCGGGGTCGGGGAAGGGCTGGGGGTGGGTGCCGTGGACCATGAGGCCGCCGTACGCGACCTCGTTGCTGACGGTGAACATGGGCTCCTCGCAGCGGCGGTGGACGCGCAGCGGTGAGCCGACCCAGACGGTGTCCTCCTCCGCGCCGGTGGGCGCGGGCAGGTAGGTGCCGTAGCGGTTGACGCGGTCGGCGACGGCCTGGGCGGAGGTCGCCGAGGGCAGCCATTCCTCGTCGACCCCGTACGCGAGCAGGAGTCGGCGCTGCAGGGCGGTCGGCATGGTGACGACGGGTTCGAGCTGGAGCGGGTCGCCGACGAGGACGGCGCGGCGGGCCCGCCAGAGGGCGCCGACGGCGGCCTGCGGGGTGGCCTGGCCGGCCTCGTCGACGAGGATCCAGCCGATGGAGCCCTGGCCGAGGCGGGCGAACATGCTGCCGATGGAGGAGAAGGTGGTGGAGACGACGGGGACGAGGAGGAAGAGGGTCTGCCAGGCGTGCAGGACCTGCTCCTCGGGGACGGGCCCGCTGTTGCCGGCCATGAGCTCCACCAGGACCTGGAGGTTGCCGCGGATCCGCTTCGCGGTGTTGGCGACGAGGGCGCGGTGCAGGTCGAGGGCGCGCAGGAACAGGTCGCTGCGGGCGGTGCTCCAGGCCTCGTCGGCCCAGGGGGCGCCGAGTTCCTGCTCGTGGTCGGGGAGCCGCGGCCAGTCGAGGGGCAGGGACGGGAGGTCGGCGGCGGCCGCGCGCAGGGCCCGGTGGGCGGCGTCGAGTTCGGCGGTGGCGCCCTCCAGTTCGCGCCGGGCGGCCCACGCCTCCTGCCGGGCCCGCTCGGCGTCCGTACGGGCCGTGGACTCCGCGGCTCGGGCGGCGGCCTCCTGGGCGCGGGCGCGGCCGGCGGCCGCTTCGGCTTCGGTGACGGCCGAGGTGGAGCGGGCGTCCAGGCCGGCCGCGGCGTCCTCGGCCTGGGCGCAGCGGGCGATGTGGGCGTGGGCGGCCTCCAACACGGTGCGCTGCTGGACGAGTTGGGCGAGGAGTTCGCCCCGGCTCTGTTCGCGGTGCTGCTCGGCGGCCTCGCGTTCGGCGCCGCTCCGGAGCAGTCGGCGCAGCCCGGCGCGCAGGCCCGGCTGGGCGCCGGGCGGCTCGTCGTGCAGGGCCGTCAGCACGTCGACCTGCCGGCGGTGCCCGTCGGCGTGTTCGCGGGCGGCGGCCAGCGCGGCCCGGGCGCCGGCGAGGGCCTCGCGGGCCCGGGGGACGCGCTCGACCGCGGCCCGGTGGGCGGCCTCGGCAGCGTGGGTGGCGGTGCGGGCCGCCTCGACGGCCGTGCCGGCGGCGGCCTGGCGGGCCTCGGCGGCCGCCGCGCGGTCGTCGGTGCGGGCGATGGCGGCGCGCAGGGCGTCGAGGCGGTGCTGGGCCTCGCCCGAGGCCGTCTCCGCCAGGGCGGCGGCGAGGCGGACGCGTTCGGCGCGCAGGCGCTCGACCTCGGCCTGGGCGGCCTTGAAGGCGGCGACGGCCTCGGGCCAGGAGGGGACGGGCTGGGCGGAGGCGGCGGGTGTGGCGGGGACGGTGGGTGTGGCGGTGGGTGCGGTCGTGGCCTCGGCCGTACCGGTGCCCGGGGCGGCGCGGCGGTCGCTCGGGGTGCGGGCCGGTCTGGGCACGCTGGGCGGGACCCAGTCGCCGAGGACGGCGTTCATGCCGCGCAGCGGCGGGAGCCCGGCGGCGTCGCGGGCGTCGGTCTCGTCCTCGGGCAGCCGGCCCCACCAGAAGCGCTCGGTGAACCTCGTCCGGTTGGACTTGTTGCCGAGCACCGCGGCGACCAGCCCCCAGGCGGGCGCGCCGCCGAGCAGGGCGGAGGCGAGGTCGGAGAAGTGGTCGGGGCCGCCGTGCCAGTGCTCGTCCAGGGCGTCGGCGCCGGGCAGTTCGGCGGTGATGTTCTCCACGGCGCCGTTGTTCGAGGAGGTCACCACGATCTCGCGGCCGGTGAGCCGCGGGTCGAGGGCGGAGACGAAGCGCGCGTGGACGCCCTGGCGGTCCTTGCCCCGCCAGGGGCGGCCGACGAGCGCCTCCTCGGGCCGCCGGTAGCCGGCCATCACGGCGGCGCGTTCGACCACGAGGGCGGCGACGAGGTCGCGCAGCATGGTGGTCTTGCCGGTGCCGGGCGGGCCGTTGACGGAGAACAGGCCGCCGGCGTCGGCGTCCGCGGCGGTGCGGTCGGCGAGCATGCGGTCGACCGCGAACTGCTGGCTCAGCGCGAGCGGGTACCGCGCCTTGGCGGGCCAGCGCCCGGCGGGGACGAGGGCCGGGTGGACGCCGTCGAGGACGGTGAGCCGGTCCTCGCGCAGATCGGTGCGGGCGCCGACCGGGATGTCCCGGCGGCCGGTCAGGTAGGCCTCCAGCGCCGGGCCGAGGCCGCCGCCGAGCGCGGCGCGGACCCGGGCCAGGTCCGGCGGCAGCAGGCTGTTCAGGAACGGCTGCGCGGCGGCGGGCTTGGCCTTCGGGTCGCGCGGGCGGTGGACCAGCCGGCTGCGGACCCGGATCACCCGCGGGTCCAGGTGCTCCTCGACGCCGCAGAGGTGGGCGATCTGGGCGGTCAGGGCGACCAGGTCGGCGAGCCCGACCGGGCGCGGGCCGGTGTCCCGCGCCACTTCGTCAGCGGGCGGCTCCGGCGGCACGGGCGCGGGCTCCCCCGCCGCGCTCTCCTCGTCCGGACGGCGGGCCGCCGACCAGTCGGCGACACGCCGCACCAGCGGTTCCGTCGCCCCGCGCACCGCCGCCCCGGCGACCTCGCCGAACAGCGCACCGACCGCCGCCACCGCCGCGCCGCCCAGGATCTCCGCGATCAGCTGCCGCCAGCCGCGGACGGCCTCCTCCCCCACGGTCACCGGGTTCGGGAGCGGCGAGGGCCCCGGCGCGTACGGAATCGGCGTGGCGGTCAGCCGCCCCACCGCGACCTCGAACGCCTCCCCCAGCTCCTCGAACCCGTCCAGCCACCCGGCCACCGACGGCCCCGGGTCGAACAGCCGACCCGCCGCCCAGCCGCACGCGGAGACCACCGAGGTGTCCTCGACCGGACGCCCGTGCTCGTCCAGGACCAGCGCGAACATCGCGCTCCGCCCCGACAGCACCAACTCCTCGTCCGGCACCCCCGGGTCCGGGTCGGTCCCCTCCGGCAGCACGGCGATCATCGCCTGGCGCAGCAGCTCCAGGTCGTACACCCCGCCGTACACCTCGTGCCGCCACACCATCCCCCGCGGCGCCCGCCGCGCCGCCGTCTCCGGGTGCTCCGGCGCCCACGGCAACAGCACCGCCGCCTGCCCGGCCGCCGGCGTCACATCGACGACGACCGCGTCCGACGCCCGAGGACGGCCAGACCGACGCTTCCGCGGCACCTCCGGAATCGGCGGCGGACTGAACAACTCAACGGCCCGCCAGCACTCCAGCAGACCCCCCACACGCCCGTCCCCGCTCCGCACCCGTCGCCCCCCTGCGTCGAACCCACGGCACCCGGCCACTTCGTGTGCCGATCAACCGGGCGCAGAATCTACCGGACACCGGGCGGGTAGGCCGAGTCCCAGCGCACGCGCACGCCTCCCCACGCCGCACGGCAGGATGCCCCGTGGCACTCCGGCACGGGCGTCGGCAGTGGATCGAGGTCTAGGCTCACGGGAGTTGACGTTCCTCGGCTTCGGGAGGATGCCCCATGGCAGCCGTGCACGTGACCGTCTGGGATGACCGCGACCGGCTCGGCGGAGGCCGCGCCCCGACAGCTTCGGAGGCCCCGGCGGCCCCGACGGCCGTCCCCGCCCTCTTCGTCCACAACATCTTCACCTGGGGCAGCGACCCCGCGTACGGGTTCGCCGGGCAGCGGCCCCTCGCGGACAGCCGGCGGCTCCTCCTGATGGACCGCCGGGGCTACGGCGACAGCCCGGACACCGCGCGCAGCGACTTCGACGTCGACGCCCAGGACATCGAGGGGCTTCTCGGCGACGGGGCCTCCGCCGCGGGGTTCGGCGGCGCCCACCTCGTGGGGCACGGCAACGGCGCCGTCGCCGCGCTCATCGCCGCCGCGCGCCGACCCGACCTCGTCCGCTCCCTCGCCCTCATCCAGCCCTCCGCCTTCACCGCCGCCGCGCACCACCCGGTCGTCGCCGAACTCCTCGACCGGGTGCGCGACGGCGCCCCGGGCATCCCGGACGACGTCACGCCGGAGCAGTACCTGCGGGCGTCCACCGAGGGGCTGGGGATGGCCATGCCCGAGCCCACGCCGCGCCGGCTCCGTGCCGTCGCCACCTCCATGGGGGAACGGCCCGTCTGGGAGGCGCGGATCCCGCTGGAGCCGATCCGGCGCGCCGCCCTGCCGGTCCTGGTGATCTGCGGAACCTGGGAGCACGCGCCGGCCGCGTACCGCGAACACGTGGGGCTCCCCCTCATGGCCGTGGCCGAGTCCCTCACGGACTCCCTCGACGGCCGCCTCCTGCGGGTGCCCGGCTACTACCCGCACACCCAGGAGCCCGCCGCCGTCAACGCCGCCCTGCGGGAGTTCTGGGGCTGAGCCTGTTCCGCGAGGGGAGCCGGCACGCAGCTACCGGTTCATCGGTCAACCGGTGCGCTCCCTCACGGAGATGGCCGGCCCGGCGCCGGCTGCGGGGTGGTGCCGCAGCCGGCGCCGGGCGGTGGCACGCGGAGTGCGCGTGCCGAGCGCGGGTGCTCAGGCGGAGATGCCGCAGTACTGCTGCTGCTTGCCGATCGCGCGGTAGACGCAGTCGGCCGTCTCCACCAGGCGCAGGACCGCTTCGCGGTTGCGGGCGGTCTCGCGGCCGATGACCTCGTCGGGCGGGTAGAAGCCGCTGCTGCCGTTCGGGCCGGGGTACATCTCGAAGGTGTAGGCGAAGACCCGCTGGGCGCCCCACAGCCAGTCGTCGATCGCGCCGTCGGTGATGTAGAGCTCGCTGGACTGCTCGGGCGTGTAGCCGTTGGTGCCGGCCATGTCGCGGCCGATGGCGGCGAAGGTGTTGTACTCGTCGGCGGTCATGCCGGGGACGGTCTCGGCGGTGGTCCAGCCGAACGGCCAGAGCACCAGTTCGCTGTAGGTGTGGAAGTCGATGGCGGCGGTGATCTGCTGCTTGCCGCCGACGACCCGGCTGCGGACGAAGTCGGCGACCACCTTGGTCTCCTTGGCGGACTCCGGGGCGCTGCCCCGGTAGGTCTCGTTGGAGGTGGAGCCGGAGGAGCCGCCGCAGCAGCCCCACTTGTAGTTCCAGTTGCGGTTGAGGTCGGTGCCGACGCTGTTGCTGCCGGAGTTCGGCTGGCGGTCCTTGCGCCAGCTGCGGTAGCGGCCGGTGGCGATGTCGTACTCGCCGCCGTCCGGGTTGAGGTCGGGGATCACCCAGATCTCGCGGCTGTTGACGGCGTTGGCGATGCGGCTGTCGGTGGCGTACTTGTCGCCGAACTCGTGCAGCAGGTAGAGCGCCATCTCGACGGTGAGGTGCTCGCGGGCGTGCTGGTGGGCGGTGAACAGCACCTCGGGCTCGTCCTCGTCGGTGCCGACGTTGTCGCTGATCTTCACCGCGACGATCGGGCGGCCCTCGTAGGAGGTGCCGATGACGCGCTTGCTCATGATGTCCGGGTGCGCGGCGACGACCGCGTCGATGTCGGCGGTGGCCTCGGCGTAGTTGTGGTAGCCGGAGTCGGCCGGCGGGAAGTCGTACACCGGCCCGGCCAGGCCCGCGCCGCCTCCGTCGCCGTACCGGGGGCCGGGCAGCGCGACGGGCGACCAGCCGAGCGTCCGCAGCCGGGCGGCCTCGGCGGGGGTGGCGGTGACCACCACCGCGTCGGGCAGGACGGCGTCGACGGAGGCACCGGTGGCGGCGACGGCGGTGCGCTCGGCGACGGTGCGGGGGCCGTCGAGCCGGTACTGCCGCGCGCCGTCGTTGTCGGCGGCACCGACGGTGAACGGGGCGGGGGTGCCGGTGTCGGCGGCACTGGCGGTGAGCGGGGTGGCGAGGGCGAGGGCCAGCAGGACGGCGGTGGCCGCGGCGGGCTTCCCTCGGCGGGGCAGTCGCATGACTGTCCTCCTGTGGGGGTCCGTGGGGGCGGAACGGTGGAGGAGGTTCGGCGCGCGCCAGCTTGATGGTCCGCCAGTGTCATGGGTTCGTCAAGACATCGGAAAGCCCGCGATCCGGCGACGGCCGGCACGGGCGAACCAGAAGGCCGTCCGCGGTCACCACCGGGGCGGCGCCGAACGGCCAGGACGGGCAGGTCGGGGCCCGCGCCCCTGGGCCACCAGCCCGGATGGGAGGATCGTGCCGACAGTTCTGTGCGAGGAGACAAAGTGAACGACCGCTCGAAGCATGACCACTCCGGCTGGGAGGAGGTCGTGCTCGCGGCCCGCGAACGTGCCCGCACTCGGCAGGCCCTCATGGTCGAACGCTTCGGACTGTCGGGTGACGTGCAGTACGACTGGTCGATGGACGACGCACGGATCACCTGGTCGCGCGCCGGGAAGGTGTTCCTCACCGGCCGACTCACGATGATCGGCAGCGTCAGCCTCGCCCAGCGGTCCTGGCTGTGGTCATGGGCGAACGAGTCGCTCCCGCCCGCGGTCCTCGGCGATATCGAGCGGGTCCGGCGGTTCGGCGAGGAGAACGACCACCCCGTCCTGCCGTGGCCGGGCTTCGACTACCACCCCGAACTCGTCGCCGAGGCCCGGGTCGTCGCGGCAGCCGTGCTCGATGCCGACGGCCTGTGGGCGGAGTCCATGGACGAGGTGCAACTCCACTTCCTGGTCCACGACCTGGCACCCACCGCTGGATGACAGCGACAGACGCCCGACCGGCCAGGGCCCCCGCCCCTGGCCGGTCAGACGTCAAACGCCGAGCCCAGCTGGTGCTCTATGGCCCCATCGGTGGCGGCGGGAGCGAGAGGCGGTCGAGCTGACCGTCGAGGTGGGTGATGACCCTCCGGAGCTCGCGGGCGCCACGAGGGGACATGCCCTGAAGCACGGTGTCGAGGACGGCACGGGCCTGGAGGGGATTGCCGCAGCAGTACTCGTGCACGTCGCCGTGCTCGTAGTGGTGCCACAGCTCGCGCGCGGACCGGTGAACGTGTTCCTTCCACATGCGCACGGCCCAGCCGACCGTGCCCGGCTCCAGGTAGTTGCGGGTGCACTCGAGGCGGGCGATCTCGGACAGCACTCGCGGGGACAGCCCGTCGATGGTGGTCTTGGTGCTCTGCTCACGGTGCCGGCGCGGGAGGCCGGCCCGGATCCGTCCTGGCCGGTTACGCGGCATGGACCTTTCGGTTTGTCGTCATGCGGCCCATGCTGCCATGGCCCCGACCGGCGCCTCGCAAGGGGGTCGCCCACCCGGAGGCCGAGGACAGGCCTGGGACACGGATCGCCCAGCGGGAGGCTTCGGGCGGCGGCGGCCCGAACGGCGGCAACCTGCCCCGCGACCTCTATCTCGTCGACGGCGTCTACACCATCGACATCAGCTCCACCGGCTACAAGACGCTGACCCTCGGGCACGGCTCCGCCGAACCGCTCTGCGCGAAGCTCGCCTGACAGCCGCTGGAGCATCCCGCCACTCCTGCGGCTGCCCCGTCCGGCGCAGCGTGGCGCGCGCCGCGGGCGGGGGGCTGCGATCTTCGGAGGGCACCCGGTCGCCGCCCGACGGCCGGGTCCCGTCGTCCCGAGACCGTGGAGGCCCGGATGTGGCAGGCTCCTCCCGCCCCCGTCAGCCGTGAGTGGCTCCCGGTGCTGGACATGCCGGCGCCCGCCCCGCAGAACCGCTGGACGGTGCTGCTGCGCGCGCTGCTGCTGATCCCCCAGTTCGTGGTGGTGTGGGTGCTGTCGGTGGTGGCGTTCTTCGTCACCGTCGTCAGCTGGTTCGGCGCGCTGGTGCTCGGCCGGCTGCCCGACTTCGTGGCGGACTACCTCACCGTGTTCGTCCCGTACGACACCCGCGTCACCGCGTACCTGATGCTCACCGTGGACCGCTATCCGCCGTTCCGGTTCGAGGTGCCCGAGTACCCGGTGCAGGTCGAGCTGCGGCCGGGCGAGCTGAACCGGCTGGCCGTGCTGTTCCGAATCATCCTGGTCATCCCGGCCTCGATCGTGCAGGGCCTGGTGTACGCGGGGTGGTGGACGGTGTCGTTCGTCCTCTGGCTGGTGGTGCTGGTCCTCGGCCGGATGCCGCGGCCGCTGTACGAGGCGACGGCCGCGATCCTGCGCTACCGGGTGCGCTACACCGCCTATCTGACGATGATCTCGTCCGCCTACCCCAAGCGCCTGTTCGGCGACGAGCCGGGCAGCGAGCCGGCGGGCCCGGTCTCGGCCACCCGCCCGCTGGTCCTGGGCGGTGCCGCGCGCGGCCTGCTCGTCCTCTTCCTGCTCCTCGGGCTGGCCTCCTCGCTGACGGGATCGATCACCGCCTCGGTGACCTCGGACGACGACGACAGCGACGACAACGACAGCACCGCCCCGACCCAGCGCGTCACCGCGCCCCTCGTGCCGGGTCCCGCCGACCGTGCTCCCCGGGGGCCGCTCGGCGAGGCGTAGCGGGTAGCAGGTAGCAGGTAGCGGGTGACGGGTAGCGGGTAGCGGGTACGCCCGATCCGGGGGCGCGTACGCACCGGCGCACCGCTGCCGCGTACGCGCCGTCTGATCGAGAAAGCAAGGTTACCGACGGTATGTGCGCGGCTACGTTTGGCATATGACGCACTCTCGAGTCCGCCGACTCCTCGTCCGTACCGCCGGAGCCCTCGTGCTCCTGGTCGCTCCCCTCGGGGCGCAGGCCGCCGCCGCGCCCAGCCAGGCCGGGGACCAGAGAGCCATCATCACCTCCCTGAGCGACGGCGACCGCGACGTGCTGCAGCAGGCGGTGGACGCCCAGCTCGCCGCGGGCAAGGGCGGTCGGCAGACCGCCGCCAACGAGATCACCTTCCCGGACGGAGCGGTGCTGGTGCTCCCGTTGCCCGGGCAGGCGCAGGCGCCGCCGTGGAGCGGCGACCACCGCCGCCGCACCGTCCGGAGCCCGGACTGGAAGCACTGCCCCACCCCGGTCAGCGAGCCGTCCTACTACTGCTTCTACTCCGACCGGAACTGGGGCGGCCGCCGGCTCCAGTTCAACCTCTTCCACGAGGACGCCGCCGTGTACTTCACCGACTACGGCTTCCGCGACCAGGCGAGCAGCTGGGTGAACACGGCACGCGGTCTGGAGGTGATCGTGGACAACGACCCGGGCGACGGCCAGTGGCAGATGCTCTGGAAGGAGCCGGCGGAGTCACTGTCCGCGTCGGTCGCGTACGACAACATGGCCGACCGGTTCTGGGCGGTCCGGCAGTAACGGCCGCCCCCGCCTCCGGACACCGGCCGCCCGCTACCGGCTACCGGCTACCGGCCGAGGCAGCCGAGGCCGGGGGCGAGACCGCGCCGGTGGCGACCGGCTCCGGCGTGACCGTGATGTAGGTCGGCGCCGGAGCGGTCTGCCGGGAGTCCGCCGCGAACCAGCCGGCACCGAACGCGACGATGCCGAGCAGGAGGCCCGCGAGGACCAGCGTGACGATGTGCTGTTTCATGGCCCAAGGGTAGGGGCGGAGCGTCCAACTTCCTTGCAAACACGGCCCGCTGGGCACGGTAGGCGTCAATCGGCGTTGACGCTGCGGCGGCCGCCGCCCCGCTCGGCGGGACCCGTCCGCGGACCGTCGCCGCCGACTGGGAGAATCTCCGCATGACCTCCCCGCTCCACCCCGTCCGCGTCCTCCGGGTCTTCGGCGACCGCCCGTTCGCCGAGGTCGGCCGCCCCGTCCTCGCCGTGCCCGACGAGGCGCGCGGCCTGCTCGCCGTCGCGGGCGAGCGCGCGTTCGCCCGGACCGCGACGGTGGGGGTGTACGGAACGGGGGACCTCGACTGCCGGGCCGTGCTCCGGACGCGTTTCCCGGTGCACGCGCTGGCCTTCCACCCCACCGCGCCCCTTCTCGCCGTCGGCACCGGCGCGTACGACGGCGGCTACTTCTTCGAGGGCGAGCTGCTCCTGCTCGACTGGGAGACGGGCACGACCACCTCGCTCATCGAGCACGACTTCGGCCGCAGGGTCCTCGGACTGACCTGGCTCGACGACCAGGCCCTGCGCGTGCTGATGTCACCGCCCGACGACTGGAAGGACCGGAAGGCGCACGTCGAGGGCCACGTCGCCGTCGTACGGCGGCCCGACTGGCGCACCGCCGCGCCCCGTTCGCTCACGTTCGACGACCTGGCCGGCCCGCGGGTCCCGGCCCCGCGGGCCGACGGACGCGAGGAGGCCCACCGGGCGCTCTCCGCCCTGAGCCCGGACTGGGAGCCCCGGCGGCACGTCCTCGCCGTCGAGGAACGACCGGACGGCGCGGTCCTGGCCACCCTCGCCCGCGAGGAGGACGACGAGGAGGGCGACCAGGACGACGCCCCGGAGCAGCCCGGGGGCACCACGCTCCCCGACGGCCTGCTGCTCCGGCACCGCACCGTCCCGTACCTCGACGTGCACGACCGCCTGCGGATCCGGCGCAGGAGCCGGGACTACGTCAACCAGGCCCCGCCGCCGGGCCGTCGGGAGACGGAGCCGTACGTGCTCTCGGTGCGCTCCCCCGACGGGGCGGACCTCCAACCCCTGTTCCCGTTCTCCTGGGAGCCCGGGGAGACGCACTTCCCCGGCCCGGGCGTGGAGACCGCCGACGGCGACCTGGTGTACGCCGGCACCGTCTACAGCGGCCACGGGCTGCAGCCCGGCGGCTCCTTCGTCGTCCGCCGCTCGGGCACCGACGGCACGCCGCGCTGGGTGTTCCGGACCGACCACGTCGCCCTCGACCTCGACACCGACCCGGACACCGCCCACGTCGCCTACCGCGACGGCGAGCTCCTGGCCCTCGACCTCCGCACCGGCGCCCTCCGCCGGCGCCACCGGCTGACCGTCGCCGGTGTCCCCGTCGTCCCGACCGCGCTCACCGCCGCCGGGGCCGGCCGCCTGCTCGTCGGCACGGCCGACGGCCGGGTCCTGGAGTGCACGACCGGTTGGCCCTCCGGGCCCGGGGCGGCGGACCGGGAGGGCACCGTCTGAGCTTTCCTCCGGCATCGGCGAACTCCCCTTGTATAAAGGGACGGAGGGGACCGAGGAGGTCGCAGCATGCACTCGAGGGAACAGCCGCAGAAGGCCGGGCCGCCTCATCGCGACGCGGGCCCGGCCCGGCGCCCCGGCACCGGAGCACGCTCCGAAGGGGACGCGCCCGCACGGGGCGCCGCGGCCCTGCAGCGCACCGTCGGCAACGCGGCGACGGCGCGCATGATCGCGGAGCAGCGGGACGGCACCGGCCGGAACGACCGCCGGGCGGCCGTGGGACTCCAGCGCGCACCGGGCGACCAGGCCGCCCCGCGCCGGCCCCGGGTGCAGCTGGACCAGAACAACGTGCTGAGGATCTGCGAGGCCGCCACGCCCGACGGACAGGCCGCCTCCGGCGGACGGGCGGCCGACCTGCGGACCATCGTGTGGGAAGACCACTGGGCCGCCATCTCCGAGGTGTGCCGGAAGCACAAGTACACCATCGCCGTGCGGGAGACCGGGGAGCACTCGATCCGGCGCATCGCGGAGGGCGCCAAGCCCAAGCCGCACACCATCCTGGAGAAGTCCATCAAGCCCTCCTCCGTCCGCAAGAAGTACGGCACCGGGCCCGGGCAGGCCGAGGGCGACCCGGCGACGGTGCTGCGCTGGCTGCAGGCACAGGACCTGAGCGGCTTCGTCGGCCACTGGAACGACCAGGGCCTGGCCGGCATCCGGATCGACCGCCCGCCCCGGTCCGTCCTGGACCTGGGCATCGTGCAGACCGGCCCCGGGGACGAGCAGTACGTGCCGATCGACCTGCGGACCCAGGACGGCGGCCCGGCGCTGACCCAGCTGAAGGCCGATCCGCACTGGAAGCGCTACCTCTACACCGGGGACTACGACCTGCACGAGGTCTACTCCGCGCAGGGCGGCACGGGCGGCGGCCAGATCCCGGAGGCCACCCCCGAGAAGGCCAAGCTGCTGGACCGGCTCAACGCCGGGATCGCCGGGACGGCCCAGGAGGGCGAGGTGGTGCGCAGCGGCAAGGTGGCCATGGAGCACGGCCGGCTGCACATGGCGGGCGGCTCCGAGTACGCCATGTTCCAGCACGGCGACCAGGCCACCTACCGGATGAACCAGTACCTGGAGGCTCTGGAGGGCGAGGTGGCCCGGCACGCGGCGCAGCTGGTGCGGGCGGTGGCCACGGAGGCCGACGAGCCGCTGGCCTGGTGCCGCATGGGGCAGTGGTACGTGACCAGGAACCGCGAGGAGCACGCCGTCCTGCGCGCCCGCTGGAAGCTGACCGTGCCGCACACCTGGGGCGCCGACGAGGTGGACCGCACCGCCCGCGGCGGCTACCGCACGGCCGGCTACATCGACTGACCCCGGAGCGGGCCGCGCCGCCGGACAGGCCGTGCCGCAGCACCGGCCGTACCGGGGCCGCGTCCCGTGCGGCGGCCCCGGCCGCCGCACGGCCTGTCCTGACGGTCGGTCGTGCGGCTGTCAGGCGGGGTGTCAGCTGTCGGAACCGCCTCCCGTCCCGTGGCCGTCGGCGAGTTCGGCGGCGTAGCGGTCGGCGGCCTCCGCGAGCTGGTGGGTCATCCGGTCCACCTGGCTGCCGAGGTGGCCGGAGACGATGCGGTGGGCGCCGTCGAGGTCCCCGCCGAGCAGTTCACTGGTGATCACCAGGGTGTTGTCCGGGAGCATGCGGCGTCCGGACATCCGCCGCTGGACCTCGTCCATGCCGGCGTCCGCCAGCGTCTGCCGCAGCTCCTCGGTCAGCGGGGCGAGCCAGCGGGCGCGCAGCGCGTACTCGCCGTGGTCGGCGAAGGTCGGGTGGAGCCGGGTGAGGAGCTGCGCGGGGTAATCCTCGCCGTGGTCGGCGAACTGCGGGTAGTCCTTGGCGAATTCGTCCCAGTCGACGTCGAGTCCGGTGATCTGCTCCGGGAAGACCGGCCAGTACAGGCAGTTCGGGTCGGGCTGGGTGAAGACCTCCCGGAGCAGCTCGTAGGGGACCTCGGCGGTGCGCGAGAGCAGGACCGCGTCGTACAGGTCCTTGCCCTGCGGGTGGATGTCCGAGACGAGCCAGAGGATCTTCCAGGCGAGGGAGAGCTCGGGCGTGGCGCCGAGCAGCGGGCCGGTGACGCCGGGGAGCAGGTAGGGCTGCGGCGGGACGGGCAGGTGCTCGGTGAAGACGAAGTCGAGCTGGACCGACCCGCCCGGAACGCCCGGGGCCGTCCACGGCAGGACGAGCCGGCGCCCGGGCACCCGGTCGTAGGTCCAGATCTCGTCGCTGACCGCCTGGTCGGCGTGCACCCGCACGGTGCCCGAGAGCCGTTCGGCGCCGGCGGCGAGCTCCCGGAACATCCGGCCAGTGCGCTCGTCGGCCAGCTCCCAGTCCGTCGGGCGGACCACGAAGTCGAGGTCGCCCGGCTCCCGCGCCTGCTCGCCGTACCAGGCGCGCAGCAGGACGCTGCCGCGCAGCACCAGGTGGTCGGCCCACGGCGAGTCGGCGACGGCGGAGAGCACGGTGGCCAGCGCCTCGCGCCGGGCGGCGAGCCAGCGTTCGGCGAGCCGCGGGTCGGCGAAGGCCGGCTCGCTGGGCCGGAGGGCCCGGGCGTACCCGGCGAGGGCGGGGTCGAAGACCGGCTGCTGGCTGACCGCCTCGTCGTCGACCGGCCGGATGGTCCTGGGCAGGTCCCGGTCCTCACGGACGTCCTCCGACGGCGGCCGCTTGGGCAGCACCACGCCCTGCCACGGGCCCCAGTTCAGGTTCTCCCACGCCACCGGCGACGGGGGCTTGCCCTCGGTCATCCCTGCTCTCCTTCTCCGTCTCCGTACGGCCGGGCGCCGTGCCCGTGCTCGCTGATCCATCCCGCGTCCAGGTCCTCGTGGCTGTCCACGACGACGAACTCGCGCTCCACGGACACCACCTCGCGGCCGTCGGCGGCGAGGTCCCGCAGCAGCGCCTCCAGTCGGCGGCCAGCGGTGTCCAGGCCCACCGAGCGGCACCGCTGGGTCACGAACCACTCGTACCGGCCGTCCGCGCGCACCCGGCGCGGATTGCGCGACAGGTGCGCACCGTGCCGGACGGCCAGCTCGGTGAGGGTGGCGAGGCGCGCGTCGTCCGCCTCGGGCACCGGGCCCGGGAGCAGCAGCTTGACGTGGTGTTCGAAGTACCGGCCGGCTCCGTGCGGCACGGCGTCCTCGTCCGAGGCCGGGACGCCGTGTGCCCACGGCGCTGCCTCGATCTTCGCCCGCAGGACGGTGAACCCGGCTCGGGCCAGCCCGTCGGCCGTCCGGGACGTCACCGCGGCGACCTCCGCCAGCGTGCCGTCGGCGCGCAGGGTGAGCATCGGCTGCGAGGGCGCCGCACCGCGGGCCAGCAGGATGTGGGTGAACTTCACGTCGTGGCCCCGCGCCCACGCGGCCAGCGCCTCGGCGGCTCCGGGCTCCACGGTCAGGTGGACCTCGAAGTCGCCCCGGACGTCGGGAGGCGCGGGCCGGTCGTCACGGCGCTGGTCGGAACGGGTCAGGAGCATGGGGAGCATCCTGCCAAGCCGCTCTGACAACGCCGCGGGCGCCCCGGTGCCGCCGCGGCCCTCCTCCGCCGGGACGGCTGGTCGGGGCCCGCCGGCCCCGTCGACTCCGGTCGGCACCGGTCGACTCCGCTCGGATGAGGACGACTCAGGAGGGCAGGACGGCCACGGCCTCCACCTCCACCAGCTGGTCGTGGTACCCGAGCACGGCGACGCCGAGCAGGGTGCTCGGGGCGTCGTGCTCCCCCATGTAGGCGCGGTAGACGTTCCACACCTTCACCAGGTCCGCCTGGTCGGCGGAGGCCACGTAGACGGTCGTCCGGGCGATGTCGGTGAGGGAGGCGCCGAACTCCTCCAGCACGGTTATCAGGTTCCGCATCACCTGGTGGGCCTGGGCCTCGAAGTCGCCGACGGCGACCGTCCGCCCCTCCTCGTCGAGCGGGCAGGCCCCGGCCAGCCAGAGCGAGCGGACCGGGGCGTCGACCTCCGCCGCGTAGGCGTAGTCCACCGCCCTGGTCAGCCGCGTGGTGCGGATCAGTTTGACGGCGCTGCTCATGTGGTCCTCCGACGGTCCCGACCGAACGTTCGCGCCCATCGTTGGCCTCTCCTGAGCGACCGTCAAACCATTTAACCGGTGAACTCCCTTCCGTTCCGGGCCTCCTGCGTCCACGATTCACCGTTGCGGGGGATGGCGGACCGGCCCGCCGGAGCGCCATCCTGGTGCCTGCGCCCGGGGACCACGCCCCCGGGCGCTCATCCACCTCCAGCCCCGGGAGGCACCGCCATGGAGCCCCAACCGTCCGGCCGCGACCAGGCCTCCGGAGTCCGTCGGCGCCGCATGCTCGGACTCGCGCTCGGGGCGGGCCTCGTCCCGGCGCTCGGCCCGGCGGCCCAGGCGGCGTCCGACGCCCCGCCGGAGACGGCCGGGTCGCTGCCGGCCGCAGCGCTGGGCCGCCGGGTCGCCGCCGTGGCCGCGAGCCAGCTCGGCGTGCCGTACGCCTGGGGTGGCGGCGACCGGCTGGGCGCGAGCCTCGGCTTCTGCGACGAGGACAACGGCTGGTTGAACGGCGTGTGCATGGGCGAGAAGACGGTCGGCTTCGACTGCAGCGGCCTGTCGCTCTACTGCTGGTACCGGGCCAGCCACGGCACCGTCGAGCTCGGGCACTACACCGTCGCCCAGTTCAACCTCAGCGCCCCGGTGGAGCGCGACGCGCTCGCCCCGGGCGACCTGCTCTTCTTCTCCCGCCCCGACGCCCCCCTGCACCACGTCGGGATCCACGTCGGCGAGGGCGCGATGATCCACGCCGAGCGGACCGGCACCCTGGTCGCCCGGGTCGAGAACGTGCTCGACGTCCCGCGCTGGGCGGGCGAGTTCGCCGGTGCCCGCCGCCCGGGTCAGCCCACCGCCTGAGCCGGTCAAGCCGACCGGCTGTTCACAGGCCGCCGCGCCGCTCCCCCATCCCGTGGTGCACCCGCAGCAGCAGCTCCTGCAGCGTCCGCCGCTCCCCCGCGTCCAGCGGCGCGAGCACCTCGTCCTGCACCGCACGCGCCTGGGCGTCGAGTTCGGCGAGCAGCGCCCGTCCGGCGTCGGTGACGGAGACCGAGACCCGCCGCCGGTCGGTCTGGTCCCTGGCGCGCTCGACGTACCCGGCGGCGGCGAGCTGGTCGGCGACCTTCGCCAGGTCGCTCGGGTCGATGGCCAGCCGCCGCACCAGGTCCCGCTGGGCCTGCGGGCCGAAGTCGGCGAGCGCCGCCAGCACCGCCATGTCCCAGAGCCGCAGGCCGCGTTCGGCCAACCGCTCGGCGAACCGGCCGCGCGCCGCCTTGCCGACCCGGGAGAGCAGGTAGGTGGTGAGGTCCAGCAGGGTCGGGGGGAGCCCGGCGGCGGACCGGGCGTTCTCGGTGGCGTGCTGGGGATTCTCGGAGGCCATGGCGACAGTCTAGGGTCCGTCCCTATAGTGGGTGCCGACCCACTGATTCGGAACCGCCGCCCCCTTGCCAGGAGTTCGCCCGTGGACGCCCTGTACCCCCGCCTGCTCGTCACCCGCTTCGCCGAGTGCTTCGGCTTCTACCGCGCCGTCCTCCCGCCGCTCACCGGCGCCACCCTGGTCAAGGGCTCGCCCGAGGGCCCGTACGCCAACTGGGACCTCGCCGACCAGGCCCTGCTCGCCCTCTTCGACCGCTCCGCGATGGCCGCCGCCCTCGGCACCGCCGAACCGCCCGGGCATACCGGCGCACCCACCGCGCCCGCCGCCCTCGCGCAGGACGCCGCGATGCTGGTCCTGCGGGTGGCCGACGTGGACGCCGCCCTCGACCTCTGCCTGCGCCACGGCGGCACCCCGGTCGCACCCGCGACCGACCGCCCGGAGTGGGGCCCCACCCTGCGCAGCGCCCATCTGCGCGACCCGGACGGCCGCCTGGTCGAGCTCCAGTCCTACTGACCGGCCCGCGCCGCGCGGGGCCTCGGACTCCTGCGGCGCGAACCGGTCGACGGAACGTCCCGGCCCGGCCTACTCCATCGGCAGCGAGGGCCGGTCCGCCGGCCCGGATGCCGCGAAGTCACGTTCGGCCTGGGCGAGTTGCTCGGCCCGGTAGTCCGAGGAGCAGGCCCGCCCGAGGGCCTGCGAAGCGGCATCGGCGCCCGGGACGTGCCCGAGTACGGCGGCGCAGTACTGGACGGCGGGGCTGGGCAGCGGCCGGAGCTCGGCCGAGCCGGCCGGGGTGGCGGCCACCGCCCCGGCGAGGGCGAGCGAGCCGGCCAGGACGGGAGCGGCGAGGCCGCGGGGAATGCGCATCGGGGTACCTCCGGACGGGTGGGGACAGCGGCGGTGGACTCGGCCGCCCGGCCCATTCGACGGGCGGCCGCCACCCGCGGCCCGGCCGACACACCGTGCACCGCACTAGTCGTACGTACGCCACCGGCGCGGCGGCCGACGGAGCCGACGGCCGCCACCCCCTCGATCACGGCCGCCACCTCCCCGTTCCCGGCCGCCGCGACGGCGATCAGCTCTCCGGCCGCCCCGAGGCGCCCTCCGGCCACAGCTCCGCGTCGCACGCCGCCACCAGCGCGCCGATCCGCGCCCACGCCTCCTCGGCCGGCAGCGGCTCCAGCCGGCGGCCGTCCCGCAGCCGCAGCGCGACCCGGTCGTCCACGGCCTCCTTCGCCCCGATCACCGCCTGGTACGGCACCAGCCGGGCCGCGCGGATCCGGGCGCCGAGGCTGCCGTGCTCGGGGCCGGCGACCTCGGCGCGCAGCCCGAGGTCCAGGCAGCGCTGCCGGAACCGCTCGGCCTGCGGCAGTTCCGCCTCGGAGACGGGCAGCAGCACCACCTGGACGGGTGCCAGCCAGGCCGGGAACGCGCCCCCGTACAGCTCGATCAGGTGGGCGACCACGCGCTCGACGCTGCCGATCACGCTGCGGTGCACCATCACCGGGCGGTGCTTGGCGCCGTCCGCGCCGATGTAGTGCAGGTTGAACCGCTCGGGCTGGTGGAAGTCGATCTGCACGGTGGAGAGGGTGAACTCGCGCCCGGCGCCGTCGGCGATCTGCACGTCGATCTTGGGACCGTAGAACGCCGCCTCGCCCTCCGCCGCCTCGAACGGCACCCCGGAGCGCTCCAGTACCTCGGTGAGCAGGGCGACGGCACGCTCCCAGAGCGCCGGGTCGGCGACGTACTTGCCGCCCGCGCCGGGCAGCGAGAGCCGGTAGCGGACCGGGACGACGCCCAGTGCCCGGTGCGCCTCGCGGATCAGCTCCAGTGCGGCGACGGCCTCGTCGGCCGCCTGCTCCGGGGTGCAGAAGATGTGGGCGTCGTTCAGCTGGATCGCCCGGACCCTGGTCAGCCCGCCCAGCACCCCGGACAGCTCGGACCGGTACATGCCGCCCAACTCGGCCATGCGCAGCGGCAGTTCCCGGTAGCTGTGGGAGCGTGAGCGGTAGATCAGCGCGTGGTGCGGACAGAGGCTGGGGCGCAGCACCATCTCCTCGGAGCCCAGCTCCATGGGCGGGAACATGTCCTCGCGGTAGTGCGCCCAGTGGCCGGAGATCTCGTACAGCTCGCGCTTGCCGAGCACCGGGGAGTAGACGTGGCGGTAGCCGGCCCGGCGCTCGCGGTCGCGGACGAACTCCTCCAGGGAGTGTCGGATCGCGGCGCCGTCGGGGAGCCAGTACGGCAGGCCGGAGCCCATCAGCGGGTCGGTGTCGAAGAGGTCGAGTTCACGGCCGAGCTTGCGGTGGTCGTGGGCCGGGTGGCCGTGGGACTCGTGGTCGTGGGCCGCGTTGTCGTGCGAGGGCTGGTTACGCATGGTGGTCTCCACTCGGTCTGCGGGCGAGTGGGACCGGAAACGGCGAAGCCCCGGGGCACTCGCCCCGGGGCTTCGGACTAGGTCAGCAGTCAGCGCGCCGGGACTCTCTCCGGCGTCGTCGTGGCGAGTGCAGCGCGCTTCATACGTTCCACGGTAACAGCTCCGGCCTGTCGACGGTGATCTTTTCCAGAGCGGGATCGGGGCCCGAATCCCGGCCCGGCGGCTCAGAAGAGCGTGACGCACCCGCGTGCGGCCAGCGCCGCCAGCAGCCGGGCCGACGGCCGCACGTCGTTCCACCGGAGGTCCAGCTTCTCCAGCGCGGGCAGCGCCCCCGGGTCGGCCAGCCAGTCGGGCAGTTCGGTGATCCGGTTGCCGCGCAGGTCGAGGCGGCGCAGTCGCGGAAGCCCGGCGAGTACGGCGGGCAGTTCGGTGAGGGCGTTCTCCCGGAGTTCCAGCTCGCGCAGCTCCGCAAGGCCGCCGACCGACTCCGGCAGTCCGGTCAACTCATTGCCACGCAGCCAGAGTTCACGCAGCGCACCGAGTCCGCCGATCGACTCCGGCAGGGCGGTGAGCCGGTTGTGCTGGGCGCGCAGCTCGACCAGCGAGGCCAGTCCGCCGATGGTGGCGGGGAGTTCGGTGAGCCGGTTCTCACCGACGTTGAGGTAGCGCAGCGCGGTGAGCCGGCCGAGCTCCTCGGGCAGGGCGGTCAGCGCGTTGTCGTGGAGGTAGAGGAAGTCCCGGAGCCCGGTGAGGTCGCAGAGCTCGGCGGGCAGCGCGGCGAGCCGGTTGTGCCCGAGGTCGAGGGTCCGCAGCCCGGTCAACCGACCGATGCCGGGCGGGAGTTCCCGGATGCCGGTCTCGGCGAGGATGAGCACGGTCAGCTCGGTCCGGTCCCACACCTCGGCCGGCACCTCATCAAGCGGGCGGCGCCAGAGGTTGAGCGTCACGTCCGCCGCTCCTCCCCCCGCTGTCATGCCTGCCCGCCCTGGGCCGGGCCGATGCGGAACTCCGCCAGCTCCCGGCCGTACCAGCGGTCGGTCAGTCCGGCACTGGTCATCCCGAGGCGCCGGCAGACCGCCGCCGACCGGGTGTTGTCCGGGGCGAGGATGGCGCGGATCTCGGTCAGGCCGTCGGCGAAGCCCTTGGCCAGGACGGCCCGGGCGGCCTCGGTGGCGACGCCCTGGCCCCAGCTGTCCGGGTGGAGGTGCCAACCGATCTCGACCTCGCTGTCCCCGTCCCCGTCCGGCAGCGGAAGCAGCAGGACCGCCCCCGCGACCACACCGGTGTCGCGCCGTTCGACCGCCCAGACCCCGTACCGGGGGCCGGTGGAGCGGTCACGGCAGTGCTCGATGTACCGGCGGGCCTCATCGGGGTCGGCCAGGGCGCGCGGCGTCCGGCCGAGCCACTGGGCGACCTCCCAGCGGGAGTAGATGTCGAAGGCACGCTCCTGGTCCGCCACCGTCCACTGACGCACCACCAGTCGTTCGGTGGTCAGCACCGTCTCCGAGCCGTCTTCCGTCCCCGCCATGGCGCGCACCCCTCTCCGATGATGTGTGTGGATCACCGTACGCACACCACGCCTCCGACGGGAACTCCGAAGCCCGCCCGGCCTCCTGTCGTCGAGGCGGGCCGGGGCGTAGGTCGGGTCGGGTGCCACGGGCGGGCGGAGGAGCGCGGTCACGGCGTCGAAGGGGGCGCGCACCAGCGTGACGGCCCGTGCCGGGCTCACGTCGTCGCTCGTCACGCTGCCCCGGGTGAGGTTGTCGCGCAGCCGCAGGCAGGCGTCGACTTCGTCGACGTGCCCGTCTCCGGGCCGTGGGCATCCCGTCGGCGCAACCGCCACCGCTCCGCCTCGTCCGCGCGGTTGAGCCCGCGCGCGGACGAGCCAGAGCGGTGGAACCGCGGAGCGGCGGGCAGTCAGCCCAGCTTCGGCGCCACGGCGGCCGGGCCCCGCCCCGCCCCCTTCGCCGCCCCGCAGAAGGCCTGCTCCAGGAAGCCGCCCTCCGCCTGCAGCTGCGCAACGAACTCCGCCTCGCCGCCGCGCGGGGTGACGGACATCGACACCTGCCGGTCGCCCGAGCTCCACATCTCGGTGCTGTACCCGGGCACCGAGCCGTTGTGCCCGTAGACCGGGCCGCAGGAGAGCTGCCAGCTGGCCATTCCGAGCCCGTAGCCCAGCCCGGTCGGCGTGCCGTCGACCTCGATGGGGGTCGTCGTGGTCATCTCCTTCAGCAGCGCCGGCGGCAGCAGTCGGCCGCCCTGGAGGGCCTTGTCGAAGCGGTTCAGGTCGCCGAGGGTGGAGATCACCTCGCCGGCCGCGTTCGCCCAGGTGACGCTCGCCACCGTCACGTCCCGGTCGCTGTGGTCCGCCGGGCCGGGGCCCTCGGGCACCGTCCAGTAGCCGTGCGCGTGCGGGCCCCGGATGCCGGTGGCCGTGCCCGGGAAGTACGTGTCGGTGAGGCCGAGCGGGCGCAGGATGCGCGCGGTGACCTCCTGGGCGTAGGCGTGCCCGGTCACCTTCTCGATGATCATGCCGAGCAGTGTGTAGTTGACGTTGGAGTAGCCGTACCCGGTGCCCGGCGGGAAGTCGGGCGCGTGCGCCACCGAGGAGGCCACCACCTGGGCCGGGGTGATCTGCCGGGTCAGGCCGCCCTGGTCCAGCCAGTTCCGGACGACCGCCGCGTCCGTCCAGTCGGGGAACACCCCGCCCTTCTCGTTGGTGGAGTCCCAGAGCCCGGAGCGGTGGCTGAGCAGTTGACGGACGGTGATGTGGTCGCCGTTCGGGACGAGCCCGGGCAGGTACCGCTCGACCGGCTCGTCCAGGCCGATCCGCCCCTCCCCGACCAGTTGGAGCACCGTGGTGGAGACGAACACCTTGGTGACGCTGCCGACCCGGAACCGCCCGTCGGCGCGGACCGGTGCGCCGGTGGCCAGGTCGGAGACGCCGGACGCCCCGCGCCAGACCCCGTTCCCGTCCCTGACCTCCGCGATCGCCCCGACCGCGCCGGCCCCGGTGACCGCCCGCAGCGCCGCCGCCCTCGGGTCGCCGGAGCCCGGCCGCGCGTCGGCGGCCCCGGCCGCACCGGCCGAGACCACCGGCCCGGCCAGTGTCAGACAGACCGCCCCCACCAGCGCGGAAACAAACGTACGACGTGCCATGCGACCCACCTTCGCAGTCGGCGAGCAGCTCCTCGCCTTCGTCGCCCAGCCTCGCCGCACCGTTGACGGTCCGTCATCCCCCGCCGGGAGGAGCCGGTCGTACACCTCACAACGGAGGGCGTCCGCCGGAAGGCGGAGGGCGTCCGCCGGAAGGCGGAGACCCTCCGCCGGGCGCCACCACCGCGCGCGGCTACCGGGCCGGGGCCGGACGGACCGGGTGCTTGCTCAGGATCGACACCCGGTTGAAGGCGTTGATGGCGATCGACACCCAGACCGCCGCCGAGATCTCCTCGTCGCTCAGCACCTCGCGCGCCACGCCGTACGCGGCCTCCTGGAGCGCCGCGTCCGCCGGGGCGGTGGTCGCCTCGGCCAGCCCGAGCGCGGCGCGCTCGCGGTCGCTGAACACCTCGGTGTCCCGCCAGGCCGCGAGCACGCCCAGGCGCTGGGCGGTCTCGCCCTCGCGGATCGCGGCCCTGGTGTGCACGTGCAGGCAGTAGGCGCAGCCGTTGATCTGCGACACCCGGAGGTTGACCAGCTCGATCAGCCGGCGGTCCAGTCCGGCCGCGGCCGCGACCTCGCGCGCCGCCTCGGCGGCGGCCAGGAACGCCTTGTACGCCTGGGGGCTCTGCTTGTCGATGAACACCCGCCGGTCCGTCGGAACCGCCGCCACATCACTCACCTGGACTCCTTAGGCTGATCGGGCTGTCGTGCGCCACTCTGCCATGGCATGATAGTTGAATATAGAACTAATTGCACCTGGGAGGGACCACCCGTGAGCACCGCCGAGACCGACCGCGCCGCCACCCCCGCCGCCGACCCGCGGGTGGAGGTCCTGCCCGCCCGGGACGTGCCGCTCGGCGGCCCGCGCGCGATGACCGTACGCCGCACCCTGCCCCAGCGCTCCCGCAGCACGATCGGCGCCTGGTGCTTCGTCGACCACTACGGTCCCGACGACGTCACCAGCACCGGCGGCATGGACGTCGCCCCGCACCCGCACACCGGACTGCAGACCGTGAGCTGGCTCTTCACCGGCGAGATCGAGCACCGCGACAGCCTCGGCGTCCACGCGTACGTCCGGCCCGGCGAGGTCAACCTGATGACCTCCGGCCGCGGCATCGCCCACTCCGAGGTCTCCACCCCGGCCACCACCGTCCTGCACGGCGTCCAGCTGTGGGTCGCCCTGCCCGAGGAGCACCGGCACACCGGGCGCGACTTCCACCACCACGTGCCCGCCCCCGTCGCCCTGGACGGCGGCGAGGCCCGGGTCTTCCTCGGCACCCTCGCCGGCGACACCTCCCCCGTCCCCACCTTCACCCCCCTGCTCGGCGCCGAGCTGACCCTGCACCCCGGGGCCACCGTCACCCTCGACGTCGACCCCGCCTTCGAACACGGCCTGCTGGTCGACAGCGGACACGTCCGCCTCCTCGACACCCCGCTGCGCCCCGCCGAACTCGGCTACGCCGCCCCCGGCCGCGACACCCTCACCCTCACCAACACCGGCGACACCGACGCCCGCCTGGTCCTGCTCGGCGGCACGCCCTTCGAGGAGCAGATCGTCATGTGGTGGAACTTCATCGGGCGCTCTCACGAAGACATTACCCGAGCCCGCGAGGAGTGGATGAGCTCCGCGAACCCCGACCGCTTCGGCGCCGTCGAGGGCTACCCGGGCGACCGCTTGCCCGCCCCAGAGCTCCCGGGAATCCCCCTCAAGCCCCGTGGAAACGTGCGCTGACCTGGGTAGTTACCAGTCAGGGGTGCGGCGGCCAGCTCCGCCGCACCCCCGAGCCGGAGTCCCCCTACGCCCACCTTGAAGCGCTCCTGTCGACACTCGACTCGGCACTCGACACGTGACACTGTTCGACCATCCGCGACGGCGCCTGACAGGACCAATGCTGACTCAATGCTGAGTTTGCTGACGGCCCATCAGAAATGACCGGGGCACTCACGGAGCCCGGGGCGTCATCGCCGGGTGCCGCCGCGAGAACCGGCGGAGGCCCTGCCACGGCCCCCTCGCCGGCTGCCGAAGGACGGTCACCACCAGAGCGGCGCGGGCCGGAGAAGACAGCAACCATGCCGTCCGTTGCCCTCACCGACGATCTTGCTTCAAGCCAGTTATTAGACCCGGGCCCTGCGGGCATTCCCAGCCCCCTCTGTCGGCAAGAGCCCGCCGACCCGCCCCGACCCGGCGCTAGGGTGACCTCATGGCGGACGCCCCGACGACAGCAGCACCCTCGGCCGAGGCGCTGGACGCCCTCGTCGAGCGTGCCTGCGAACCGCCGACCGGCAGGTCTCGGGCGAAGCAACTGCGCTGGGTCGCCGGCGAACTGCGCACCGCCCTGGAGCGGGGCGCGATCGTACCCACGGCCGCCGGCTCACTCGCCCTGCTCTTCACGCCGGACACCCTCGCCGACTACCTCAAAGCCGCCGAGCAGGGCCTGCTGCGACGCAAGCCCACTGCACGACCGGGCCACGCCTCACCAGCGTCCATGCGCGTCCGCGAGGACTGCCTCCGCATCCTCGGTGCCCGGGCCGGCATCACCGCCACGATTCCGGACCGCAACCCGCCACCGGTGGAACTCCGGCCCGTAGTCGCCGCCCGCCCACGCAGCGTCCTCCTCGGCCACCTGGAACACTCGGCCCGCCCTGGCCGGTCCGAGTCCCGCAGCCGGATCCTCGCGATCATCGGCACCGTGCTGGACACCGGCTGCCGCGCCGGCGAACTCTGCGCCCTGCGCACGGACGACGTCGACCTGCAGCGCGGCACGATCCGCCTCACCCACCTCCCCCAGCACCGCAACCCGCGCACCGCGCCCGCCACCATGACGGTCGGCCTGTCCGGCCCCACCCGGGCCGCGATGCGCCACTGGCTCACCGTCCGCGGCCACCTCGTCGCACGCGACACCACCGAACCCGTCGGCCCGGACAACGAGACCACCGACGCCCTGTGGGTGAGCATCGCCCCCAGCGGCCACCCCCGCCCCGGCCTACCCCTGCACTTCCGCGGCCTGGCCCGCGCCTACGCCCGCGCAATCAACGACCTCAACACCGACATGGCCGCAGAACCCGGCTGGCACCCGCTACCTCAACGCATGGAACAACTACGCCGCGCCATCGAACTCGAACCCGCCGACCCCGACGGTACGGCCCTCCTCCGCCGCGCCCGCACACCTGCGGACGACCCCAAAGCGACGACACCGGATAGTCGGGTCAGCCCAATGAACCGGCCCTCTGCCGCAATCGGTGGCAACGAAGCGTGACGGGCGTCCTTGCCAGGCCATGCGAGATGCCAACGAGCCTACGGGAAAGGCCTTTTCCGGGTTTCGGCATTGGCTGTCGAGAGTTACCTGGATGGCAACGACGTGCCCGGTTCGCCAGCCACCGCCGGCGAACCCAACACAGAGATCTTCACCTCGGTCGGCACCATCATCGATCCCCTGGACGAGATGATCATGATCCTCCAGCAGTGTGCGCAGAGCGTTGACTCCGGCTCGCTCGATCTTCCGGCTCGCGCTGATGATTGCCACGTTGAACACCTCACCCGACACGTCCTGCTAGCCGCTGCAACGTAACCATCGGGACTGACAACGGTGCCGGACACCCAAGGCTGACCCCCAGACAACGGGCTCGCGGACACCCGAGGCCATTGTCAGCGAACCTGGGATCGAGCGGTCCCAGCTGCCCACCGCACCGCAGCCGCAACGGTGCTGCACCAGGAGGGTACGGAGGCGCCAACTTCGGGTCCTCCTCGCGGGACGCAGTGCAGCTACCTTCCAGTCATCGTCGGGTGAACCTGGTACGGGACGGCGTCCCTCGACAACAGCTTCGTCACCCGCTCCGTGTGACCGGCCGGGGCCACCAACATCAGGAGCGCCTGCGCTCGGGACGCCCCGACGTAGAGAACGCGCCTGGCTTCGGTCTGGAACCCGAACTCCCAGTCGTCGAGGACCGTCCGGCCGGTGCGTCCTTGCGCATCCTCGTCGGCAGGGTCAGCGCGACGGCCGGGAACTCCTGGCCCTTCACACCATGGATCGTCGAGGACAAGAGCTCGGATACGGCTTCTGCCTTGAGAAGTTTGTCCCAGTCCTCGGTCTTGGGGGCTCGGACGCGGGAGCTGTTGACCGTCAGCTGCGGGGGCCAGTCCAGTTGGGCAACCCTCGATCGGAGTTCTGCACTGAATTGGGATGCGGTCTTGTCCCATGGCTCCAGGGGCTGACAAAGACGGATGGTCGTGTCCCGCAGCCATCGGCGCTCGATTCCGTTGGCGTCCAGCACGGCGTCCAGGGACAACTCGTCGAGGGCGTCGCCGGCCACTACCTCGACCAGGTACCGTTCGACCCGCGCGAGTGCGGCAACTCGGGACTTTCCGTCGGAGCCGGTCCTGAGCTTGTGGCCGGCCTCGACAACGGCGGCGACACGGTTGGCGCCGACCAGGTCGGTCCCGGCAGCGCCGACTGCCCGTAGGGCATCGGCTCCTCCGTGCGAGACGATGATCGTCTGGCTGGCGGAGAGCCCGTTCTCCGCCGCCACGGACAGCACCAGGGGCATCGCCGCTGGCATCCCCCTCGCCGTCGTCTCCAAGACCCTGCGTCACTCCAATCTCGCCATCACCGTCGACCTCTACGGCCACCTCCTCAAGGATTCCGCCGATGAAGCCGTCAAAGCGCTCTCCGCCGCCCTCGACCGCGCAGACGCCCAGTGCGCAGACCGCATCTCCGGGAGCGTCCCCGACGCCTGCCTGGCCGCATAGATCCGGACACCTGGTACCCGGCCGCACCGAACAAGTGCCGGGAACCGCTTGACCGCGCCGTCATCCAGCACATCCCTGGCCGTCCGGCAGCTGCCCTGCGCTTCGCACGTGAGCGGCGGACCGGCAGCCGCGGGGTGCTGACGGCCCGCCTCGTGTCGGGCTCGGAAAGTCACAGCCACACAGATCGTCCACCAGTCGGCCCACCAACCAAGACCATCACAGCCCTGGACAGGCGGACCAGTTCGGCCACGTGCCACGTGCGGGGCTGATCCCGACACTCGTCGCCAGCCGCAGCACGAGCACGTACGGACGTACCGGTGTTCGTAATCCTGCAGCGTCATTGACTGGTTGTGTCCGGAGATGAGCGTCCGCCGATCAGCGTTCCGTTACACCTGTCGCCGAGACCGGCCTTGTCTCCATCCGGTTCTAGAAGATCGCGTAGAGTTTATTCTGGTAGACCGTGAGTACAGGTGCACGTGGGACCGAGGACGGGTCGCTGATTTCGACCGCTTCAGGCCAGTTCTCCGTGCTGGTGCTGGACCAGACAAGTGCTCCGTTCATGGTCGTGATGAGGGCGTGCAGCTTCCCGTCGAAGGCGGCCAGGGCGGGGCGGAATCGCGACCTCCAGTTGTTCAGCGGGCTCGGGTTCAACCAGTCGCGGGAGCAGTGCACCGCGTTTTCGGCACCGATGAACAGACAGGTCAGGGCATTGTTGAACCGGGCGAGGCCGACCCCGCTCAAGGCACCCCAGGGCAGTTGAACCGGAGAGTCCTGGGACAGAACGTAGCTGTCGGTGGTCCGGCGATATTCGGCCCGGTTCACGATTCCTTCGGGAGAGACGAAAAGGACGAACTCTTCCATTTTGGTCAGTGATTGGCTAGACGACCAGGCCCTTTTGATCCCATCCGGCAGGCCGTCCATGTGACCTCCGCGGTCCATGTACACGGGTCGGCCTGCGCCCCGGATGTCAACGCCGGGAGCGCAGCTACTGTACCTATATTCGCTATAGCGATCATTCCATCCTGCCACCCAGCTGACCCCGTCGAAGAGCATCTCGTTTCGTTCGTCGCCGTCGGCATAGATGCAGAGAATGCGGTCACCGAAGGCTCCGGCGGCCAGGGTGAGGTCTGTGATCGGTACTTTGGGCGGGGAGATGGGGATGGGGATCAGTTCGGGGGCGCTCCAGGTTGTCGACCCTTGTTCGAGGACGCAGAACCGCAGGTACCTTCCCCTCAGGATGAGGTCATCGGTCTCCAGCCACCCCTTGACGGTGGTTGTGCTGCCGAGGGCGATTCGGTGGCCGCTCGACGGGTCGATGGTGTTGGTGCGGAGCGTCCCGCCGGGGTCGATCTCGACGTCCCCACGTGCGGTGATGGTGCCGTGGACGATGAGTTCGCCGACTTCGAGGTCGGGCCGCCAGACCGTGACTGCGGTGGTGAGGGTGTGGACCATGGTGGCGTCGGTGGTGGAGGTGGCTTGCACCATGAAGCCGGTGGTGTTGTACAGCGGCCCCGACTCCCATTCCCGATCGTCGACCTGTTCGGAGAGTTTGTCCCAGAACACACGGCACGTCGCGTTCTGGACCTCCCACGTCAGTTTCACCGTCTCGCCGTTGTCGACCATGATCTTGCTCGGCCGCAGGTTGCGGAAGAGGAAGCCGGCGGGGAACTTCTCCACCGTGACGACGGCGGATTTGGGCGTGTAGTTGCTGTCGTTGGGTGAGGTCTCCTCGATGATCTCGATGGGGACCCTGCCCGTGACGGTGTTGATCTCGATCTGGGAGATGACGAGGGTGATGACCCAGGAGCCGTCGAACTGGGGCCACTCATCGGGTTTGAAGGTGAAGACGCGTTTGCCGTCCTCGGTGGTGGGGGTGAGGGCGTCCCAGCCGCCGCCGTGTTCGGGTTCGGTGCCGCCGATGACGCCCGGTTTGATGCCGGAATACGTGTTGGTCAGCTCGTTGCTGTTGGGGCCGATGGGGATTTTCACGGTGATCTGGCGGCAGTAGGCGGGCTGCGTCATGTTCCGGCCGACCGTCAGTTCGAGCTTGGCGACGGTGACGTCCTTGTCGGTGCTGGCCGTCAGGGGGTCGGGATCGGTGGTCGGGGTGTAGGTGAGCAGGGCGTCGGTGGCTTGCAGTCGGATGGTCATGCTGCGGCTCCTTGGCGGTGGTTGCTCAGAATGCGGCAGGCTCGGCGGGTCCGCCGGGTGGTGTGGGCCTGCGGCGGTCGGCTGTCCCGTCCGGGTGGGGGCTAAGCGTCGTGGGCGGGGGACAGCTGGAGGTAGCCGGCGCGGGCCTGCGGGACGGGGTCGTCGGGGTGGGCGGTGTTGTCGGACTGGACGATGGGCAGCTCGCCCCAGTCGGGGACCTGTGCGGTGGTGACGTGGGGTTCGGCCCAGGTCCAGTCGCCGTGCCAGGAAGCGGGGCGGGGCATGACCAGTCCGCTGCCGGGGGCGTCGGTGGCGACCGTGAACGCGCGCAGGGCCACCGGGTGGCCCTGCGCGGCGGTGAAGCGCAGCCGGATCAGCCTGGCCTGAAGCGTGGTGTCGTGGTGGATCTCCTGCCGGGCGGCGTAGGTGCCCAGCTCGGTCCAGGAGGCGGTGTCCGGGGTGCCGTCGGTGGAGCACTCCAGCACGGTGGCCGGGGTGGAGAATCCGCCCGTCAGGTCGCCGGGGAGGATGTCGATCCGGTGGACGGTGCGCTGCTTGCCGAGGTCGACCAGGACCCAGCCTCCCTGGGTGACGTGTTCGCGGCTCAACCAGTAGGTGCCGAGGTTGCCGTCCAGGAGCCGGGCGATCGGGTGGCCGTCGGTGCTGCCCAGCGGCGACTCCGCCTCCTGGTCGACGGTGCGGGCCGGGGCGAGGAGCGGGTCGAGACGGAAGGAGGCGCGGATGCGCGCCAGGGCCTGGTGGACGAGGTCGGCGTCCAGCGCCAGGGCGGCGACGGGCAGGATGCCGGTGGTGGCGTGGACGGGAACGTGGGGGTCGGCGAGGAGGGTGAGGTGGTGGGTGACCGCATCGTCGCCGGGGCGGGCCGGCAGGGCGAGGTCGTAGCCGAACTCGATGGGCTGGACGTAGTCGCTGCCGGATTCGGGGGCAACGGCGTTCAGGACGGTGTAGTCGGTGGCGCCGCCAGGGCCGCTGGAGCTGGCGAAGTAGCCGATCAGGCCGTCCGTGAGCCGCTGCGGATCGCCGAGCCTGATGGGCCACCGGTAGTCGGGGTACTCGGGGTGGGGTGGGTCGAGAACGTCCCAGCCGGGGCTGGTCAGTGGGGCGCCGCGCAGCTCGATGTCGAGAGCCGCGCGGATGAGGGCGACCGGGCGGCCGATGAGCCGGGTGGGGCTGCGGTCTTCCTGGGCGTCGGGGTCGGTGATGGTGACCAGGGTGGCGTCGATGGTGTCGACGAGCTGGTCGAACGCTGCGGGTGGCTTGGCCAGCAGTTTGACGAGCATGCGTGAAAGCTGGGGGAAGTCCTCCGCGAAGTCCTCGGGGCAGGCGTGGGGAGCGTGCGGCAGGGCGTTCCAGGCGGTGCGGCTCTGGTCGCCGACGACGCGCAGTTCGCCCAGGGGTGCGCCGTCAGGGGCGTAGACCAGCATGGTGCGGTCGAGGTGGTTGAGCATCAGCCACCCGACGACCGGGCTCGTGTCGACGGTGGAGGCGTCCACGACGCCGGTGTAGCGGGCGCTGTCGCCGGCGTGTGCGGGGTCGAACCGCACCCGGGAGTCCTGCAACAAGCGGGGCGGGAGCTGGAAGAACCGTTTGAGGGCGCGGACGCCTTCGTAGAGGGGAGCGTCGGGTTTGACGCTGTCGGCGTGGACGGTGTCGAGCTTCTGGTAGTTCTCCTGCACCAGGTTGGTGATGTCGCAGAAGCGGGAGAAGCGGTCGATGATCCGCAAGGAGGCGAAGAAGAACTGCCCGGCCCGCACCGGCTGGAAGCGGTCCTGGTCTTCGGTGAAGTCGGCCGCCGGTCCGGGGTTGGGCACCGACTGCGGGTCTCCGAAGAGCGCCGCCTGGCTGCCCGCGGGGGTCATCATACGGGCGGCGCCGTCCTGTTGGAGCAGCCAGTCGTTGAACCCGTCGAGGGTCTGCGAGAGCAGGTGCATCTCCTCGTAGTCGTCTCGCAGTTGTTGCAGGCCGGCAGTGTCGCTGGTGGGGTAGGTGTCCAGGTAGCGCTTGATCTGTCCGCGTAGCACATACGGGACGGTGGGGGTGAGGAAGGCGCGGTCGCGGAAGACGAGCCAGCGCATCTGGGCGTCGCCTGTGGAGTTTTCGCCGCTGCGTTCGGCGCCGGTGCCCTTCCAGACGTAGTCGCTGCCGTCGAACTCCCAGTGATCGGTGCCGTCGCTGTGGTACGGGGTAGGGCAGTAGCGCAGTTCCCACTGCAGATACATCGGTGCCCACGGCTGCTTCCAGACAGCGGTGTATTCGGCCAGGGTGCCGTCGACCTTGTTGTCGGGGTCGGAGAGAGCGTCCGCGAGTGCGTTGCCACTGCTGCTGTCGGAAGGGGCGCGGAACGCTTGGTCCAGCAGGTCGCATTCGGCGATCAGAGCACGGCAGACGGCGGGCAGGTCGGCCAGGTTCGGGGCGAGCGGACTGGCGGGTACCGGCTTCCAGTTGCCGTCGACATGGACGCGCCGAAGGAGCCGGGAGGGGATGCGGCAGGGCAGGGGGTCGTCGGCGTCCCGGGAGAGGGGCTCGGTGGTGCCGGCACCCTCGATGACGACGACCGGGTCGGCGGGATGGTGGAACGGCTCGCGGGCCGTACGCCGCAGCTCCAGGGCGTTTGGGAGCGGGTGGGCGGGGTCGCGGACGTAGGCGTCGATGGCCTCCTGCAGTTCCTCGGGGGTCAGGCCGTGGGGGACCTGGCGAAGGAGCTGGGCGGCTTGGGCGAGCAGGGTGCGTGTCCGGGCGGCCAGGCTGCCTGCGTCGTCGAGGTCGAGCGCGGCGTCGGCGACCGCGGCGTCGAACTGAGCCGGGTGCTCGCCGCTGTGGTGGCGCAGCCACCACAGCGTCCACAACCTGCTCTGCGCCTGCTGGAGGGTGATCGACAGGGCGTCGTGCTGCGCTTGGCGGGCGTTGAGTTCGGCCAGCCACTCCGGGACGGGCGGGAGTTCGACGGGCTGGTCGGACGGGCGGGGGGTGATCTGCCAGACGTAGCCGCCGTCGTGGCCGGCGAACCAGGCGCTGCGCAGGGCTTCGTCGAGGGCGATGTCGCCTTCGACGGTGCCGTAGGTGTCGATGGTGCCTTCGAACAGTGCGCGGATCAGGTCGCCGGTGCGCGGGTTGCGGGTCTGCCGGGTCACGAGGGCGCCAGCGGCGTCGGCGGTGCTGTGGCCGATGGCGACCGTCTGGGTGAGCGGGTCTGGCATGTCGGATTCGGGGTAGAAGTTGCGTTGCTTCCAGGGGATGCCCAGGCTGGTGCCCGCGTAGAAGGTGCGTTGCGCGGCGGGCGCGTCATGGGGGGCGGACCAGCCCAGCGCGGTGAGGATGTCGGCCGGTGTGTGGTCGGGGGCCAGCAGGCCGGGAATGTCGGGGGCCTGGGCGAGGATGTCCCGGCCGGGGTCGGAGTACCAGCCGATGACCTGGTAGCTGATGTCGGTGTTGGGCGGGTAGGTGTTGAGCGGGTCTTCGGCTTTGATGTCTTCCAGGGTGTCGTGGAGCATGAAGACGTCCTGGTGGAACGGGGCGAAGGCGGCGAAGGCCGGGATGCCCGGGCCGACCGCGGTCAGGAACAGCTCACGGGACTCCGGCTCCCGCCATGGCCCGTTGGCGAGGTCGTGTTTGCGGCCGATCCGGTCGGCGTGCGGCTCCGGGTTGCGGCCGCGGGTGGTGGCGAAGCGGGAGGTGCCGTGTCCCAGGCCGGCATCCGGGTAGTCGCTTTCTTTCAGGTAGTCGCTGTGCACCACCCACCCTGCTGCCTTGCGGACTTGGTCCTTGGGTGAGAAGAAGTAGCGCACCACCAGCCACCGGTTGGGCACCAGTGGAAAGGCGGTCTCGCCGGTTTCGGGGTCGTAGTGGCCGCGGGTCAGGGCTTCGGGTAGCTCCCACTGCACCCGCAGCCCGAAGGACAGGTCGTAGTTCTCCCTGCCCACCGGGGGCTCCGCCGGAGCGCGCTCGCCGATCATCGCGGTGAAGTTCAGGTTCCAGTGGCAGAACCCGTCGCCGTCCTTGACCTTGTCGTTGACCATCAGGGTGCGCACCCGCACCGGCACGATCAGGTCGGTGTCGGAAGCTGGAACGTTGGTCATGGTGTGCGGGTCTCCTCAGGCGCGGGGCAGCAGCAGTTGTTCCAGCGGGGCGTTGACCAGTTGCACGGCGAACTCACTCGCGTTCAGCTGCGGGCCGGTGCGAAGCGCCTGGGTGAGGGCAGGGACCAGGCCGCCGTTGCCGAGCAGGTGCAGCACGTCGTTGCCGCCGGGACGCAGGAAGCGGTCGAAGATCGAGCTGCCGTCGTCGGGGAAGTCACGGCCCAACGACGCACCCAGTGGCGAGGTGGCGTTGGGTGTGAGCTGGCGCAGGCCGATCACGGGCCTGCCCTGCTCGTCGTCGATGCCGAAGTGGATGCCCTGGCCCGGCTCGCGGATCGTGACGTTGTCCGGGATGCCGTCGAAGAGCACCAGCAGGGTGTCAGGGGCGAGCCGGGCACGGCGCAGTTCGGCGCGCTGGGAGCCGGCGCTGTGCGCGGTGATGGTCATCGCGGGCCAGGCGGGGACGAGTTGGGAGCGGATCAGGATGCCGGCGGCGGGGCGGGCGCCGGTGCTGCGGGCTGTGGTGGCCGCGCGCAGGGCGTCGTCGAGCTGGGCGTCCATGGAGGTGTGGATGCCCACGCTCGCCGCCCCGTCGATCAGGGCGTTGATCCAGCCCGGATCCACGGCGAAGACCCGCAGGGATTCCTCGGGGAGCATGTCGGGGTGGGGGACGAGGTAGTGGAAGGGGACGCCGTCCAGCAGGTTGAGTTTGTCCAGCCAGGTGGGCAGGGAGGCGATGTGCTGGTCGGCGGTCGCACGCAGGGCGCTCTGGGCGGCCTTGGTGCGCAGAGTCGCCCGGGCTTCGGCCCGGGACAGCGGGATGCGTCCGGTGGCGCGCGGCACCTCGGCGGCGTCCACCGGTGGCGCGGCAAGGGCGCTGACCACGGATACGGCGGCGAGGGTGTGGAGCCACTCCAGTCCGGGCCGGGGAACAGGCTGGTCCGTGGTGGTGCGGGCGGCGCGGGCCGGGTCCGAGGCCAGCGCGATCATCGTGGCGGCCTGGTTGGCGAGGTGGCGGCGGGCCCGGGTCACGTCACCGGCGTAGTCGGGATCCGACAGTGCGATAGCCCGCCCCAGCGTCCACGCCGCGGCGTAGCCGACGTCGAACAGGCCGTGGTCCTCTTCGTAGATCAGGAGGTGGTCGGCGGTGGTGTGGTGCTCCGGGGTGGCGGGTACCCGCCGCGCGCCCACGGGGGTGAACGGCCCCCGGTACCAGGCGTAGCCGAGCTCGCCGGACAGGACCCGGTGCGGGACGGGCACGTAGCCGAGCGCCAGGCGCTGGGTGACGTAGGTGTCCTCCGCGTCGTCCGCGTCACCGCCGGTGCCGGTTGCCGCTGGTTCCAGGCGCAGGGTGAGCCGGTGGGGGTCGGCGATGCCGGGTGCGGTCATGTTCCGCAGCAGTCCGCGGGCGTCCAGGCCGGCTTCGGGGTCGCTGCTGAACGACCAGGTCCACAGCGAGCACAGCCGAAGGTGCGTGGTGCCGGGCGCGATGGTCCCGGCGAGTGGCTTGTCGTGGCCCTCCAGGGACACCAGGTGGCAGGTGTAGGCGCCGGCGGTACGGGGGAAGCGGTTGGCGTTGACGACGGCGAAGTCGCCCTCGGTGAGGACTTCTCCTTCGAAGCGCCGCTGGGCTTTCTCGACCTTGCGGACGTGGGCGAGGTAGTAGAGCTCGTCCTCGGTGGGGATCAGCCGCCGGAAGAGATCGACGGGAACGTCGATGGTGCGGCAGGTGCTCTCCAGCGTCTCGGCCGGCAGGCCGGTGATGGCGGGGCCGAGGACGCCCGCCTCACCCGGTCGGCACAGCTCGGCGACCCGGCGGGAGGTGGCCAGTCCCATCGCGTCCGGATCCTCCGCCAACTCGCCCTCCCGGAAGACCATCAGGGCCAGCCAGGGGGCGCGGGCCTCGGCGCGCGACCACTTCGGTTCCCGTTCCCACGGCAGGATCGGGCGGTTGAGGGTGATGTGCGGCAGGACGAGGTGGTAGTCGCCGCTGGCACCGTTGCCGGGGAAGACCGCGTGCACGGAGGAGGCGTCCAGGACGAACTGCACGGCCCGGATCTCGAACGCCTCACTGGCGCGCGGCAGCGGTTCGTCCCGGTCGATGGGGGTGCCGTTGGCATCCTTCAGGACGTGCTGGACGTCGACGGTGTAGGTGCCGGGGGTGGCGATGGGCAGTTCGTCGTCGTGGAAGGTGATGTCGAACTTGGGCTGCTGGGTCGGCATGAAGGGAATCCCTCGCAGGCGGGAGGACGGGCGGGTCAGCCGGCGGCGGTGAGCAGCGGCGAGGAGACGAGCGTGTCGGCGGCGATGTCGGCGTACCGGTTCCGCGGGCCGTTGACGCCGGGGGCGACGCCGAGCCGGACCATCGCCGTGTAGGCGGCGTCCCGCCGAGACTGCTTGTCGGCGATGGTGGAGGCGATGGTGTCGATGCTGGTGGACGATGCCACTGGTGCGGGCCCGGCAGCCCGCCCTGGCCGGGTGGACAGTGCCCCGTCCGGGGTGACCTTCTCGGCCCCGAGCGCCTTGGAGGTGACCGGGCCGACCTTCGCCTTGCTCAGCTCCGGCGGTGGGACCTCGAAGTCGATGCCGATCGCGCGCCGCAGCAGCGGAACCTCGTCCAGCGCATCCCCCGGCTGCTGCAAGGGTGCGCCCCACATGGACGTGGCGACCTTCTGGTACGCGACCTCGATCTTCCAGTCGTTCAGGTTGGGCTTGCGACCGTTGTGTTCGATGGTGACGCGGTGTTCGGAGACCACACCCGTCTTGCGCATCGGACGGATCCCGACCCCACCGGGGTCAACGCCCAGCCGCGCTTCGTTGAGGTAGACGGCGGTGGCGGGGATCGCGGAGGTGGTGGAGAACGCGAACCCGTAGGCGGAGGCCAGCACCGGTGCCGCGATCGAGCGGCGCGCGGCCACCTCCCCGGCGTCCACGTCGGCGAGCAGACCGCGCTGCGGAGTCACGGCGACGGGCGCCGGCAACTGGGCACGCATCTCCGACCACGGAATCGCGGGCGGACTCGTACGCCCGGAGCCGATGTTGAAGCTGAACGAGACGAACCAGACCTTGACCGTCACCCGCCCACCGAACGGCGGCGTCCACAACGCCAGATCGATGCCCACCGTGATGGACACCCGCACCTTGACGAACCACACCTTGATGGTGAACGCCACCCCGATGCTGATGCCCAGCGCCATGTCCAGGTAGAACGGCTTCCACTGGATCAGCACGTCCAGGTACGCGGTGAACCAGGCCGACAGCAGACCCGAGGTGTAGCTGGCCTCCAGGCGCCCGCCGACCATGAACGCGCTCGGGGTGAGCGCGGTGTACCCCTGCGCCTTGACGACGATCTTGTTGTCCGGGGTCCACACGAACCCGAGGCGGGCCGGAACCGGATAGTGGCCGGGAACCCGGTAGCGGGGGTGGTAGCCGCCGACACTGATCACGAAGTCACCGGCCTGCGGCCCGGCCGTCCAGACGTACACCGCGATCCCGCCGGTGAGCCGGCAGGCCGGGTCGAAGATGAACGAGCCCGCACCGACCGCCACGTCCAGCGACAGCAGGCCCTGGGACTGCTGGTAGGCGAGCTTGAGGTCCAGGTCCAGGCGGGCGTGGACCTTCTTACCGGGCTCCGCGTTGCGCGGGAACGTGATGGAGGTGCGGCCCAGCAGCATCACGTTCAGCTCGCGGCCGAACTCCACCAGCGCCAGCGCCTTGGTGTCGATGAACTTGAACGTGGTGAACTGGACGCCGACCGCGCCCCAGTACTGGCCATCAGCCGGCCGCACCCAGTCCGTCAGCGCGTCCAGGATCTGCTTGGGGGTGGCCTCCGGGCGCCCGTCCAGGCGCTCGATCAGCGGGAAGACGGGCAGTTCCTCGATCTTCGGCACCCGCACCGAGCTGTTGACACCGAAGCCACCCGACAGGCCGGTCACGGTGAAGGCCGGCGGACCGAACAGCGCCGCACCGCCCTTCGCCGCCGCCTCGCCGAACAGGAACACCGATGCCCAGCCGCCCCTGCTGCGCGCGTAACTGCCGGCCGCCTGCATCGCGAAGAGCCCGGCCTCCACCGCCACCAGGCCCGCGACGTACACGTCGTACGCCGGGTCCTGGCGCACCTCCAGCACGCCGGTGACCTTCAGCGGCGGAACCGCGATCCGCACCCCCGCCCCGGCCAGCACCGGTGTGACCGTGAACTCCTGGTCCACCGCCAGGCCCAGGCCGATCATGTCGAGCGCCACCGGTCCGAGCGTCAACGTGGCGTCGAAGGCGACGAACAGCCGGCCCTTCGCGTAGCCCAGGCTCACCCGGCGGATCCGCACCGGCCCGAAGACCTGATCCAGCTCCTGGGCCGAATCGCTGCGCTGTTGCCCCGCAACAGCGGCACGTTCGCGCCCCAGCACCACCGCGCCCTCGGACGTGTCCAGCGGCACCAAGCCATCAGTCCCACCCTGCGACAGGGCAGCGGCCGTGGTGCTGTTCGGCCGCCGGACCAATGGCGCCAGCGCTCGGCCACCCATCGTCAGCAGCCCCCAGACGAGCAGGCCGCGTTGCAGCGCCTCGTCCATCAGCACCGGCAGCAGCCCCTGCGCGGCCCCGGGCAGACCCGCGACCACGGCGTTCAGCTCCCGGACCTGAGCGAGAGGCCAGGCACGATCCGCATGGCAGAAATTCACTCCTGTCACGACCACATCGCGATCCGCGGGGATGCTCTCCCCCACCAGCGGCAGATCGGATGCCCGGGCCCCCACCACCCCTCGGACCGCCACCAGACGAGCGGCCCCCGGCCCCGTGCCCTCGGGCACCGAAGCCACCACCACCCCCACCCGGCCGACGACCGCCGACACCACCAGCGCCCCCGCCGCGGCGGTCCCCACGGGAAGGCGATAGACGAACGACACCGAGCCGAACGATGGAACGAAGGGCTGCAGATCCGCAGGGATATCGATTCCGACGGCCGCGGCCAGGTGAGCCAGCGTCAAGGGCTGGCCGTCGTCCTCCAGGGACGCGCTCAGTTCCCAGGCCCCTGAGCTCGTCTTGGCGATCGCGCCGCTGAACCACAGTCGGGTCTCCGCACCCTCGACGCCGGCGGTGAAACCGGCGTCCGCGGACAGCGAGAACGCCGGGGCCCCGCCGGCGGGCGGGGTCGAACGCCGGAAGCAGACGAGCAGGTCCATCACCGTGTCACCGAGGCGGACTTCGGTGGCTGCGGTGAACTCCCATTCCTCCGGGCCGCCGGGGCTCGTCAGCACCTCGATCGTCAGGTACTGAAGGTCGAAACTCCGCAAGCCCTCCGGAATTTCACCGGCCACTCCCCAGTTCTCGCCGAACCAATCGAGCAGGTCGGCCATCCGAACGTTCTCCGCGGTCACCCCGCGAAGCACGTAGCCGCTCTCATCGGACCAGGTTTCCAGATCCAGCCGGATACCGCCGATGATGACGAAATCAACCCGCTGCGGCATGCCCAGTGCCGGTGCGCCGGCCGGCGGCTCCGCCACCATGCCAGACAGGGCCCCGACGGGCCGGATGCGGTACTTGGCGCCCACCGGCTCCCAGTCGGCGGCCTTCAGCGGCCATACCCGGTCCGGGGTGAAAGCCTCGATGAGGCCCTTGAAACCCTGCACGCCATCGCTTTCCATCCCCCCGCCCTTTGGCTTCTTACTGAACCGGTCCAGACTGGCGAAGGCCGCGGTCCGCTTGGTAAACGCCTCCTGGCTAATGATCCGTGCGCTGCCGCTTTCGACCTTCGAGCCGGGATCATCGGTTCGGTTCTGCCTGTTCGGGCCGACGAACAGGTTTCCCGGCAGCCAAGTGAGGATGCTGTGGATGTCGTCCAGACCCTCCGGAGTGATACCAGCAGGGTCATAGCTGGAATCCGGGTCTTTGAACGTCTCCATGAACTCCTTGATGCGAGGGAAATTGAGCTTCCCCTTGTCCGTGTAGTCCAGGGTCTCAAGTTTCCCGACCCACGTTTCGGCGAACTCCTCCAGCCCAGCCCTGAGGCTGGACCCCTTGACGTTGTACGCGTTTTCGATGGCCGCGTTCCATGCTTTGACGAGCGTTTCGGAAGGGATGACGTGATGGCGTGCCAGCTCGATCCCCCCGACCGGCTGCGACTGGTCGAGGTCGTCCGGTTTGCGGTTGACCAGCGCATCCGCGAACGGATACCTACCGCGCCCTTCGAGCAACAGCTTCATACGCTCGGCCACTGTCCAGCCTCCTCGGCTTGTGCGACTACTCAGGCCCTTGTGTGACCTGGGAAGGATCGGCTCGCCGGCCTGCTCCTGGGTCCGGCGAAGCGCCGGCGCAGCGATCCGGCAGCCGACGTCGGCCTCGGGCGGCCGCGGTCAGTCGAGCTGAAGAGACGGCTCGCCGTACGCCGGCCCTCAACAGCTCGTGCAGATCAGGAAGTTCGATCAGGCCCAGGCGCAGGAACAAGTCCTCCCCGGATGTCGGAACATGGTGAGCAGACCCGCAACGAACACCGACATGCGAGATCCCCTCGCCACCGGCACGAGCGCCACAGCTGGAAGCGCCCAACCGTCAACCGAACAGACGCAGGCCATGACTCACCCCACTGGCACCGAACAGCAGGCATAGATCATCGTCATCAGGACCCTCGGCCTGACAGGAACCGATCACATCACACTTAGTGATCGTCTTGTGCCTCAACGCGATATTTCGCCAACGCGCGGCCGAATCGAGCTGTCGCTCGACGCCTCAACCCGAGAGAGCACACCTGCGCCCTGCCAAGGGAGAACTGCAGGTCAGAAAGCAGATTTCGCCCTGGTGGTCGCACGGTGGTCGCGGATGGACGCAGGCTGGAGGGGAATGACCCGCACACGACCTTCCGAGGCGATCACCATGCGCCGCTCACCCACTCCCGACAGAGACCGAGGAAGCGTCTACCGGCGCTGCGGCTGCCGTGACGACCACCGCCGACAGCTCGGCACCCGCTGCCCGCACCTCGCCGCAGATCCCCACCACGGCAGCTGGGCCTTCGCCGTCGACGCACCCTCCACCGACAGCCACCTTCACACCGTGCGACGCGGCGACTTCCCGGACGAACTCGACGCCCGCATCGCGCTGAGGCGCTTCAACGAGTCCCTGCCCCTCGGCGTCGTCACCGACCCGCGGCAGAGCACCGCCGACTACCTCAGCAGCTGGCTGGCCGAGAAGGCCCTCCGCCTCAAACCCACCACCATCGCCCGCTATCGCGACTACATCACCCAGGACCTCATCCCCGCCCTCGGCGCATCCCCCTCGACGACCTCACCCGCCAGCACCTGGCCGCCTTCGTCACCGACCAGCTGCGCCGACAACGGGGCAGGGTCACCGTCCACCGGATCATGTCCACCCTCTCCAGCGCCCTCGCCACCGCCGTCGACACCGAACGCCTGGCCCGCAACTCCGCAAAGCCCCCGCTCATCTCCCGCCCCGCAGCGGCCGAGCGGCACCTGTGGACCGAGGAGCAGGCGGCCCGCTTCCTGCGCTTCACCCACCTCACCGAGCCGCTGTACGCCGACCTCGCCGAGCTGATGATCGGCACCGGCATGCGCAAGGGCGAGGCGCTGGCCTTTCACTGGGGCGACGTCCACCTGCCCGAGCGCACCCTGTTCGTCCGCGCGACGCTCTCCGTGATCGACAACAACCAGCTCCTGCTGACCGCACCGAAGACCAAGGGCAGCCGAGCCTGGGTCGCCCTGTCCGACCGCGTCGTCGAAGCCCTCGACGAGCGAACGGACTCACGCGCCTTCGGCCAAATCACCCCCGCCGGCGGCTACGTCTTCCACCGCCACGGCCGCCCCCTGCACCTCAAGACCGTCCTCGACCGCTTCCACCTGCTCTGCGACAAAGCCGGCGTCCCCCGCCCGGCGGAAAGGTCGGCTCCCCGGTGATGTACCAGGTCAAGGGCACCGCCGGCCCCGTCCACGGTGCCGACATCGCCGTCGTGGTCACCAACGGCTCCTTCACCCGCGACGCCAAGGCATGGGGCGACCAGCACCAGGTGCGCTGGGTCGACCGCGACCGGCTCCGTCTGTGGGCCGAGCACGGCGTGGCCCTCCACGAACTGCTGCACCTGCCGGCCCGAAGGCCTCGGCGGCGAGTCCGCCGCCCCGCAGCCCGGCCGGTCCGGCCCCGGCGCCCCGAGACGACACAGGAGAGGCCGCACAGTGCGCCATGACGGCACATTCGATCCGCTGCTGAAGGTGCTCGCGGCCCGCCTCCTCGCCCCACGCGGATACGTCCGCTACGTGGAGGACCACTTCGACAACGAGACCCCGGCCATCCTGACGTACGGGGTCCATCACCTGGACGCAATGGAGGCCACGGAGTTCGAGCGGGCGTGCGCCGCCCTGCTCGCCCGCGACGGCTTCACCCGGGTCCAGCACTCCGGCCGCGCCGGGGACCTCGGCGCGGACGCAGGCCGGGCTCTCGACCCCGGGTGAAGTCGGGCTGCGGCCGACGCCAAGGACCGGCGGGGAACACAGGGTGGGCCGTACCGGTCACGCGGCGGATGTCCGCAAGTCGTCGCGCAGCCTCGTCGGGCAGCGGCAGCTCCCGACGGCGGCCCTTGCCCGGATCCGATTCCACGGATCCGCCGCCGGCAACCGCGGCCTTCAGGCCTGCGACCTCCTGCGTGCGCACACCCTGCAGGACCAGACCGAGGACGCGGTCGGTGGAGGTATGGGAGGCCTGGTCGACCGTCGCCTTCGCCGCCCCGGCCGGGAGGATCAGCGGGTCCCGCTCGGCCTCGTCCCAGCGTCGCGCCCGGCCTCGAAGTACCTCTTCCGCCCGCTGCCGCGCATCCTCATGCTCACGCCTCCGGTCCGGCGAGGACGAAGTCGTGCTGGGTGAGTTCGGCGCGCAGTCGCTGTTCGGCGATGTCGGCGTAGTGCGGGTTGAGTTCGATGCCGAGGAAGTGCCGGCCTTCGCGCAGGGCGGAGACGCCGATGGAGCCGTTGCCGGTGAAGGGGTCGAGGACCGTACCGCCTTCGGGGCAGATCTGGACGAGCTGCTGCATGATCTCCAGCGGCTTCTGGGTGATGTGGTCCTGGTCCTTGCCGACCTGGGTGGCGGTGAAGTGGCCGGGCAGGTAGAGGTCGCGGCTGTTGTCGAGGGAGCCCTTGACCCCCCAGGTGATGAAGTCGGCGGACTGCTCAAAGCCGCCCTTGCGGGCCTGGCTGACGGACTTGATCCAGGGGATGGTGCCTTGCCAGATCCAGCCGGCCATCCTGAGCGCCTCGCTGATGTCGGGCTTCTGCCGCCATTCGGAGACGAGCATTGCGACCGAGTGCTCGATGCTTGCCCGGTATGCCTCGGCGAGTAGTTCGGTGAGCCAGGAGAGCTGGTCGCGGTTCTCGTCGGGGAAGGTCTTGAGGTCGTGGACGCCGCTGCGGGCGTCGCGGTTGGTGCGCCCAGCGTTGTTGTCCGGCGGGTCGGTGATGACGGCGTTGACGGACCCATCCGCGAGGGTCTTCATCACGGTGAGGGCATCGCCTCGGTGCAGCTGGTAGCTCATGGTCTTCCTTCGACAGGACGCTTGGGCCCGCTCCGGGCGGCGTCCGACAGCAGCAGCCGGGAGCGGGGATGCCGGGGAAGGTAGCCGCAATCGGCGGCCGTACCTAATGAACGGCGACGGGGTGCCGGGCTCGGCCGGGGGTCGTTTGGTGCGGCCGACTTTCGCGTCTACTGTCTCGCCATGCCGACCGGGCAGCAGGCCAAACGGCCCTGGCCCGGCGCGTGTTGGTGCGTGCTGCCCCGTGCAGGCGCGACCACGTGCGGGCAGCTTCCCTGTCCCCCTGCCTCCTGAGGAGCGCCGTCGTGTTCCGGCTGAGATTACGAGCGCGGCTGGCTGCCGCGCGTGACCTGAGACCGGCGTCCTGGAGCTACCAACTCCCTTGACCCGGGCCCGCTCTGAGCAAGGGCGGTTTCACCACCGGCGCGGTGCCGGCGACTTCTTCGCACGAGAGGCCGGCACCGCGTTCTCCTACGAATCCCCGAGGAGCCGCTGCGATGCAGCATGCCCTGGCACACCCGTGCCCTCATCCGCTTACGCCACCCGGTCGGCCGCTGCCCGGTGACCGGGGGCCGTCGTGAAGAAGACGGTCGGCGCACTCGTCGGCGTCGTCGCCTGCGGTCCGCTGGTGCTGGCCTTGCCCGTCGCGATCGTCGGCGCAGGCAGCGCCTCGGCCTCCACGTCCAACTCCTGCCCTCCCGGGGGAAGTCCACAGGGCGTGGATTCCTCTGCGGTGGCGGCGCAGGTCGAGGCGATCCTCAAGGGCTCCAGTCCGCTGTCGGCTCCGGCCGTCGCCGGGCTGAGCAAGCCCGCCGAGCAGATCCCCAACGCCCGGACGATCCAGGCCACCGGTATCGCGATGCACATCTCCGTGCGCGGGCAGGTCGTCGCCCTGGCAACGGCCCTACAGGAGAGCGAACTTCGCAACGTCAACAGCGGCGACCGGGACTCGCTCGGCCTCTTCCAGCAGCGACCCTCGCAGGGCTGGGGCGCCCCGGAGCAGATCATGCAGCCGGTGTACGCCTCGACGAAGTTCTACGAGGCGCTGCAGAAGGTCAGCGGCTGGGAGTCGATGACCGTCACCCAGGCCGCCCAGGCGGTGCAGCGCTCCGGCTTCCCCGACGCCTACGCCAAGTGGCAGCCCCTGGCGGAGGCGCTCCAGAAGGCCCTCGCCCCGCTGCTCGCCCCCGCTCCCGGCGCCTCACCCCCGGCGAACCCGACGCCGGCACCGACGCCAACGGCCAGCACGAGCGCCAGTCCGACAGCGGGGAGTGGCTGCGGGACGCCCACGGCGGGCGGCGACGGCAGCGACTTCGGCACCATCCCCGCGGGCTCACTGCCCAACGGCTACACGATCCCGGCCGATGCGCCCCAGCCGGTGCAAACCGCGATCCGCTGGGCACTTGGCCAGTTGGGCACCGCCTACCAGTGGGGCGGCACGTGCGCGAACTCGCACGGCGCCGACCCGATGGGCAGGTGTGACTGCTCCTCGCTGATGCAGATGGCCTACCGCTCGGCCGGCGTCTCGCTGGAGCGGACCACGTACGACCAGGTCAAGCAGGGCAGCGCCGTGTCGGCGGACGCGCTCAAGCCGGGCGACCTGCTGTTCACCCGCGGCAGCGCCGCCGTGCCGGAGCACGTCGGCATGTTCATCGGCAGCGGGCTGATCGTGCACGCACCGAAGACCGGTGACGTGGTCAAGATCTCGACCCTCGCCTCGTGGCGGCCGGAGATCCTCGCCGCCCGCCGGGTCGCCTGACCGGCTTCTCCGCCCCCTCTCCTCTTCTCCCCCTTTTCTTTGGGCTGCTTTCGCGCGCCCTGAACCGTTCTGGAGCTTCCCTTGTATCTCGCGGACGCAGTCGTACAGCTCGCCTACGACCCCGGCATCACCCCCAACGAGGGCGGCCTGCCCGGACTTTCTGTCCTCAAGCAGGTGATGGGCTCCCTGAATTTGTTCGGGATCATCGCGGTCGTCGGCGCCCTGGCCGTCAGCGCCGGGGTGTGGGCCTGGGGCCACCACTCGGGCGGGCACCAGGCCGAGGCCAACGGCAAGAAGGGCGTGCTCGTCTCGGCCGGCGCCGCCCTGCTGCTGGGTGCCGCGAACGGCGTCGTGTCGTTCTTCTCGACGCTCGGAAGCCAGGTCAAGTGATGCAGAAACGTTCCTTCATCTCGGGCCCTCGCCAAGGTGGCCCCGGCGGCACACTGGTGCGCCGCCGGGCGCTGCGGGGCTCGCTCGTCCTGGTGGTGCTCGTCGCCGCTGCCGGCGTGCTGGCCTACGTCACCCGGGACGGGCGCGAGGCCGCCAACCCAGCTGCGGCAGCTACGAGTTCGACCGTACCCTCCTCGTCGGTGACTTCGCCGTCGCCGAGCGGGCATCCGAAGGTGGCGCCGGGTCCGCCCTCAACGCACGATCCGATCGCGTTCGCGAAGGCGGCGGCGGTGGCGCTGTGGTCGTACGACACCCGCTCCTCCTCGCAGCCGGAGCTGGTGGCCTCCCTCCACCGGTGGCTGACCAGTGAGGGCCAGTACCTCGACGCCGACTCGGTCGACCGGCTGGTGCCCTCCCCGGTGCTGTGGGGACGGATGGCCGACTCCGGCCAGTTCGCCACCGCGACCGCGGACGAGGCGCACTTCCCGGACCGGTTCACCAAGGCGCTGCAGGCCGATCCGGGGGCGATCACGCAGGCGTACGTCTACGCCGTGACCGTCTCCGGGAAGCAGTCGATCGCCTGGAACGGCGCCCCGGCCGGTGGCGCCGAGGACCGTTCGGCCACCCTCGCCGTCCAGTGCCGTCCCGACCGCCCGTGCGCCCTGGCCGGTGTGCTGCCGGCCGTGGCGCCCTGACCTCGGGAGTTCCTCGTGGATATCTGCAACCTCCCGATGGTCGCCCAGGTCTGCAACGTCGTCGACGGCATCAACTTCGTCAGCGACCCGGGCAAGAGCATCACGGACGGCATCGGCGCGTGGATCGCCAAGAGCATGGGCGAGCTCGCGGCCAGCGCCGTCGACCTGTGCGCGAAGGCGGTCGACGAGACCACGGCCATCGACCTGTCCGCGCCGTGGTTCAGGGACAACTACCAGCTGATCCTGCCGATCGGGCTGATCCTGACCGTGGGCACCTTCTGCGCCCAGCTGATCCTGGCCGCCTGGCGGCGGGACGAACGGGCGCTCGCCAAGGCCGCCTGGGGCACGATGACCGGCGTGCTGTTCGCCTTCGGCGCGATCAGCTTCACGGCGGTCGCGGTCACCGTGGTCGACGCCCTGTCGGCCGGGCTGTTCCAAGCCGCGCACACCAGCGTCGCCGACGCCGTCAGGCGCATGATCAAGGTGTCCCAGTTCGGGCCCATGTTCGCCCTCGGCTGGGCGATCCCCGCCCTGGTCGCGGTCGGCAGCGCGATCGGGGCGTTCCTCTACTGGTGCGTGATGGTCGCCCGCAAGGTCGGCGTGCTGATCCTGGTGGTGCTCGCCGCCTTCGCCGGTGCCGGCGGCGGCTGGGAGGTCGCCCAGCGGTGGCGGCGCGGCTGGATCGAGGCCACCGCCACCCTGATCGTCTCCAAGCTGCTGATGACCGTGGTCTTCCTCGTCGGCGTCTCCGCCCTCGGCAAGACGGACGCCAAGGACGGCATGGCCGCCCTGTCCGACGCGATGGCCGGTGTCGTGATCATGGTCATGGTGCTGCTGTGCCCGTACGCGGTCTACAAGTTCGTACACTGGGCGACGGACGGCAGCGGCCACGACGACACGCACCGCACCGGCATGGCCGGCATGGCGGTCGCGGCTGGGGCGGCGAAGACCGCCGGTTCCCTGGCCATGCAGATGAGCACCGGCGTCCCGGCGCCGCAGGGCCCGGCCCAGGTCCCGGGTGCGGGAGGTGGCGGTGCCGCCTCCGGCATCGACCCGAGCGGCCGGATCAGCAAGGAGGGGATCGACGCCGGCCCCGCGCAGCAGCCGACGAAGTTCCGCTTCGGCGAGGACCCGAGCGCGGGAGGCGACCGCGGGCGCGCCCTGGTCACCCGGCCCGGCATCCCGGCCCTGATCACCCGGGCCACCCCCGGCAGCGGCGGCGGGCAGCAGTCGGCGTCCGGCGGCGGTCAGGACGGCGTCGCGGCCCAACCCTCCGCGCCGTCCGTGCCAGGCGTGTCGACGGCCCCGGCCGCGCCCGCGCCCTCGTCGCCCGGCCCAGCCCCGGCGGGCCCCGGTGTCCCGGCACCGCCCGCACCGGCGGCCACAGGACCGGCCCCGGGCGGAGCACCGGCTCCGGCACCGGCACGGTTCGTCTACCCGAACAGTCCCACCCCGCCTGGTTCCTGACCGGCGCCCCCATGCCCTGGGGCGGGCGGCAGCCCCGCCGCCCGCCCCAGGGCCCCGACCACCAGGGAAGGAGCCCCTGCGATGACGTCCAGAAGAGTGCCGCGCCCCCGCCCGCCGCCCGCTCTCCCCCTCTGGAACCCCGATGTCCTCCTCGACGCCCGACGCCACCCCTGCGTCCGTCAAGTTCCCCCACCGCAGCCGCCGAGGCGTGCTGCTTGGCCTGAGCGCCCCGCAGCTGATCACCTGCGCCGCCACCGGCCTGCTGCTGCTCGGCGTGCTCGTCACCCGGGGCGTCACCGGCGCCCTGCAGCTCATCCCCCTGTGGGCCGGTGTCGCCGCCCTGGTGTTCATCCGCTACCGGGGCCGCACCCTCGCCGACTGGGCGCCCGTCGCCGCCCGCTACGGCCTGCGGCGCCTGCGCGGCCAGCTGGTCTGGCTCACCCGCCCCTCCTCCCGCCCGGTGCGCGAGGGCCTGCTCCACCTGCCCGGCAACGCGGCCAGCCTGCGCGTGGTCACCGCACCCGATGGCCGCTACGGCGCCGTCCACGACCCGCACGCCGGCACCCTCACCGCGATCGTCAAGGTCTCCTCCCGCGCATACGCCCTGCTCGACCCCGGCACCCAGAACGCCAACGTCAACGGGTGGGGGCGCTCCCTCGCGGCGCTCGCCCGCACCGGCCAGGTCGCCCGCATCCAGGTGATCGAGCGGACCGTCCCGGATACCGGTGACGCGTTGCGACGGTACTGGGAGGAGCATGGCCGTCCCGACGCGCAGCTGGCCGGTGAGCTGTACGGGGAGCTGATCCGCGGCGCCGGTCCGGCCGCCGCCCCGCACGAGGCGTACGTCGCCATCGCCCTGGACTTCAAGGGCGCGCGACGGCTGATCAACCAGGCCGGAGGCGGCCTGACCGGTGGTTTCGCGGTCCTGGCCCAGCTCACCTCCGCGTTCGAGCAGTCCGCGCGCACCGCCGGCCTCACCCCGTCCGGCTGGCTGTCCGCCGGCGAGATCGCCGCCGTGGCCCGTACCGCCTACGACCCGAAGTCCCGTGCCGCGCTGGACCGCTGGTCCGAGGATGGACGCCCGTCCGCCGACCCGGCCGCCGCCGGCCCGGTGGTCGTGGTGGAGAAGGCCGACCACATCTCCACCGACTCCGCCCACCACACCACCTACTGGGTCGAGAACTGGCCGAGGACGCAGGTCAACCCCGGATTCCTCCACCAGGTGCTGTTCGCCTCCGGCGTGCGCCGCACCGTCTCCCTGTCCTACGAACCGCAGGACCTCGACTCGGCGCTGCGCGACGTGCGCCGCAAGAAGGCCAGCGTGATCGCCGACTCGGCCGAGCGCGCCCGCAAGGGCCAGGTCTCCAGCGAGGCCGACTCCGTGGAGTACCAGGACATCCAGGACCGCGAGCGCCAGCTGATCGCCGGCCACGCCGACGTCGCCCTCACCGGGCTGCTGACCGTCTCCGCCGACACCGAGGACGAACTGCGCTCCGCCTGCGCCGTGGTGGAGACCGCCGCCGTGGGCGCCCAGCTCGACCTGCGCCCGCTCACCTGGCAGCAGGCCGAGGCGTTCACCGCCTCCGCGCTGCCGTTCGCCCTCGCCGCCTGATGCCGGCCCTCCCTCCCATCGAAAGAGCACCCCCCGATGCCGGCCACCCCCGCCACCACGCAGGACTTCGTCCCCTACGCGACCGCCGCGATCGACTTCCACCGCGCGCTCAACATCCCCACCGGCCCGCTGGTCGCCTCCCGCGCCGAACTCGACTCCCTGCACGAGCACCTGGTCGCCCTGCACGGCCTCCTCGACGCCCACACCCAGCGCACCGCACCGCTGCTGCCGGCCGAGGGCGACCACCTCAAGGCCGCCCGCACCCGCCTGTGGCAGGCCGCCGACCACCTCCACGCCGCCTACCACGCCTCGCCCCGGCCCGGCACCGGCGAGGTCCCCGGCCCCGACACCTGCCGCGCCCGCCTGCCCGAGGGCGCGCCCGAGCTGAGCGTCTGCCGACGCCACCAGGAGACCGCGCACCTGGTGCGCCGCCGCACCACCCCCGCCGACCTGCACGCCCCGTTCACCGGCCTCGTCCGCCGCTGACCCATCACCCCGGATTCGAGACCATGCCCAGGAACCGCGCCACCGCCTCCCACCTGTTCGTCCCGAGCAAGAGCACCCGCGCCCAACAGCGCGCCGCACGAGCCGAGTTCGCCCAGGCCCGCACCAAGGCCCGCCACGCACAGCCCACCTCCGAGCGGCCCCGGAACAGCGTCACCGACGCGGATCTCCAGCCCGTCTACCCGGCTACCGGCCGGCCGGGCCCCGCTTCCGCCCGCGGCGGCAAGCTCCGACTGCCCAAGCACCGCCTGACCACCGCCACCGCCTCGGGGGCCTATCCCTTCCTCGCGGAGGCCGGCCTCGGCGCCGAGGGTATCTTCATCGGCCGCGACCTCCACGCCGAAGGGTCGTTCTGCTACGACCCGTTCGCCCTCTACAACTCCGGCCGAATAGAGGGGTTCACGAACCCGAACGCGATCCTGTGCGGCGTCATCGGCATGGGCAAGAGCGCGCTGGCCAAGTCCATCGCCACCCGCGCCATCGCCCACGGGTACAAGATCTACGTGCCGTCCGATCCGAAGGGTGAGTGGTCGGGGCTGGCCGAGGCGCTCGGCGGGCAGGCCATCGCGCTGGGCCCCGGTCTCCCGGGGAGGCTGAACCCGCTGGACGCCCCGCAGCGCCCGGCTGGGGTGAGTGAGGAGGACTGGACCGGCGAGGTCCGCAAGCGCCGCCTTCTGCTGCTGGCCAGCCTCGCGGCCACCGTGCTCAAGCGCGACCTGCTGCCGATGGAGCACACCGGCCTCGACGTCGCCCTGGACCTGGTCGTCGCCGACGCCGACGCGGCCGGCACGGTGCCGCTGCTCGGCGACATCGCCCACGTCCTCGGCCGCCCCGACCGCCTCGACGCCGCCCTCGGCGGCCAGGCCGGAAGCCTCGGCCACGCCACCGACGACCTCGCCCACGCCCTGCGCCGCCTGGTCCACGGTGACCTCAGCGGGATGTTCGACGCGCCGTCCACCGTCAGGTTCGACCCGGACGCGCCGATGCTCTCCATCGACCTGTCCCGCCTCGGCAGCAGCGGCGACGACACCGCCCTCGTCCTCGCGATGACCTGCGCGAGCGCGTGGATGGAGGCCGCCCTCGCCGACCCGGGCGCTGGCAGGCGGTGGGTGATCTACGACGAGGCATGGCGGATCATGCGGCACGTCGGTCTGCTGGAGCGGATGCAGCAGCAGTGGAAGCTCAGCCGCGGGCTGGGCATCGCCAACCTGCTGATCCTCCACCGGCTTTCCGACCTGCTATCCGCGGGCGACGCCGGCTCACGCGGGCGCGTCCTCGCCGAGGGTCTCCTGGCCGACTGCTCGACCCGGATCATCTACCGCCAGGAACCGGACCAGATCCCCGCCGCCATGGCCCTGCTGGGCCTGACCGGGGTCGAGGCCCAGGCCATCGCCGCCCTCACCCGCGGCCGGGGCCTGTGGAAGGTCGCCTCACTCTCCTTCATCGTCCAGCACCTCCTCCACAGCCGCGAACGGGCTCTCTACGACACCGACTTCCGCATGGCCGCGTAAACCACTGGGTTCGAGAATCCTGAACCCACGGGTCCACCACGGACGGCTCGCTCCTCGTACCGGACAGCAAGGAGCGGGTCGCATCTGCCCTGCCTCCGAGGCCGGAGTGCCCCGGTCCTGCGCTCTATCAGCAGATTCCGGCCGAGCCAAACTCCCGCTTCTCCGCATCATCAGCTCCGCCGGAAGCCGTCCTCACGGCCCCGGCCACCACAGCCCGTACCAGCGAAGCGGAGCCCCACCGTGCCTGCCGCCGAACCCATCCCGCTGCCCGACGTCGCCATTGGGCACCACCCGACCCACGGCGTCGTCGCCTCCCTGCCCACCCAGTCGGCCGCCGCCGAGTGGATGCTGGAACGCCTCGACTTCCAGCGCCTACCCGGCAACCCGAAGCTCTTCACGCTTACCGACCAGCACCGCGAAGCCCCCGAGCGCACCGCCTGGGCCGCCAAGCTCCTCACCGGCGCCGGTTACCGCGTCGACACCGACATGACCCTGGCCGCAAGGAACACCGACCGGCAGCAGCGGGTGCAAGAGCGGCAGGCCCAGGCCGCTCCAGGCGCCGGTCCGGACGTCGCCATCGCCGAGCACCCGAGCCTGGGCATCGTCGCCGCCGTCAACGACGACCTGCCCTTCAACCCGGGCATATTCCTGGTGACCGATGGCTGGCGCCACCACCGGGACCTGGACGTCTACCTCCCCCCGCCCGGCACCCGGGCCGAGGCGCTCGACGCGGTGGCCCGCACCACGGTCGGGCTGCAGCGCGGCAACTTCCAGGTGGCCATGCTGCCCGGCCTCGCCGAGGAGGTCTCCGCCCACCGCGCACCGGTCCAGCAGGCGTTCACCACGCGCAAGTTCCGCGTCGACGAGGCCGCGCTCAAGGCGCCCGCCCCCGTGAGCCCGCCGCCGGCAGCGGTCGACCCGCGCATCGCGTTCGCCCGCGCCCGCTGACCACCCTCACCCCGAAGGAGCAGAGCACATGGCCGTGAAGAAGGTCTGGCAGATCACCCACTCGTGCGGGCACGAGGCCGAACGCGACCTCGGCGACCGTCCGGCCGACCGCCGGGCCGGCTTCGCCGAGTGGCTGGCCAAGCAGGAGTGCACCGACTGCTGGCGCGCGGCGAAGGCCGGTGACGACACGGAGAAGGCGGCGTGGCTGGAGGCCAAGCGCGCCGCCGAGCAGGCCGAATCGGACGACTGGTCCAAGCAGTACCGGATGCCGCCACTGGAGGGCACCGAGAAGGGCATCGCCTGGGGCGTCCGGTGCCGCCACCAGGTCCTCGCCGCCGCGTACACCGCGCTCGTCCTCGACGCCGGCATGGCGGAACCCGAGTGGGAGCTGATCGAGGACCAGGCTCGCACGATCACCCGCGCCGGCTGGTGGATCGACCAGCGCGCCTGCGAACCCGGCGACCTGCCCGAGCTGCTGGAGGCGGCCGCGGACACCGACCGGCCGACCGAGAATCCCTTCGTCTGACCTGCCGGCGCCTTCCCCCGGCGCAGCGAACCTCACCAACTCCCGCCCCCTTCACCACGATCCGAAAGCCCCCGCGATGTCCTCCTCCCCGCTGTCCTGCACCGTGCGGCGCACCGAGAGCACCACCGATCTGCTCGCCGTGCTGAACGGCGCCGATCCCGGTTTCGAGTCCTACCTGCTGGCGTCGTGGTCGCCCGGCCCGCCCGACCAGGAGGACATCGTCCTGCCGGACCTGGCGGCGCTGCTGGACGAGCCGCTGGCGCTGCGCAAGCCGCGCACCGGCCACACCCCGTCCCGACTCCTGACCTGGCACTGCTCGATCCTCAGCAACGGCCGGGCCGCGCTCACCGACGACCAGTGGTTCGAATTGACGTGGAAGGTGCTGGACGCCACCGGCATCGAACCGGACGACGACCCCGACGCCTGCCGGTGGGTGGCCCTGCGCAACACCGGCGACCGGCTCGACCTCGTCGCCACCGTCATCCGCCAGGACGGCCGCTGGGCCCGGCTGCACAACGACCAGCGCTGGGCGCGTTTCGCCTGCGAGGACTTCGCCCGTGACAACGGGCTCACTGCTCGGCGCTGACGCTCGCGGAAGCACGCGGCCGACCGCAGCTCCCAGCCTGGCCACCGGGGCCCGCCACCACCGTCCGAGAGGGGACGCCGTGATCGCCCACCTGCAGCGCGCCGCCACCACGACCGCGCTGATCCCCGCCTTCTACGGCCCGGACGACCCCCGCCACCGACTGCGTCCGAGGCTGATCGGCGCCGAGTACCGGGGCGCCGACAATCAGCTGCCCCTGGTCGGCGACCCTCAGGATGTCCTGGGCGGCGACGTGCTGGACGCCCCCGCCCAGCGGATCGGCGCCCGCGCACCGGAGCAGCCGGTGTGGCTGTGCTCGGTGCGCTCCGACCCCCGGCACCCGGACCTGAGCGACACCCAGTGGGCCGACGTCGCCCAGCGCCTGGTCACCGCCGCCGGGCTTGCCCCCGCCGGCGACCCGAACGGCTGCCGGTGGGCCGCGATCCGCGCCTTCGACCACTCGGTGCACATCGTCGCCACCGTCGTGCGGGAGGACGGCCGCATCCACAGCACCTACCGCGACGCCTTCCACGTGCAGGCCGAGTGCAACCGCATCGCCGCCGAACTCGGCCACCTCCCCCGGAGCGTCCCCTCCGTCACCACCGCCAAGGACTACCGGATGCCCGCCCCGTACATCACCATCGGCACCGAACCGAGCGGCAGTGTCGTCGCCAAGGGCTCCAGCGACGACCTGTCGGCCACCCTGCTGCGCCACGCCGGGTTCAAGCAGATCCAGGACTGGCACGGGCGCCGGCACCGGCTGCCCACCACCACGACCCGTGCCGACCGAATCGCCGTCGCCACGCACGCCGCCGAGATGCTGCGTGCCGCCCGCTACAACGTCGACCTCGACCCGAAGCTCGACAGCGGCCTCCTGACCACCCCCACCGATCCGCAGGGTCTCAAGGTCGCGGGCCGGCAAGTTCTGGAGCTGGCCGACCAGATCCGCGGCGCCTCCAGCGCTGCCGACGCCGCCACGGCGGTGGACCAGCTCCTCGACCCCGACGACGGCGTCCTCACCCGGCTGCGGGAAGCACTGGAAGCGGCGGCCGAACAGGTCGCCGGCCTGGCCCCCGACAAGTACGAGCTGTCCGACCGCCTCTCCTCCGGCGCCGAACTGATCAGCACCGCCGAGGCCGAACTCGCCGACACCCTCAGCGACCTGCGAACCCTCGGCACTGCGCCCGCACAGCCCGGACCGGGCCACCCGGTACAGCCGCCCGAACTCCTGCGCACCCGGGCAGCTCTCGCCCGCAGCGCCACCACCCCAGCACCCACGTCCACCGGCCCACTCGCCGCCCCCGCCCGCATGCCGTCCGTACCGGCCACATCCGCAGGGCCTGCCGGCCGAGCCCACTGAAACCGCCTTCCCCACTGACCGAACCGAAGGAAGCACACGATCATGCGCACCCTGGCCGACGCGTTCGGCACCGACGTCGAGATCGTCCGCCGCTCGGACGAGGTGGTCCGGGCCCACTGCCGCACCGGCGCCCCGGAGCAGATCCACGACGTCCTGCGCCAGTGCGGCTTCACCGCCTCCGACCCGCATGGCTCCTGCTGCTACCACCTGCCCCCGGACACTCCCGGCGCCGACCAGCCCGCTGCGGCCTCCACGGCAGCCACCATGCTGGACGACGCCGGGTACCGGGTCGGAATCGACCCTCACCTGGTCGTCGAGTACGTCGGCCAGAACTGCATCGTCCAGTCCGAGGAGCAGCGGCTCGCCGCCACCCGCCGTACCTCCGCCGCTGCCAAGGCCGCCCCCGCCCGGGCCGGCACACCCGCGGTGGTGCCGGTCCGGCCTGGCGCCCGCACCCGCTGAAACGTTCCGCCAGTCCCGCCTCCGGAGGAGAGCACCGTGATTCGTACGAGAGCCGAGCGTGCCCCGCCCGCCGCCCGCTCGCACCCTCCTGGACGCCCTCTTGCCCACCCCGCGCACCGGCGCGCCGTCGACCACCTCAGGCTCGGACGCGCTCCTCTATCTCCTCTTCGCCGTCGTCGGCGCAGCCCTCGCGTTCGGCTCCCTCGCCTGGCTGACCGGCAACCTCACCAACTACCTCGTCGGGTCCGACCCTTGGGCGCCGTTCCACGCCACCGAAGCCCTCCTTCATCCCGAGCGGCTGTGGCCCCACCTCGACCCGGCCGCCGTCCTGGTCGGCGCCCGCATCGTCCCCGGCGCGCTCACCCTCGCCACCACCGTCACCGTCCTGGTTCTGTGGCTGCGCCACCGCTCCGGAGCCAGGAGCGGCCTGGCCCGCAAGGCGGACATAGCGCCGCTCCTGGACACGGAGATCACCAAGAAGGCCCGCAGCCTGCGCCCGAGCCTGAACGACCGGGAGTGTAAAAGAGGTCGAGCCGAACGACCGGGGCATCCTGATCGGCACGCTCTCCCCCGGCAGGGCCGAGGTCCGCGCGAGCTGGGAGGACGTGATGGTCGCCATCATGGCGCCCCGCTCCGGCAAGACCTCCGGCATCGCGATCCCCGCGATCCTCGCCGCCCCCGGTCCGGTGCTGCTGACCAGTAACAAGGCGGCGAACGACGCCTTCACCGCCTGTGCCGACGCCCGCGCGAAGGTCGGCACGGTCTGGACGCTCGACCCGCAGCAGATCGCTCACCACCCGCGCGAGATGTGGTGGGACATCCTGGCGGACGCCCGCGACCTCGCCGGCGCCAAGCGCCTGGCCGGGCACTTCGTCACCGCCTCCGTCGACGAGTCCAGCGGCTCCGACTTCTGGTCGACCGCGGCGAGCAACACGCTCGGGTCGCTGTTCCTGGCCGCCGCGAGCCACCGCCGCCCGATCACCGACGTGCTCGCCTGGCTCGCCTCCCCCTCCGACCGCACTCCCGTCGACCTGTTGACCGATGCAGGCCACCACGCGGTCGCCGCCCAGCTCCAGGGCACCGTCACCGGCGCCACCGAGACCAGGGACGGGATTTTTGAAACGGCGAGGCAGTACGCCAGCTGCCTGCTGGACCCGGAGATCGCCGCCTGGGTCACCCCCACCAAGGGCCTGCCGGAGTTCAAGCCGTTCGACTTCGCCTCCAGCCGGGACACCTTGTTCCTGCTCAGCAAGGACGGCGGCGGCAGTGCCTCGGCGATCATCGCGGCTGCTGCCGACGCGGTGATGCGCGCGGCCGTCATCGTCGCCGAACGCTCCGGCGGCCGACTCGACCCGCCCGCCCTGTGCGTCCTCGACGAGGCCGCCAACGTGTGCAAGATCAGTGACTTGCCGGACCTCTACTCCCACCTCGGCAGCCGGGGCGTCATCCCGATCACCATCCTGCAGTCCTACCGGCAGGGTCAGCGCTGCTGGGGAGAGGCCGGAATGGACGCCCTGTGGTCCGCGGCCACCGTCAAGGTCATCGGCAGCGGCATCGACGACGCCGACTTCGCGGACAGGCTGTCGAGGCAGATCGGCGAGCACGACGTGCAGACCGTCTCCGTCTCCGACTCCGGTAGCGGCAAGTCGACTTCGGTGTCGATGCGCACCGAGCGCATCCTGCCCCCGGACGAGATCCGCGCGCTCCCCAAGGGCAAGATCCTGCTCTTCGCGACCGGCATGAAGGTGGCGATGCTTGACCTCAAGCCCTGGTACAAGGAGCGCTCCGCCAAGGAGATCGGCCCGGCCTCCTCCCGCGCCACCAAGGCCATCACCGAACGCGCCCTCGCCAAGGGCAGCGCCGGCCGCGACGACCTCACCCTCTCGGCCTGACCCACCCCCACCCCGGCGGCGCCGACCCGGAGTCCGCCCCTCTTCGGCCGGCGCCGCCCCAGCCGCTTCTCCTCCTCCGCTTCGCCCGGGTGTGCCACGTCCACCCGCCCACACCAAGGACACCTCCGTGACCACAACGACCGCTCCCGCCCTGCGAGTTCTCTCACTCGGCGCCGGAGTACAGAGCAGTGCGCTGCTGCTCCTGGCCGCCGAAGGCCACCTGCCCGGCCTCGACGCCGCGATCTTCGCCGACACCGGCTGGGAACCGCGCGCCGTCTACGAGCACCTCGACCGGATCGAGCGGGAGGTCGCCGAGCCCGCCGGCATCCCGATCCTGCGGGTCTCCTCCGGCAACATCCGCGACGACGCCCTCGACCCGACGAAGCGCTTCGCGTCGATGCCGCTGCACATCCTCAACCCCCAAGGCACCGAGGGGCTTTCACGTCGCCAGTGCACCGTTATCTGCACTTCCTCTTCTCGTTGATCGCGTTGCTGGTCACGGCAACCAAGGAGAGCGAAGTGGATCTACGCCAAGAACTG